>NZ_JBIUCQ010000014.1:0-112619 GCF_044538495.1 Acinetobacter sp. ABJ_C4_1 | reverse complement strand
ATTTTAAAATGTTCTAAATTACCTTGCGCTGTGCTATATTTACTTAAAGATTTTATGTCTATATGAAAGCATGATTAACCAGCTTGAGTAGTGACGTGAAGCTTGCAGTATTAGTGAACAATTTTTATTTAAAAAGACTAATGGAGGGATCTATCGATTAGTCAAAAATAATTTTATGGACTTATGGTTTTTTCGTTTTATGAACCCTAGTTCTTTTTAACTCCCAAACGGTTATATCACCTCTTTTGCACTTATTTACGATCGACTTGTTTGAGTTGATTGCGGTGGAACTTTTGCTTTTATAAAGACGTTTTTATAAACAGCAGATGAGGCAAAAGAAAGATTGTAAAAGATATCGATATATAAAAGTAAATCGTACTTTTGATATCACAAGATGGAATTTAAAAGGTCTGAAGCTTTAGAAGAGCTGAAGATTTTATAAATAAATCAAGACATTGTTATTGCAAGGTTTTGGTTGCTGAATAATAAAGACTGCGGATTTATCACATCTGAGTCTGTATAGGTAAATAGGAAAAAAGATGTCAGATCTTTCATACGTAAACGAACACAGCGATGCATGGCAAACTTACTTGGCACAAATTGACCGTGTTGCTCCGTACTTAGACCACTTAGCTGAGTTTATCGACACTTTAAAACGTCCAAAGCGTGCGCTTATTGTTGACGTGCCAATCGTGATGGATGACGGTTCTATTCAGCACTTTGAAGGCTACCGTGTACAACACAACTTGTCTCGTGGTCCTGGTAAAGGCGGTGTTCGTTACCATCCAAATGTTGATTTAAACGAAGTTATGGCGTTGTCTGCATGGATGACAATTAAAACTGCTGTTTTGAACTTACCATTTGGTGGTGCAAAAGGTGGTATCCGTGTTGACCCACGTAAACTTTCAAATCGTGAATTAGAGCGTTTAACTCGCCGTTATACGACTGAAATTGGCCACATTATCGGACCTCAGAAAGATATTCCTGCTCCAGACGTTGGTACAAATGCCAATATCATGGGTTGGATGATGGATACTTACTCTACAAGCCAAGGTTATACAGTAACTGGTGTTGTAACTGGTAAGCCAGTTCACTTAGGTGGTTCTTTAGGTCGTGTTAAAGCGACTGGTCGCGGTGTATTCGTTACAGGTCGCGAAGTAGCTGCAAAAATCAACTTACCAATTGAAGGCGCGAAAATCGCTGTTCAAGGTTTTGGTAACGTAGGTAGTGAAGCTGCTTTCTTGTTTGTTGAATCAAAAGCAAAAATCACTCACGTTCAAGATCACACTGGCACAATTTTCAATGCTGACGGTATTGATCTTGTTGCATTACGTGAACACGTAAATGCAAACCAAGGTGGTGTTGGTGGTTTCGCTGGCGCGCAAGCAATTGCTGATGAAGATTTCTGGACTGCAGATGTAGACATCATTATTCCTGCTGCGTTAGAAGGTCAAATCACAGTTGAACGTGCTGAAAAAATTAAAGCTAAGTTGATTTTAGAAGGCGCGAACGGCCCGACTTATCCTAAAGCGGAAGATATTTTAGTTGAGCGTGGCATTGTTGTGGTTCCTGACGTGGTATGTAACGCCGGCGGTGTAACTGTAAGTTACTTCGAATGGGTTCAAGACATGGCGAGCTACTTCTGGACCGAAGAAGAAATCAACGAGCGTTTAGACAAGTTGATGGTTCAAGCTATGCATGACGTTTGGAATACAGCAAACAGCAATGCTTGTACTTTACGTACAGCAGCTTACATCTTGGCATGTGAGCGTATCTTAAAAGCTCGTAAAGAACGCGGTATTTTCCCAGGCTAATCTGAGGAAATTACCTTTTAGAAAAAGTGGGCTGAGCAAATATAAAGGATGTATAGGGTTATTTGTTCAGTCCCTTTTTCTAAATAAATTAAATGAAAGACAGTAAGACAGATTAAATAAATTAAATAGATACTGAGGTAAGCATGGAACAGCCAATTTCTGTAACTCGAAGCAACTTTAATGACTGGATGGTTCCAGTTTTTGCACCGGCAAATTTCATTCCGGTACGTGGTGAAGGTTCACGTATTTGGGATCAAGAAAATAAAGAATATATCGATTTTGCAGGCGGGATTGCAGTAAACGCATTAGGTCATGCGCATCCAGTGGCAGTAAATGCATTAACAGAACAAGCAACAAAACTTTGGCATGTAGGTAACGGTTATACCAATGAACCCGTTCTACGCCTTGCTAAACAACTCACTGAACAAACATTTGCAGATAAAGTATTCTTCTGTAACTCGGGTGCAGAAGCGAATGAAGCAGCCTTAAAGCTTGCTCGTAAAGTTGGGCTCGACAGCGGTGTGGCAGGTAAAAGTGGCATTGTGGCATTTAATAATGCTTTCCACGGCCGTACCTTATTTACCGTTTCAGCAGGTGGTCAACCTAAATATTCACAAGACTTTGCACCACTTCCAAACGGCATTAGCCACGTTGCTTACAATGATTTAGAAGCTGCCAAAGCAGTCATTAATGAACAAACCTGTGCCGTGATTGTAGAGCCTGTACAAGGTGAGGGTGGGGTAATTCCTGCTGACATCGAATTTTTAAAAGGTTTACGTGCACTATGTGATGAGTTCGGTGCCTTACTTATTTTTGATGAAGTACAAACAGGTGTAGGCCGTACAGGTTCACTTTATGCCTACATGAACTATGGTGTTACACCAGATGTGTTAACCACTGCAAAAGCACTAGGTGGAGGTTTCCCAGTCGGTGCAATGTTAACAACTGATAAATTTGCGCCGCATTTTTCAGTGGGTACACATGGTACGACTTATGGTGGTAACCCGTTAGCAAGTGCGGTTGCTGGTGCTGTATTCGAGTTTATTAATACGCCAGAAGTACTTGAAGGTGTAAAACACCGTCATCAATATTTCCTTGATGCATTAAATACTTTAAATGCTGAATATCAAGTTTTTGATGAAATTCGTGGTCAAGGTTTATTGATTGGCTGTGTATTAAAAGCTGAATATGCAGGTAAAGCAAAAGACATTACAACTTGGGCAGGCGAAGAAGGACTACTCGCTTTAATCGCAGGACCTAACGTGGTTCGTTTTACTCCTTCTCTGATTATTCCTGAACAAGATATTGATGAAGGAATTACTCGTTTAAAAAGAGCTTTGGCAAAGTTGGCTAAATAAAAAAAAGGAAAGCTAGCCATGATGATTGTCCGTCATGCCGAGTTTCGAGACCTTGAAGATATTTATAAATTAGCAGGTAAGTCAGGTGTTGGCCTGACTTCCTTGCCACAAAATATGGATACGCTTTCGGCTCGAATTTCACGTACTCGCAATACTTTAAATGGTAATGTTCATAAGAGCGAACAAGGTTATTTGTTTGTTCTTGAAGATACAGAAGCTCAACGTGTTATTGGGGTGAGTGCAATTGAAGTTGCTGTAGGTTTAATCGAACCTTGGTATAACTTTCATGTGGGAACACAAGTACACGCTTCAAAAGCATTAAATGTCTATAAAGCATTACCGACTCTATTTTTAAGTAATGACAGAACAGGAAGCAGTGAGCTCTGTACATTATTTTTAGATCCGGAACGTCGTGAGAACCAAAACGGTAAATTCTTATCAAAAATCCGTTTTATGTTTATTGCAGCATTTAAGCAATATTTTGAGAAAAAACTGATTGCTGAAATGCGTGGTTTCTCTGATGAAAATGGATGTTCGCCTTTCTGGGATGCGATTGGCCACCATTTCTTCAATATGGATTTCTCAACAGCAGACTATTTAAGTGGAATTGGTCAAAAAGTTTTTATTGCGGAACTTATGCCACGTTTTCCAGTTTATGTAGACCTCTTGCCAAAAGACGCGCAAGAAGTAATTGGAAAAATGCATCCACATACTCTGCCTGCTTATCATGTGCTTGAGTCTGAAGGTTTACGTTATCAAGGATATGTCGATATTTTTGATGCGGGTCCAACCATTGAAGCTAATATTGATGAGTTACGCGCAGTTAAAGAAAGCCAATTTTTAACAGTCAAAATTACAAATGAAACAACAGTAGGTAAAACACAATACCTTGTTGCCAATGATAATTATCACGACTATCGAGCTATGTTAATGAAGCTTGATCTCGTAGATAGCACTCTAAATTTAACCCATGAACAAGCTGAAAAACTCGGCGTACAAGAAGGTCACGCTGTTCGTGTGTTATCACTAAATCCTATGGAAGTATCCTGATGTCAAACTCTTTATTTATAAACGGTGTCTGGTTACAAGGCAGCGGTACAACATTTGTAAAAACAAATCCGGTTGATAACCAAACTGTATGGTCTGGTACTGAAGCTACAGCTAGTGATGTTGAGAAAGCTTGCCAAGCGGCACGTACAGCATTTCCTGCATGGGCACGTTTACCTTTTGCTGAGCGCGTAGCGATTGTAGAAAAGTTTGCAAAGCTGCTTGAAGAAAATAAAAAACATTTAGCAGAAGTCATTAGCCAAGAAACCAGTAAACCTTTTTGGGAAACGTTAACTGAAGTTCAGTCAATGATTGGCAAAGTTGCGATTTCGATTCGTGCTTATCACCAACGTACCGGTGAAAGTTCAACTGAAATGGCAGATGGTGTAGCATCGTTACGTCACCGTCCACATGGTGTACTTGCAGTTTTTGGTCCATATAACTTCCCGGGCCATTTACCAAATGGACATATTGTTCCTGCATTGCTTGCAGGCAACACGGTTGTATTTAAACCAAGTGAATTAACGCCTTGGACTGCTGAAGAAACTGTAAAACTTTGGCAACAAGCAGGTTTGCCAAATGGCGTAATGAACTTAGTTCAAGGTGGCCGTACTACTGGTGAAGCTTTGGCGGCTTCCCATGAAATTGATGGTCTATTGTTTACCGGAAGTGCTAACACGGGTTACCACTTACATAAGCAAATGGCGGGTGCACCAGAGAAAATTCTTGCGCTTGAAATGGGTGGTAATAATGCACTTATTATCGATGAAATCGAAAATATTGATGCTGTAGTTAACCTCACTATTCAATCTGCTTTTGTTTCGGCTGGTCAGCGTTGTACATGTGCGCGCCGCATCTTAGTCAAAAATGGTGCGCAAGGTGATGCATTTATTCAACGTTTTGTTGAAGTTGCTAAAAACCTGAAAGTTGGTCGCTGGAACGATGAGCAACAACCATTTATGGGTGGTGTGATTTCATCGGTTGCTGCAACAAACATGATGAATGCTCAGCAAAAGTTACTTGAGCTAGGTGCCAAAAGCTTATTGCCAATGACGCGTCCTCAAGAAGACAGCTCGCTACTTACTCCGGGTATTGTTGATGTAACAGGTGTGGCTGGTATTCCAGATGAAGAATATTTCGGTCCGCTTACCACCATTCAACGTTATGACAGCTTTGATGAAGCATTGAAAATTGCCAATGCAACTCGTTTTGGTTTGTCTGTTGGTTTGGTTTCTCCAAAACGTGAATTATTTGATGACTTACTGATTGAAGCACGTGCCGGTATTGTGAACTGGAATAAGCCATTAACAGGCGCTTCAAGTGCTGCGCCATTTGGTGGTGTTGGAGCTTCGGGTAACCACCGTGCAAGCGCGTTTTATGCTGCTGACTATTGTGCTTGGCCAATGGCTTCACTTGAAAGTGAAAGCTTAAGTTTGCCAGAAAAATTATCTCCAGGGATTGTGTTGCCTTAACACTAGGGAAAGAAAAAATGAAAGGATATGAAGTAAATTTCGATGGTTTAGTGGGACCAACACATCACTATGCGGGTTTATCTTTTGGTAATGAAGCATCAACCAAAAACCGTAATAACACCTCAAATCCAAAATTAGCAGCGAAACAAGGCTTATTAAAAATGAAAGCCTTGGCTGATATGGGAATGAAACAAGGTGTACTTGCTCCGCATGAACGTCCACATGTTCCAATGTTACGCCGTTTAGGTTTTACTGGAGATGACATTAGCGTTGTTGCTCAAGCAATGCGTTATTCACCAGAGCTATTGTCATCTTTAAGTTCAGCTTCTCCAATGTGGACTGCAAATGCTGCAACAGTTTCACCTTCGGCTGATAGCCAAGATGAGCGCGTGCATTTTACAGCAGCGAACCTGAACAATAAGTTTCACCGTTCAATTGAAGCTGAAACAACGAGCCAAGTTTTACAAGCCATCTTTAAAAATGAACGTCACTTTGTACACCATGAAGCTTTACCACAAGTGGCTTTATTCGGTGACGAAGGTGCAGCAAATCACAATCGTTTAGGTGGTGATTATGCTAAGCGCGGTGTTCAAGTATTTGTTTATGGTCAACAACATTTAAATAATGGCTTACCGGGACCAAAGCGTTATCCAGCACGTCAGACGCGTGAAGCAAGTGAAACAATTGCACGTTTACATCGTTTAGATGAAGCTCATACCGTTTTTGTTCAGCAAAATCCGGATGTGATTGATCAAGGCGTTTTCCATAACGATGTGATCGCGGTAAGTAACCAGCAGGTTCTATTCCACCATCAACACGCTTTCTTAAATCAAGATCAAGCTTTTGCTGAAATTCGTCAAAAGATGGCAAGCATCGGTGAAGACTTTATTTCAATTGAAGTGCCTGAAAACCGCGTTACTGTAGACGATGCTGTGGCTACTTATTTGTTTAATAGCCAGATTTTGACTCGTCCAGATGGTGGTATGACCATTGTTGTACCAGAAGAGTCTCGCCAAAATGCTGCAGTGTGGAGCTATTTGAACGATATGATTCAAATGGGCACACCAATTGATGCTATTCAGGTATATGACTTACGCGAAAGTATGCGTAATGGTGGTGGACCAGCATGTTTACGCTTGCGTGTAGCTTTAAACGAAACTGAATTAAATGCTGTAAATCCAAAAGTCCTCATGAATGATCAGTTGTTTGGCACACTCAATCAATGGGTAGATAAACACTATCGTGATCGTTTAGCTCAAGAAGATTTAGCAGATCCGCATTTGCTTATGGAAAGCCGTATGGCGCTTGATGAACTCACCAAAATTTTAGGTTTGGGTTCGGTTTATCCTTTCCAAAAGTAATGAGGAGGTGACATGCAAGATTTTCTAGCATTAACCTTACAGGGTGAGCAACCTACAACACGCGAAGGAAAACAAGATAATTTTACTTGGCGTTGGTTAGGTGAGGGTCTTCTTGAATGTACACCACATGAGCAGTACGACAAAACTGTCGTACTGTCAGCTGGGGTACATGGTAATGAAACAGCACCAATTGAGTTGTTATCTCATCTTTGCACCGATTTGTTTGCTGGACGTTTAAACCTTGCTGTGAGGTTGCTGCTTGTGTTGGGTAACCCTTATGCAATGCGTCAAGGCAAGCGTTATGTACATGATGATGTAAACCGTATGTTTTGTGGTGGATACAAAACCCTACCCGTAACAGAAGAGTCTAAGCGAGCTGAGGTTTTAGAACACGCAATTGCTACTTTCTTTCAGGAAAGTGCGAGTGATGCTAAGCGCTATCACTATGATCTGCATACCGCAATTCGGGCTTCATTATTACCAACCTTTGCTTTATTGCCTTATCAAACCCATGACTACGATGCCAAGTTGATAGCAAGTCTTGATGCTGCCGATTTAGATGCTTTGGTTTATCACCGCGCTGCAGGTAAAACCTTCACACATTTTACCAGTGAGAGTTTTAAAGCTGCGAGTGCCACCTTGGAGTTGGGTAAAGCCTTGCCATTTGGACAAAATGACTTGAGTCAGTTTGCTGCAATTGATGAAGTCATTCGTAACGTGGTTTCTGAACAAAATTTACCGACGCGACATAAATCGAAAATTCGAGTATTTCAGGTATCTGACTCTTTAATTAAAAAAGATGAAGATTTCCAAATGAACTTATCGGCTGAGGCTCCGAACTTTTCGACATTTACCCAAGGTGAAATCATTGCGATGCAACCTTCGGGTAATTATGTAGTTGAGCAAGAGCAGGTCTGGATTTTATTTCCAAACCCAAATGTGAAGATCGGCTTACGTGCAGGCTTGGTTTTAACTGAAACACGCTAAATAACTTTTAGATCAATAAAAAAGGGCAATTTATTGCCCTTTTTTATTTATAACTGATTAGTTAGTACCGAGAAGACCTTTAACGAAAGATTTCTTTTCAGTTTTTTGTGTAGAACCTTGAGCACCTGCATTTACGTTGGCATTTGCACTAATTCCAACTGGAGCAACATTAACACCAACGTTTACACCTGTTTGAGCGTTAACGGCATGAGCTGGTTGAGCTGCATTTAATTGTGCTTGAGCATCTGCTTTAGTGCCAGCAACAAATTCTTTTTGCTCTGCTTGGTTTTGAGCTACGCGGGCTTTAACCGCATCTACACGTGCTTGAGCATCAGCTTGTTTTTCAGCAGTAAATTCTTTTTGTTCAGCTTGTTTTTCTGCAACTTTAGTTTTTACTGCATCAAGATGCGCTTTCGTCCCTGCTTTAGCTTCAACGGCTAAGTTTTTAGTACCCGTTGCAGCTTTAGTCGCTAAATTTTTTGTTCCTGTTACAGCATCAGAAGAAAGTTCAGTCACTTTACCTGTTGTTTTTTTAGTTGCTTTAACTGTAGTGTCAGCCGCTACATGACCAGCATGTTTTGCAGTATGGCCTACAGTGTGAGCAGTATTTTTGACTGTATTGGCTACGCCACTAACAAGTCCACCTGGTTGTACATTAACTTGGGCAGAGGCACCTGCATTAACGCCCGCACTTTGTGCAAAAATAGAGGCAGAAGCAAGAACACTTGCAGTCACGATAGCTGTTTTCATCATTTTCATTGCGATATCCTTCAAAGAATATACCCTTTAGTGAGGTATTTCATAAACGCAATCGCATCATAGTCAAACCTTGATTCGCTTGGGAATCACCTTCATCAAAACGTTACAACAGCATTACAGTCAATAAACACATAAGGGAGAAATTGTGGAGAAAGAAAAATATTAATAATAAAGTGAAATAGATATCGATATTTTATGATTTAAAACCGAGCAAAATATTTCCTCTTTTTTTGTTCTCTGAAATAAAAACAAATAAAAGCATTCAACATGACCATTTTTCTATATCTATAAAGATGATTCTTTTTTCATTTTTTATTGGAGTTAACGGCATAGTTATTGCTTATTATGAGAATAGGGTGCTTTTTGGCGCTTTTTTGAACCATATTCTGCCAGAAATATAAACGTACAGGGCAGAACTGTATTTTTGCTTATTCGGGAAAAGGTGTTTTAGCTTTTCTCATGTTTATATATTTCAAGAAATAGAAATTTCACATGAAATATATCTAAAGAAATAGCGCCTTATTTCGAATAATCAAAAATAAATATAGATGTCTATAAACAAAAAAACAGAGATCTTAAATGATGAAAATTATTGCTTCCCTTTTCATATTGGTCGGCTTAGTCGCCGTTGTTCTTTATTTTAAGCCAACAAGCGGTGCATCTGAGGTGTTCAATTCTGCTTTACATAAGCCGAATTCATCACAACCAGACACTTCATCTTTACTTTCTAAACTTAAGGAGCCTGCTCAACCTAAAAACGTATCTTTAAATTCAACTCAACCCAGCCCAGTATCAGCAGATACTGTTCCTTTTTATGACACAAAAAGTGATCTTTCTATTCAACCAATTGATCCAGAAAAAGATCCAGCAAATGAAATAAAAGCGAAATAAGTAAATTGTTAGTCGAAAGACTACGGAGAAAAATAATGCAAAGTAAAACGTTATTTCTATTAGGTCTATGTACGATCTTAAGTACGACTGCATCTGCTCTTCCTTTGGACTCTAAAGGTGCTAAACAGCAGTTAAATCAGGCAGCAAAACAAAAAGTATTTCAGGGTAAAATTGATTTAGATGCCTTGGTCACCAATGATTCTAATGACCTTATCGTTGAATACAATATCCCTTCGGAAAGTGTAGCTTCAGGTTTGGAGCGGCGAAGTTATATTGCTGCAAATAAAAAGAATATACAATCGAGGTTTAATCGTGGTGTAGGGGTACAAGTACTTCGAGACTACAATAATTTGCCTTTAGCTTTTTATCGAATTAGTAATAGAGAAGCTTTAGTTGATTTACTTAACGATCCGAACGTTAAGGCCGTATATCCAAACCGAATCAATCAGCCTACGACGATGGAAAGTCTGCCTTTAATTAATCAGCCTCAGGCCAATACTAAAGGTTTTAATGGAACCGGTTCTAGTGTTGCTGTGCTGGATACAGGGGTAAATTATTTACATTCGGATTTTGGCTGTACGGCGGTGAATACACCTTCAAGTACATGTCGTGTCGTTTATTCATTTGATAGTGCTCCAGATGATGGCTCACTTGACGATAATGGTCATGGTAGTAATGTTTCAGCGATTGTGTCTAAAGTTGCTACCAAAACAAAAATTATTGGAATAGACGTTTTTCGATCAGGTTCAGCCTATGATAGTGATATTATTGCGGGCATTAACTGGGCAGTAAATAACGCTAAAACATACAATATTAAAGCGATAAATTTGAGCCTTGGTGTTCCTGGTGTTAAATACAAATCTGAATGTAGTAATAGTAGTTATGGAACAGCATTTGCAAATGCGCGAGCTGCTGGAGTAGTACCAGTAGTCGCAACTGGTAACGATGCATTCCCTGATGGTATTTCTTCACCTGCTTGTGTTGCTGGAGCGGTAAGAGTAGGTGCTGTATATGACAGTAATATTGGTGGTGTGTCATGGGGGAACCCAGTGAAATGTTCTGACCCAACCACGGCAGCGGACAAAGTGGCATGCTTTAGTAACGGGGGCAGCCTTGTGACTTTATTGGCACCAGGGGCAATGATTACTGCGGGTGGCTATACTATGGGAGGTACTTCTCAGGCGACGCCACATGTGGCTGGCGCGATTGCGTTATTAAGAGCAAACAGTGTTACACCAACTGAAACTATCGATCAGACCATTAACCGTTTAAAAACCACTGGTAAACCTATTACTGATTCAAGAACGGGCTTAGTTTTCCCACGTATTGATTTGCTGGCGGCAACCAATGGTTTAACTGTTAACTAAATAGCATATTTATAATTTTTTATTAGGTCCAAGAAATTTAAAATGGCTATGGCTCGTTGCAAAAGATTACTTCTGCAACGAGTTTTTTTATGGAAAATTTTTAATTACATTTTTCTAAATTGGCTTTACTAAAATTGCTCTGGAGCTTTTTAAAATTATTTTGAATTGCTGGATCTTGAATATTAAACGTGGTTGAGCTTTTTGTTGTCGAGTTGGTGGCTTGACTTAATATGCCGGAAGAATCTGGATATTGCTCTGTAAATGATTGAGCTGAAATCAGGCCTTTATTGTTAAAAATCCAATGCTCAGTCACTTGGCCTCCACCTAAATAACCCGTAAATTCAATCATGCAAGCTTGTTTATCGTGTTTAATAAGTTTGGCTACATTGCCGGTGGTGGTTGGATAAGCTTCAATATTTGTATCTTGTTCTAAAACTTGTGCCTGAGAATAAGAAGAAACAGATTTGGTGGTCGCACATGCAGTTAATGCTACACAGCATAGTGTTGAAAAGAGAAGTTTTTGACTATTCATAAGGCAGATTCCTAGCTCTTTGTATTTGGTGACATTTCTTTTTAAAGTATATATTTTTTGAAAAGCGCGACATGATCGCGCTCCTCAAATCCAATTTTAATTGGTCGTCGTGCTAGATTTGCTTAACTCACCTTGTTCTATCGGTATGTTTTCACCATTTCGACTACTGGTAATATTTTGTTTGGCTTGCTCTATTTTCTGTTCAGTAAAGACTTTTGCGGTATCTGCTTTTTGTTGAACGACTTCTGCTTTTTCAGCTGTAAATTCTTTGGTGTTTTTCCATTTTTCACTAATTTTGTTCGAGGTTTTTTCTGAAGCACCTTGAATAGAGTCTCCTAAATTTTGTATGCCTTTTCCTGTTTTATATAACAGGACACGTCCTAAACTTGGGTTATCGCCATAAGGTTGAGCTTTAGGTGTTACTTCACTTACTTGTTGAGGCTGTGTTGTTTCAGCAAAAAGGGTTGATGAAGCCAATATAGAGCTTGCAACGCATAACACTTGTAAGGTTTTCATTTGGATCAATCTCCCCAATTACTTTAAAAGTTGAAGTGTTGATGTTACTGTTAAAAATAAACCTTGTGCAGCCATGAGATAAAACCCATACGATTTGATTACGAGAATTCATCATTTAATAGCAATAGACTTACTATTCCCAATACTCATAAATAAAATTCAGACTTAATTAACTCTATAAATGTATCTCTCGCTTTGTGGTTGCTCACATTTTTATGCCAGAAAAAGTGATTTTGCATAAAGGCAAGATGTTCAAACTTATAACTCTGAATATGCGCTAAATTTTTATATTGTTCATAAATACTTTTAGGGACTAAAGCCACCCCAGAACCCGCACTGACGCAACCAATAATGGTGGCATAACTGGTAATGCTAGTGATGGGAAGCGAAATATTCTTGAGTTTAAGCCAATCTTCGAGAGCTGCACGGTAAGGGCAGCCTTCAGTCCACATAAAAATTTCTTTACCAATCAGATCTTCTTGGCAATGAATTTCACCCAAAGAGTGAGACGCAATTAGGACCATGTCTTCTTGATAAATACTGAGTTTATTGAGCATAGGAAACTCTATATTGCCCGCGACAATTGCACCATCAAGTTTGTGCTGAGAAATATCGACTAATAGCTGTTTCCATGTGCCAGTAATAATTTGAATGGAAACTTCTGGATAACGTTGATGATATTTCGCAAGTAAATTGGGTAGGCGAGTTGTGGCAGAAGATTCAATAGCTCCAATTTTTAATGGGCCAGAGGGCGGTGCATCAGGGTGAATACTTCGTTTGGCTTCGTCACAGAGTGCTAAAATTTTACGGCAATAATCGAGAAAGATTTCTCCAGATGGCGTGAGCTTTAAGCTTTTTCCTTCACGATAAAACAGCGGTGCCCCTAGTTCTTCTTCAAGTTGTTTAATACGCGTTGTGATATTGGAGGGTACACAATGTAGTTGCATTGATGCCTTAGCCATGGTGCCGCATTCAACCACGGTTTGAAACATTTTTAACTGGGCGATATGCATATTTTATCATTCACTTTTAATGAATATATGACTCAATATAAGTTAATTTTATTCAACTATCCATGCGC
This sequence comes from Acinetobacter sp. ABJ_C4_1, assembly GCF_044538495.1. Lineage (NCBI taxonomy): Bacteria > Pseudomonadati > Pseudomonadota > Gammaproteobacteria > Moraxellales > Moraxellaceae > Acinetobacter > Acinetobacter sp. ABJ_C4_1. The sequence goes on along the minus strand of NZ_JBIUCQ010000014.1, from coordinate 99,434 downwards.
ATATGATGAAAGTGTTCCATTTCTTTAGTGCAGATTTAACATGGCAATTTCTCTTACTGCCGAAACTCAGCCTCCCGCATTTAAGCTTTACCTATGTATTGCTATTACTGTCTTTTGTTGGGGCTATTCACCTATTGGCGTACATAGTGCCTTGCATTCATATACACCGCAGCATATTGCCTTGCTCCGCTTTTTAATCGCATCCGTTTTCTTACTTCTTTTGGTCATGAAAAAAAGAATTCAGCCATTAAAGTGGAAAGATGTTCCTGCGCTTGCCGTATTAGGGTTTTTCTCTGTAACGCTGCATCATTTGCTTATCAATACGGGGCAGCAATACGTAACTGCGGTCGCATCTAGTATTTTGAGTCAATCTATTCCGCTATTTACCTTTATTATTTCAGCTTTGCTTTTTAAGGAAAAAATTAGTTTCAAACAGTGGTTGTGTATTTTGCTCGGTCTTTGCGGCGCCGTGTTAGTGGTTAGTGGAGATCATGGTTTTGGTATGCCGAGCCCTTACAGTTTGTTAATAGTGTTAGCAGCAATTGCGTGGGGCCTTTATTTTAATTTATATAAAAAATTTGCTTTAAATTATGATGCCTTGAGCATGATGTGCTACATCATCTGGTTCGGGACCATTCCTTTACTATTTTATAGCGCTAATCTACCGAATGAAATTTTACATGCCACTTGGCAAGCTAATATGTCAGTTGTCCTATTAGGTATTTTCCCAAGTGCGATGGCTTATGTGCTGTGGGGCTATGTACTTAAAAATATGCCGTTAACGATTGCATCGAATTTTTTATATTGTTCGCCTATTGTCGCGATGAGTTTGGCTATCGTCTTCTTAAATGAAAAACCATCCATGATGGTACTGCTAGGTGGAGTGATTATTGTGGGGAGTTTGGTGTGGATGAATTGGAAAAGATAGTAATTTAATATTTTAGTTCTTGAGCGCTGATTTAAGATGAGAGTATTAATTTTATTAAAAAAATGATCATTTAAATCAGCAAATCTCGATAGTTGTATCTTAGAGCCTAATTACTGCAGGGTAAAAAGTTAGATAGAACTCAAAAATACCAGTAATGAAATCATTCTATTCTTTCTACTTTCTCAATATAGTCAGAAGAATTATATGTAATTGCAATGACTACTTTCTCTCTGCCAATTACTGAGTCTGGGATTAATAGAGTTTCGTCCACGGAATCGAGCGGTAATTTACTCGGCATTACACTATGTATTGACGACACGATTGTATTCGCTATTAAGCCGTTATATAACGCCACTCCGTATGCTTTGGGTTTGTTGTTCATTTTATATGAAGTGATCGTATCTACTCTTTTATCACCAATGAGTCTACTTACTACAGGTGGATGGAATTTATTTAAAAATTCATTTCGAGACATTCCCACCACATTAATCTTTTCTATAGCAGGCGGATTTGCAGTGTTAGGTAAAGTGATCCGATGAGGATCTATAGAACAGCCCATTTGTCCAACAGATAACATAGAAATAACAAGTAATAAAATATTCTTCTTCATTTATTTATGACTCTAGATGATATTAATTTATAAAGCCAGCAGACTTATAACGAACTTTTTTAGAAATATCAAACTATTATGTCGACTTATATATGCAAAAATATTTATATTAAATAGCGTGATGAAAAAGTTATACAGCTTCAATGACTATACTGCTAGGTAGAGTGATTATTGTGGGGAGTTTGGTATGGATGAATTGGAGGAATAGGCGTACCATCGAATAAGTTATGTCATGCGCTACTTGCTTTAAGAGAATGAAATGATTGTTGTTACCTTGACGTATAAAAAACCATTAACCGAAGTTGATGCTGTACTCAAAGAGCATATTGCTTTTTTAGATCATTATTATGAGCAAAAGAAGTTTCTGGCGTCGGGGCGCCGCGAAAATAGAGTAGGTGGGGTGATTTTAGTTTTAAGTTCTTCGATTCAAGAAGCTGAAGAAATCATGAAAAATGATCCGTTTTATATTCATGATGTGGCTGATTATGATTTTATGTGGTTTGAGCCATCGAAAAGTTTAGAAGAAATTAAAGAGTTTGTTTAACGTAAAAAATAAAGGGATCTAGATCCCTTTATTTAATAAGGAGCTAATTAACCCTGCAACACACTCACATAGCCACAGCAGTAAACAAGTTACGTAACTGAGCCAATAAATGTAAATGGTTTGCTTTTAGGTCAGTATCATCCGCCATTACCATTACACCATCAAAGAAGGTATTGTTAAGTACGCAAAGCATTACAAGCTTAGAATCTTTACTTAAACCATTTTCTAAAGCTCTGGCAAAAAGAAGAACAGCACAATAGCTCCAAAAATTCCGCTTAAGATCAACCAGTCTTTTTTACGCATATCTGCAAGGCGAATCACCGAAAGATAAACACTGCTGAAAAAAACCAAAACAAAAACCAGCAAAACTAGCGGATTATTGAAGAAGAATTTGCTGATGCCAAATAGTACGAAAATAATGGTACTAGAAACCCAATACAGCAGAGCCAAAATAAATTTGTTCACTGATAAATTATGAACAGAACGATCTAAACGAGGCAAAGTTATAGCGAGCATAATCAGCCCTGCGAAACCGCCTAGAATAGAGATAATCATAAAGAACAGGCCGCTCATATCTGGTTTGGTCTTTATATGAGGATATAGCTTCCATAGACCATAACCGAATGCCATCAAAAGAGTGTGGCAAAGAACAAGGTAAGCATCTATACGGTAAAACTTTTTAATTGAAGTGGTATTCATTATGATAACTGCTGATTTATTCTTAATATTAAAAAACCCCACTAATCTATAGAGGGGTTCTCATTAATTTACAACTAATAAAGGCTTAGCCCTGCAACACGCTCACATCAGCCACTGCAGTAAACAAGTTACGTAACTGAGCCAATAAACGTAAACGGTTTGCTTTTAGGTCAGCATCATCTGCCATTACCATTACGCCATCAAAGAATGCATCAATCGGCGCGCGAAGTGCTGCAAGCTTAGAAAGGGCAGCTGTGTAATCTTTTGCTGCAAGTAATGGTTCAACCACAGGTGTCACTGCTTGAAGTTCAGCAAATAATGCTTTTTCAGCATCTTCAACCAAGTTTGCTTCAACTACAGAACCTTCAGGTGTTGCTTCTTTTGCAAGAATGTTAGCAACACGTTTATTTGCAGCAGCAAGTGCAGCAGCTTCAGGTAATGTGCGGAAGTGGTTAACAGCATTTACGCGCTTGTCAAAATCAAGTGGAGATTTTGGTGCAAGTGCTTGAACTGCTTGAAGCACATCAACAGCAACACCTTGGTCTTCGTACTTAGCACGGTAACGACCTTCCAAGAATGCAACGGCATCAGCGCGAGTTTTGTCGTGGTCTTTAACGATGTCGCCATAACCCTGAAGTGCAAGATTAACTAACTCTTCAATTGTTACGTCTAGCTCATTTTCAATGATTAAACGTAAGATACCAATTGCTGAACGACGAAGAGCAAATGGGTCCTTAGAACCCGTTGGCGCTTGTCCAATACCGAAAATACCAACTAGGGTATCTAAACGGTCAGCAAGGGCAATGGTTGTACCAGTTTTGGTTTTTGGTAAAACATCACCAGCAAATTTTGGTAAATATTGCTCACCTAAAGCTTCTGAAACTTCAGTGTTTTCGCCTTCAATACGCGCGTAGTAAGTACCCGCAATACCTTGAAGTTCTGGGAATTCACCAACAAGCTCAGACGTTAAGTCGCATTTAGCAAGTAATGCAGCTTTTTCAGCATCTGCTGGGTTTGCACCAGTGATTGAAGATAATGCAACAGCAAGTTTTGCAATACGTGTTGATTTGTCCCAAAGCGTACCAAGTTGTGCTTGGAATACCATGTTTGCTAGTTTTTCTTTACGAGATGCAAGCGGTTGCTTTTGATCTTGTAAGAAGAAGAACTCAGCATCAGACAAACGAGGGCGAACAACTTTTTCGTTACCTTCAATAATTTGAGTCGGATCTTTAGACTCAATGTTTGAAACAGTAATGAAGTAAGGCTGTAATTTACCTTCCGCATTGATCAAACAGAAATACTTCTGGTTGTCTTGCATTGTCGTAATAAGAGCTTCTTGAGGAACAGCTAAGTAGCGTTCTTCAAAGGTTGCACGTAAAGCTACAGGCCATTCAACCAGACTTGTTACTTCATCAAGTAAGTCAGCCGGAACAATCGCAGTCGCGTTAACTTCATCAGCTAGCTTTTTCACTTGTTCTTGAATAGTTGCTTGACGCTTTTCAAAGTTCGCAACAACATACGCTTTTTCTAAAACAGCTAAGTAGTCATTTGCATTTGCTAAAGTCACAGCTTCTGGTGCATGGAAACGGTGGCCATAAGTCACATTACCAGCTTTGTGATCTTGAATCGTTGCGTCAACAATTTGGTCGTCTTTGAGTAAAAGAACCCATTTAACTGGGCGTACAAACTCGGTACGGCTTGCAGCAGAACGCATACGCTTAGCAATTGGTAAATTGTCTAATGCAGTTTGTAAAATTTGTGGAAGTAAAGCGTCAAGGCTTTGACCTTTTACATCTTTTAAATAGCAAACTTTTTCAACTTTACCTGCTTGGAAAGTAGAAAGCTGCTCAACTGTAATCCCTTGACCACGCATAAAGCCTTCAAGTGCTTTAGTTGGTTTGCCTTCCGCATCGTAAGCCGCTTGAACAGCAGGGCCATCAAAACGTTTTTGTGTATCAGCTTGAGCAGCATCGATATCAACAATTTTAAGTGCTAAACGACGAGGCGCTGCATAAGCTTCAATTGATACGAAGTTTAAGCCCGCATCTTTTAAGCCTTTTACCGTTTCTGCCTGTAATGCATCGCGTAAAGTTTTTAAGCTTTTTGGTGGAAGCTCTTCACAGCCAAGTTCGAATAAAACAGTATGTTTGCTCATTGGTTTTTCTCCGCCTTTGCTGCTTCACTTTCAGCTTGTGCTTTTAGCTGTGCCAATACTTCATCACGCAAGTGTGGTTCTGCCATTGGGAAGCCAAGCTCTGCACGTGCTTGTACATAACTTTGTGCAATAGCACGCGCTAAAGTACGTACACGTAAAATGTAACGTTGACGCTCAGTCACAGAAATTGCGCCACGTGCATCAAGTAAGTTAAATGTATGAGATGCTTTAACAACTTGCTCATAAGCAGGAAGAGAAAGTTTTGCTTCAATTAAACGGTTTGCTTCTGATTCGTAAAAATCAAATAGTTCAAATAGTTTTTCAACTGGAGCGTATTCAAAGTTATAAGTCGATTGTTCAACTTCATTTTGATGGAATACGTCGCCGTAAGTTACAGTACCAAATTGGCCTTTCGTCCAAACAAGGTCATAAACCGAGTCTACACCTTGAAGGTACATTGCAAGACGTTCTAAACCGTAAGTGATTTCGCCTGTTACTGGGTAACATTCAACACCACCGACTTGTTGGAAGTAAGTGAACTGAGTTACTTCCATACCGTTAAGCCAAACTTCCCAACCTAAGCCCCAAGCACCTAGGGTTGGAGATTCCCAGTTGTCTTCTACGAAACGAATGTCGTGAGTAAGCGTATCAATCCCGATTGCTTTTAAAGAATCGAGATAAAGCTGTTGGATATTGTCTGGATTTGGCTTAAGTACCACTTGGAACTGATAGTAGTGTTGCAAACGGTTCGGGTTTTCACCGTAGCGGCCATCTTTTGGACGACGTGAAGGTTGAACGTATGCCGCGTTCCAAGTCTCTGGCCCTAAAGCACGTAAGAATGTTGCGGTGTGGAATGTTCCAGCGCCCATTTCCATGTCGTAAGGTTGTAATACGACGCAGCCTTGTTCGGCCCAATAGTTTTGTAGGGCAAGAATTAAGCCCTGAAATGTATCAATGTGCGAGATGGCGCGACTCATGTAGCATCCACGAATTTATGAGAAAAATTGCCCCTAAGTATAAGGATTTTGTGGGGGAGTGGCAAAGGCTTAATCACAGGAATATGTGTTTAGCCGATTTGTTTTCGCCTCAGCCATTCCAAGCCTAACCAGTAACAAAAGCTGGTAAATAAAATCATAAGATAAAAACTATAGATCTTATAAATATGCCACCAAGGAGAAGGGAATGAACCGACAAAAATTAAGCGTGTAATAGGGCTAATCAAAAACCAGATGACAGTTGCGCAGATAAAAATACTCATCAGATTTAAACGATTTTTACGTGCGAGAAAATATGAAGTGATATATGCGAAAGGAATAACCAGAAGGCCATAAAAAAGTAAATAAAATAAGAAATGGGCTAGAAAAATAACTGCAACCGAATAAAGATTAAATTCCGTATTGAAGATGATTATTCCTAAGGCAGATATACTCAACAAAGGGATGGGGGCTAGCGCAAGTGCGCGAATAATCATTTTTTTGTTATATTGAAGCATATTAAAAATTATAGAATTGAGAATAAATTATGCTGAAATTTTGCTGCAAACTTATTGTTTTATCCAGTCTTTTCTGTAGTACATGGTTGTATGCACAAACCGAAACTGATGAGCAAGACGAGTATAACCAATGTGTAGAGCAGACCATTAAAGAAATGCAGCTTGAGAGTATTAACAATATGGTTGTGCATAGCTGTTCTGAACAAGCTAAAAAGATTTATGAAGAAAAAATAGTTGCTCTGATTGATCAAATTCGCACACAAAGCGAAGAATACAAACAGCCAGAACGTTACCAAGATATTCTAAAATCTCAGCGACTTTGGAAAGCTTATGTAGATCAGGAGTGTAATAATGCAGGCTCATACATTGGTTCACCGATGTATTCATATTGCCCAATGCAAGAGTATGCCGAGCGTGTAAAGCAACTAGAAGAATACGTTAATTAAGACGGATTATTTTAAACGTCACCTCATGACGCCGAGCGTACTTCACTGGATTAAATTTAAGAATGCAAAATGATATTTTTTAAACGATGCCATAAATGAGTCGTTTGATATGTCTGATCGCATTCGGGAAAAACTACAGATTCTTGCTGATGCTGCTAAATATGATGTGTCTTGTTCATCAAGTGGCAGTGACCGTAAAAATAAAGATAAAGGTTTGGGAGATGCCAGTCATTCGGGTATTTGTCATAGCTATACTGAAGATGGCCGCTGTGTATCTCTCTTAAAAATTCTATTTAGTAATGTGTGTATTTTTGACTGCGCCTATTGCGTTTCACGTCGTTCTAATGACGTCCAGCGTGCAGCATTTACGGTGCAAGAGGTCGTAGATTTAACCATTAATTTTTACCGCCGTAATTATATTGAAGGGTTATTTTTAAGCTCAGGCATTTTTAAATCAGCCGATCATACGATGGAGCGTATGCTTCAAGTTGTGAAGAAGTTGCGCCTTGAAGAAAATTTTAATGGCTATATTCATCTAAAAACTATTCCAGGAGCATCGCCTGAACTGATTCATGAAGCAGGTTTATATGCTGATCGTATGAGTATTAATTTAGAGATGCCAACAGAGATTGGGCTAAAAACTTTTGCACCAGAAAAATCACATCAGGAAGTACAAAAAGATTTAGGTTTAGTCCGTGACAGGCTCATTCAGCTTAAAGATGAGCGACAAATCATTAAGCATGTACCGAAATATGTACCAGCAGGGCAGACCACCCAAATGGTTGTTGGTGCTCATCAAGAATCAGACCAAGATGTCTTGTTTATGGCAGACAAGCACTATAAAGAATTTAAACTCAAGCGCGTCTATTTTTCGGGTTATATCCCAATTAATACTGAAAATAACTACTTGCCAGCAGTGGGTTCTGCACCGCCTTTACTTCGTGAAAACCGACTCTATCAAAGCGATTGGCTGATGCGTTTTTACGGTTTTGAAGTCAATGAAATCGTCAATGAAAAACACCCTAATTTAGATCTTGATGTTGACCCTAAATTAAGCTGGGCTTTGAGGCATCCCGAACAGTTTCCGGTAGATTTAAACCATGCAGATTATCAAATGATTTTGCGTGTACCGGGCATTGGAGTGAAATCGGCTAAGAAAATTGTGCAGGCTCGCCGTTTTGGAAAAATCCATATCGATTTACTTAAAAAACTAGGCGTGGCTTACCAGCGTGCAAAATACTTTATTCGCTGTGAAGACAGTCCAAAATTCCAAAAGGAACTATCTTCTGGCTATATTCGACAGCAAATTTTAACGCAGGGATCTTCGAAATATGTGCAGCAACTCTCGCCACAATTAAGCCTTGGGTTTTAGCCATGTTTAATGAGGAAGTCGCTTACTATTTTGATGGTTCAATGGTTGGACTGCTGAGCTGTGTATTTCGCGCATTTCAATTTAAAGAATTACAGGTCAGGCTCTGTTTAAATGATGCGGCTCAATATGGCTTATTTGCCGATAAAATTGAAGTTGCAAATAACGAGCAACATGCCGAACGTGTGTGGTCTGCGCTACAAAAAAAGCTTTCATCCTCTTCGTTGAAACAATTTTATTTTGCTTATTTATCTGAATCTTTAGATGCCTATCAGCATTTATTTAATTATTGTATTTATGTGTTTAGTAGTCATTCGTCTGTAGAAAAAGATTATTCGCACCCAAGTGTTTTAGCGATTGCGCAGTGGACGAAAAAAGTCGGGCGAGAAAAGCATAGAATGGAGGCTTTTATTCGGTTTAAGAAAACTAAAGATGAGCTTTTTTTAAGTCTGGTTCGTCCTGATTTTAATGTTTTACCGCTTATCCAGCCGCATTTTAAACGGCGTTATCAAGATCAGCGTTGGCTCATTTATGATGAGCAACGTAAGTTTGGAATTTATTATGATTTACGTGAAATACATGAAGTTTCACTCGAAGCTTCTGAAGTTGACCGTAATTTAAAAAATGGCATGAGTCAAAGTTTTCAGCTTGAGTTAGATGAGCAGGAAGTTTTGTATGATCAGCTTTGGAAAGATTATTTTAAGAGTGTAAATATTACAGAACGTCAGAATATCAAACTCCACGTGCAGTATTTGCCGAAACGGTACTGGCGTTATTTGAATGAAAAACTAATTGAATATTAAAGTTTTAAAATAGTAAGAATACGTTCAACAAGTTTTCTGATATTTAAAAGATATAATTTAAATGCACTTTATGTGGCTTTGGGCGTATACTTTTGCCCGTTATAAATAACGGCATATCCCCTAAGGTGTACTGTGAGTGTTATACAGCGAGAATGGTTACAGATTTTAAAGCCGAATTTTAAGGTTTTACCACTAAAAGAGCGATTGCTTTGCGGTATTGGAGCACTATGTGGTTTAGCAATTTCTTCCTTAATTAGTTGGTATGTTCTTGGCGGAATTAATGCTTGGTACATCGCGCCTATGGGCGCCTCATCTGTTTTATTATTTGCAGTTTCAACCAGTCAGTTGGCTCAACCTTGGAATGTGATTGTTGGTAATACATTAGCCGGAATTATTGGAGTTGCTTGTGCGCAGTGGATTCCTGATTTAACTACAGCTTTTAGTGTGGCTGTTGGGCTCGCCATCTTTTTAATGATGACCACCGACTCTTTACACCCGCCGAGTGGAGCAGTCGCAATTACGGCTGTACTAGGTGGTGCTGCCATTCATAAATTAGGTTTTTATTTCGTTTTTTATCCAGTTTTACTCAACTCTTTGCTTCTACTCGGTTTCGCTATTTTCTTTAATCGATTGATTGGGCGACATTATCCTGTTACCGCACATTTAAATGAGCGAAGTAAGGATCCAACGCCAACTCAGAAAGTGTCGATTCAACCTAAAGATATTGAGTATGCATTAGAGCATCACACTGAACTGTTAGATATTAGCCAGTACGATTTAGAAAAAATTATTTTAGAAGCGCAAGAGCACGCTAATGAACGTATGGTGAACCAATATATCTGTCAGGATATTATGAGCCGTGATGTCATTAAGTTGCATGAAGATGATGATATTCATCAGGCATTAGATAAGTTTAAACAGCAGAATCTCATGAGTTTACCTGTGGTCAATGCAGAAAACCATTTGGTGGGAACTTTAGCGTTATATGAAATCGTAGAGTGGTTTAAAAGGGCAGCTGATCCAAGAAACTCTTGGCAGCATTATGTAAAGCAGATCATGAGTCGTCGAGTGGTTACTGTACTACCAACTCAACCTATTCAAGATTTAGTGCCATACTTTGTTGAAAAGTCGTTTAACTACATTCCTGTGGTTGAAGATCGTAAGCTTATAGGAATGATTAGTCGTGCAGATATGATCGCGGCTTTACAGCAACAGTTAAATCGAAAACTATAATTTTTAAAATAAAAAAAGCTACGGTTGATTAGGGGATACAACCGTAGCGACCAAAATAAACTAAGTTATTTAATGTATTTGTTCTTCTCGTACAGTACGAACAGGTTGTTGATAACCTTGTACTTGTTCAGGCTGTCTTTTAGGAATGACTAACCATAAAACCAAGTAGACTAAAATTCCTGGGAAAGCCGCACTCATTACCGAAACCAATACGAAAATAATGCGTAATAAATTTGCGTTCCAACCAAAACGTTCAGCAATACCGCCCATTACACCGGCGATCATGCTTTGTCGGTTCGAGCGATATAAACCAGAATTGGTCATGTAGTTCTCCTCAAATATATAAATGACAAGGGATATTTATTTCCCTTGCTTAGTAGAAATATGGCGTCAAAATTAGCAAATTAAAGTCCGGTAAAACTAAAAATAGTTAAAATATGTAAATGGTTTAAATGAATGAAAGCAACATCAACTAAAATGCACTCTTTCGGGGCTGAAAGTGTTTGTAGCAGTGATGAGATCGTTCTTGAATCCTAGTTTGAACTGTGGCATTGCTGTTGTATGTAAATGATGTATATATCTTTGAAGTCGTCTGGTCTTTTAATGAAACATTTGGGTTTGGCTGCCATTTTATGTATAGGACTGAGTGCCTGTGATGCAAATCATGCCGATTCTAAGGATCACTCAGCGGTAGCAACGACCTCTAAACATGAAGATAGTTTAGTTAAAAGTACTACTGTGGTTAAAACTTTGGATGATGCCGCGGGACGAACTTTCTTGCCTGATGGTGTGCAAGATAAGACGTCAAAATTATCTGAAACAGATCAACAATATGCGGGTCGCTACCATACTCGTATTTCGTGTGAAGATAATTTTGCCGATTGTGAAACAGGTGAAGCAGAATATATTTTAAATTTATTACCTGATGGTACTGCGTATTGGAATGTTATTCATTTTGGCCGAATTAGTAATAAAGACGGTGCAAAAAGTGCAGCCATTAATCAATTATGCCCTTCTTTGACGTGGAAAGTTGATTCTGATGCTCATGAGTTAAAGATTCAATGTCCAACATCAGATGTTAATTTTTATTTTAATATTATTTCAAAACAAAAATTAATCGTAAATTTGGAGAAGTTGTTCTACAGCGATTATGGTAAAAATCGTGAATTTCTAGAACAAAACTATTTTGTTCCCACAAAAGCCTATGTGCTTAATAAAGAATAAAGTTAATTTTAATTTAATAAAAAAGAGCGCAATTTATATTGCGCTCTTTTGATTTTAATACTTACTTATTATTAGTAGTCGAAACTAAAGTGTTCAACTGGTAATGAAGTAAGTGTACGAGACGTAGTCACCATTGATTCTGCATGACCTTGTGCACGTGGCAATAAACGGTCGAAGTAGAAATCAGCAACTTTAATTTTTGCTTTATAGAATTCAGGAGTTTCTTGGCCGTTACCTGCTTCTAATTTTTCAGAAGCAACCACAGCTTGTTGTGCCCAGAAATAAGCCATCATGACATAGCCTGAGAACATCAAGAAATCTACAGAAGCAGAAGATACGATGTCGCGGTCTTTACGTGCAGCAAGCATGATACGAACTGTTAACGTATTCCACTGTGCACAAAGCTTTGTTAAGTCCCAAGCAAAACGACGTAAGTATTTATTACGTGCATGAGCAGCACAGAATTTTAAGATTTCAGCAGTATATTCACGTACTACTTTACCTTTTGAACTTAACAACACTTTACGACCAATCAAGTCGAGAGCTTGAACGCCTGTTGTTCCTTCGTATAAGGTCGCAATACGTGCATCACGTGCGATTTGCTCCATACCCCATTCTTTAATATAGCCATGGCCGCCATAAACTTGCATACCGTGGTTAGCAGCTTCTAAACCAAGTTCAGTTAAGAAACCTTTTAAGATCGGTGTATAGAAACCAAGTTTGTCATCGTAGTCTTCAAAAGCAGCTTGATCACCACGTGTTAATGCATCTGTCATTTTGTCAGCGATTTGTGCAGCGTAGTAAATCATTGCACGACCGCCTTCAGCGATTGCTTTTTGAGTTAAAAGCATACGGCGTACGTCTGCATGGTGAATGATTGCATCAGCAACTTTATCTGGATCTTTCTTACCAGAAAGGGCACGCATAGACATACGGTCTTTGGCATATGGTAGAGCACCTTGGAAAGATAACTCAGCATGTGCAATACCTTGAACCGCAGTACCGATACGCGCTGTGTTCATGAAGGTAAACATTGCATGTAAACCTTTGTTTACTTCACCAATCAGATAACCTGTTGCATTGTCAAAGTTGAGTACAGCAGTTGCAGAAGCACGAATACCCATTTTGTGTTCGATTGAACCACAAGTTACCGTATTACGTTCACCAACACCGCCATCAGCTGTAGGCATAAATTTAGGTACGATAAACAAAGAAATACCACGTGTACCCGCTGGTGCATCTGGAAGACGCGCAAGCACAATGTGAATAATGTTTTCAGTTAAATCGTGTTCACCGGCAGAAATAAAGATTTTTGTACCCGTGATTTTGTAAGTACCATCTGCTTGAGGTTCAGCTTTAGTTTTTACCTGACCTAAGTCTGTACCACATTGAGGTTCGGTTAAGCACATTGTGCCGCTCCATGTACCTTCAACAAGTTTAGGCATATATGTTTGTTTTTGCTCATCTGTACCGAATTGCAAAATAGTATTCATACAACCTGAGCTTAAACCTGGATACATGGTAAATGACCAGTTTGCAGTACCCATCATCTCTGATTTGATCAGGTTTAAAGACATTGGAAGACCTTGGCCGCCAAATTCTTCAGGATAAGAAAGACCTTGCCAACCACCCATTACAAACTGGTCATAAGCTTCTTTAAAACCTTTTGGTGTTTTCACTTCGCCGTTGTCAAAATGGCAACCTTCTTCATCGCCAGATTGGTTAAGTGGTGACAGTACGTTTTCACAATAATCGGCCGCACCTTCAAGAATCATATCTACAGTATCTGGATCCGCGCTTTCACCATTCGATAAAGTTTTATAGTGAGCAGGGTAGTCTAGTACTTCATTCATTAAGAAGCGGATATCGTGTAGGGGAGCTTTATATGCTGGCATGGCTTTAATCCTAATTTTGAATCATTGTGGGATTATCTCAATCGATGATTTGATTATTCACTCGCATGATAAAAATACAATGTTAATCACACCCGAAAAGAATGTCAGAAAAGCGAATTTTGTCGAAAATAAATACACTGAAAATTATAATTTCTGATAAAGTCAGGTCTTATACTTTTATGTGAAAAAACAATTAATTTTTTTATTTTTAGCAAGTTTTGCTGAAAAGATAAAGCGATAAGGTTTTAAAAAAGGTTATGCATTTAAAATATCTCAGTTTATGTTTATTTAGTTTGGGCTTGACGGCATGTGCGCAACACAGTGTGCGACCACAAGTGGCATCTGCGAATTTAGAGCAAAAAGCTATTCAAAGCGTTAACGCGATGTATGAATATCCAAGTTACGATTATCGCGGAAACTTTAAAATTACGGTTGATCCATCACAAATAAAGCAAAACTCAAAAGCTGAAAATACACCTAAGCTTGATGCTGAATTACAAAAGAAAGTTGATCAGTATCTACGTGAGCAAAAGGTTGGCTTAAGTAAAGCACAGAAACAGACTTTATATGCAGCGATTGCAAATGAACAAGGCGATTTGGGGCTGACCTCATCAGCACGTTCTGAAAAAGTAAATGCTGTATTAATTAATTTATTAAATGATCTTCAGTTTAGCTATGATGGTTCAATTCATTATCGTCAAAAAATGGGTTCATTTAACCTGACTGCCAGATATGAAAAACCAACGCTATTGGTTCAGGCAAAATTGCCAATGGTGCTTGATTTAGAGAATTATAAGTTTTACGTAAATTACTTTGGTTTAATGCCGTATTTGGTCAATAAAGAAAATCAAAACAATTTAGCTTATATTGATTTTTCAAAGTACAAAGACTTCTTTAAAAATGTCGATATGAAGAAGTTTGTTGAATATCTTAAGGCTTCTAGCGCAGTGTCTTATCGTTTGGCAGACGCACAAAACTTACAACGTGTATCTCTGACAGATACTGATCGTAAGGCTGGGGCTGTTGATAAAATTCGTTTAAAAACCACGATTGAAGAATTACTTTTAGAAGTTGAGCTGTATGGTCAGGTCAATGATAAATACCTTCAAAAAAGTGTCTTAGGTTTCGACAACGAAAAGATGGCAGAAAAGGTAGCCAATGAGCTTGCTGCTGCTGAAGCGAAAAAAGGAGCTGCTGATAAAGAAGAACAAAAAGTTTCTTCGGATGATGCCGCTGCTGTAAGTCAGGAACTATATAGTTTAATCAACGCACACTTTGATGGTGCTCTTTCTTCATCAGATGATGAAGGTGAAGATAATTTAAGTACGGCAGCACAAGCTACGGAAGCTGCAGATGCATCAGTTTCTGAAGACGAAGATGCCAGTGAAGAAGCTGCTGCAGATGGTGTACAAGATGCACAAGCTGAAGATGTTGTAAACCTCACTGAAGATCAATGTATTGAATTAAAATCACTGAAGAAACCTGTTGCTTTAGGTGATATTAATTATTGCCAAGTCTACGGTATAGATGTGCTTGATCAAAGCGCTGCAAGTGCTGAAAAAGTTCAAACTAAGTCTCGCCGAGATGCTTTAAAACAAACTTTTGAAGCTTATAACCAAAACCAGTTTATCAATGATGAAGCATTCAAAGCACTATGGCTAAAACACAAAGCCGAGATTGAACAAGCTTTACCGAAGCAAAGAAATCCAATTACGATTGATGTAGCTTTAGATGACAAAGGCCGTGCAGTGAACATGACTTATGATGTTGCTTATACGCCAGCTGAGTTTAAACACAGCTTTAATATTAAAGCGGATATGCAAATTTTAAACTACGGTAAAGCAACTTCAATTGATCAGCAGCAACTTAAACAAGCCAAGTCTGTAGCTGAAGCAAGTAAAGGCTCTATGCTGGAAAACTTTATTAAAGGCTTTGGAGAAAAACTTGGTCAAGGTGATGTGTTAGAGCATCCAGTAGGCACACATAGTGATGTACAAGATTTAGATACAAATCTGGCTGTACTTGCAGATAAAACCTATGATGCAACGCCTGCTTATGACAAAACTTATAAAGCAGTATTTATTGCCAAATTGACTGCCGAAAAACCGTCATATATTAAGTATTACTCAGTTCAACAACTCCAAGAAATTGCTGAGGTTTATGCTTACTGGTTCTCTGAGGAAGATACTTATAATCCTCAAGGAAAGGCTTTAGAACGTATTACAGCTTTACAGCAAAAGCATCATCTTGAGCAAGATGAGCAGTTTGATCATGAATTAGGTCGTGCTGTAGATCATATTGTAATAGAGACTATACAAGGTAAAGCAGGGCGTGAAGCTTGGCAAAAACTACAGAAACAATATAAACAGCCAGCTCAACTTTTCTCAAAACAGTATCAGTTAGATTTTGAAAAACAAAACGGTGTTTCTGCTGAAGAAAAGCATTTGTTATCAGAAACGGCTGATATTTTAGGAAATGTCTATGTGGCCGCTCGTAAACAACAGCTTACGGAAAAAACAATTCAGAAGTTAAAACCTGAACATAATGAATTTATTGATTATGAAATTTTCCGAGATGTTTATAAGCAAATGGTCGCTGCTAAAAAATAGTAAATGAGATAAAAAAGAACCTACTTTAAGTAGGTTCTTTTTTTGTTTATAAGAAATCTTTTAAGTCTGGTCTTACACCATTCCAAATATAAAAAGCTTCAATCGCTTGGCCTACTAACATGCCGAAACCTTCAGCATAAGGCACATTACGCTGTTTCGCCTGATCAAGGAAACTAGAAGGTTTGCCATAAGCCATTTCATACGCATATTTGAACTGTAATTTTTCAGGAAGTTGTAAAGCATCACCTGAAAGACTTGCAGAAGTTGCATTAATTACAATATCAAAATCGCCGTCTAAATCATTTAAAGAAATTGCTTGTAATTGGGCTTGTGGAACTGCTGTTTTTAAGTCATCTACAAGTTGTTCTGCACGAGCGAGGGTTCGGTTGGCAATGACGATCTTTTTAGCGCCAGCTTGTACAAGTGGATAAATAACTCCACGAGTTGCACCACCAGCCCCTAAAATTAAAATAGTTGTATTTTCTAAGTTCCAATCTAAAGCTTGTATTGCGGCGACTAAGCCTTGGCCATCTGTATTGTCGCCATGCAATTTGCCATTTTCCATCCATAACGTATTTACAGCTTTAGCAATTTGAGCACGCTCAGTTAACACATCACATAAAGCAAAAGCTTGCTCTTTAAACGGAACAGTAACGTTCATACCACTTCCGCCTTCTGCAAAGAAACTACGCATGCTCGATTCAAAACCATCGAGAGAAGCCAGCCGTTTTTGATAGTTTAGATCAACACCTGTTTTTTCAGCGAAAGCATGATGCAATTCAGGAGAGCGTGATTGTTCGATCGGGTTGCCAATTACTGCAAACTGTTTGGTCATTCTTGTATCCAAAATTTTAAAATGGCATGAGGCAGACAAAGCCTATACTGAATATTCAGCAGGCCTCACTATAAGTCAAATTGGCACAAGAAAAAATATTTGGAGGGTGTAGAAAAGTTGAAAACAAAAAAGGAGATCCTTTAGGGTGGAAGCCAAAGAATCTCCAAAACAAAAAATTAAGCGACTTTTTCTTTTAAGCCTAACCAATCACGAGGTTTTAAGTAGTAGTCAGTTAAACGTTTTTCTGGTGAGTCTTCATCCCATTCAGGGCGATACGACCATGCAGCTAAATTAGGTAAGCTGACTAAAATCGACTCGATACGACCGCCTGTTTGTAGACCAAATAAAGTACCACGGTCATACACTAGGTTATATTCAACATATCTGCCGCGGCGATAAAGCTGAAATTCTCGTTGAGTTTCGGTATAAGGCTGTTCACGGTGTTTTTCGAAAATTGGCAAAATGGCATTTAAATAACCATTGCCTACAGCTTGAATATATTTAAAGCAAGTTTCGAAATCCCAGCAATTTAAATCATCAAAAAATAGACCACCGACACCGCGCTGTTCATCGCGATGTTTTAAATAAAAGTAGTCATCACACCATTGCTTATGTTCAGCATAAACATTGTCGCCAAAAGGTTTACATAGGTCATAAGCAGCTTGATGCCAATTTAAAACATCTTGGTCATCTGGATAAAATGGCGTTAGGTCAAATCCACCACCAAACCACCAAATCGGATCTTGTCCTTCACGTTCTGCAACGAATAAACGTACATTGGCATGAGAAGTTGGAATATTTGGATTTTTAGGGTGGATAACTAAAGAAACACCCAGTGCTTGAGCTTTAGCGCCTGCAATTTGAGGGTGACGTTCAGTAGCAGAAGCAGGCAGTTTACTAATGTTGATGTGAGAAAACATCACGCCGCCTTTTTCGATCACTGTGCCATTTTGCAGCACACGTGAACGACCGCCGCCGCCTTCAGGTCGTTCCCAATCATCAATAATAAATTCTGCCGTACCACCGCCAGCTTTTTCTTGTTGTTCTAAACCAGCGCAAATACGGGCTTGTAAATCGAGGAGAAATTCGCGGACACGTTGAATATCTGTGGAAGTCGGATGTTGCATAATGACCCTCAAAGATGATTGATATAAATTAAATACATCAAAACATAAAACCATAAAAAAAGTAAGGGATTTTTTCTAAATCTTGAAAAAATCCCTTAAACATTGTTTTTAAACTTTGGATTTGAAATCAAAAATCATCTTTTTGATAAAGGTGATCCATTCTTTCACGTTTAGTTTTTAAATATTGCTCATTAAAAGGATTACGACCTACGGTTAACGGTACACGGTCTACGACATTAATTCCCTGATCTTTGAGTGCCTGAATTTTCAAAGGATTATTGGTAATTAACTTTACTTCTTTTACTTTTAAGTGGTCGAGCATGATGCTGCACATATCGTAACGACGTGCATCGGCAGGTAAATTCAGTAGTAAATTAGCATCTACAGTATCGTGTCCCTGATCTTGTAGGGCATAAGCACGAATTTTATTGGTTAAACCAATTCCACGACCTTCTTGGCGTAAATATAGAATTACGCCTTGTCCTGCTTCATTGATGAGTTTTTGAGTGGCTTGTAGTTGTGGGCCACAATCACATTTTAATGATGCAAAAGCATCACCTGTTAAACATTCAGAATGTACACGGACTAAAACAGGGCCTGTTGGCGGATTTTCTAACCCTTTAGAAAGTGCCACATGTTCTTCACCTGTTGCTGGATCTTGAAACACAGAAATATTGAATTCACCAAAAGCGGTCGGGAGTTTTGATGTTGCAATGAACTCTATAGGCACAGATTAACTCATCTTTTAACCGAAAACGGTTTAAAGTATAGCGTAATGCTGGGAGATTGGTCGAATTGTCATAATCATTTTGCACACTAAGGTTTTCTTTTTTGTATAAAGAAGACGATAATAGTTGATAAATAGTCAGATTATTCAGGATAATCTGCCAACCATACCCATAATGTATGAGAGACTGCTTTGCATGATCTCGTTCGCAAATGTGGCTGATTGAAGGTGACTTCATTCGATTGTATGATCGACCCATTTTGACCCAGCTTAGGATTTGCCAGGCTTATAAAGGCTTTGCCACATATGTTGTATACCGAAATTCCAACTCAACGCCCTGTTACGCCATTGTTAGATGCAATTGATCATCCTCAACAATTACGTCAGCTCGAGCATAGCCAACTGGTTCAAGTGGCTGATGAGTTGCGTCAATATATTTTATATGCAGCAGGCCAGAGTGGTGGCCATTTCGGTGCTAACCTCGGCGTGGTTGAGCTGACGGTTGCGCTGCATTATTGCTTTAATACACCAAATGACCGTTTAGTTTGGGATGTGGGACATCAAGCATATCCACATAAAATCCTGACTGGTCGCCGTGAACAAATTACAACTATCCGTTCAAAAAATGGTTTAGCAGCTTTCCCTGCTAGAGAAGAATCAGTTTTTGATACCTTTGGGGTAGGGCATTCATCAACAGCTATTTCAGCTGGCTTGGGTATGTCACTTGCACGCCGCTATCAAAATGATCCATGTGAAGTTGTTTGTATTGTGGGTGATGGTGCAATGACTGCAGGCATGGCTTTTGAAGCCATGAACGATGCTGTCGCACATGATGCTGACTTGATTGTTGTACTTAATGACAATGACATGTCAATTTCTTGCAGTACTGGCGGCTTTGCTAAGCATTTAGCTGCAATTTGGGAAAAAGGTCATTTAGTCAATGTAGATGAACATGGTGAGGCTTATATTCAGCCACATCCAAAATGGACCTATAACTCTCGGTTACACCAATCAGCAACCGATGCAGCAGATAATCTATTTAAAGCAATTGGTTTTGATTATTTTGGACCATTTGATGGGCACGACGTCACTCAGTTGGTTCAAGTGTTCAATGCGCTTAAAAAACGTAAAGGCCCACGTTTAGTTCACGTTTATACTAAAAAAGGCAAAGGCTTTGCTCCAGCGGAAGCTGACCCAATTACTTACCACGCGATTGGTAAAATTAATGCTGCTTCAGGTGGGAAAACACCACCAAAGTATTCCGATGTCTTTGGTGAGTGGTTATGTGACGAAGCTGCTCAAGATGAGCGTTTGCTTGCGATCACGCCTGCCATGTGTGAAGGCTCGGGCATGGTTAAGTTTGCCAAGCAATTCCCACAACGTTTCTTTGATGTCGCCATTGCAGAGCAGCATGCTGTAACACTTGCAGCTGGTATGGCATGTGAAGGACTAAAACCTGTTGTTGCAATTTATTCGACATTCTTGCAGCGTGGTTACGATCAACTTATTCATGATGTTGCATTACAAAATCTTGATGTAACTTTCGGGATTGACCGTGCTGGTTTAGTGGGTGAAGATGGCCCAACACACGCAGGTGCATATGACTATGCCTATATGCGTACTGTACCGAATATGGTGATTATGGCACCAAAAGACGAAAATGAATGTCGTCAAATGCTTCATACAGCTTATGCCTATAATGGCCCTGCTGCAGTACGTTATCCACGTGGTGCAGGTGTTGGTGTCGAAATTCAAAAAGAAATGACTGTTCTTGAATTAGGTAAAGCTGAAATCGTTGCAGAAATTAAACCAAATAGTGATGAGCAAATTACAGTTCTAGCATTTGGTAGCCGTGTCATGGTTGCTATAGAAGCTGCCGAGCAACTTGCACAAAAACATGATGTCGGTGTGCGTGTCGTAAATATGCGCTTTGTAAAACCGCTTGATGAACAAATGATTCGAGACTTGGCTGAACATACTCATTTGTTCGTAACAGTTGAAGAACACGCGATTATGGGTGGTGCAGGTAGTGCGGTGAATGAGTTTATGGCACAAGAGCAAATTGTGAGACCTATCATTAACTTAGGTTTGCCAGACTCATTCCTGCATCAGGCTTCGCATAATCAAATGCTGCAAGATTGTGGTCTAGATGCTAAGGGTATTTTGAACTCAATTGAGAGAGCTTGGCTTAAGCAAAATCAGGTGGTTTAAGCCTTTAATAAAATTTTTGAAACATTTTTTCCCATAAAGCGCATTCATTTGCTAAAATGTATGCGCTTTTATGCATTATTCTTTGTCAAAATCTTCAAATTTGTATTGTAGTGGGTGTTCAATGGAACCTATGGTGGTTATGGCTGCGCGTGCGGCTCAAACAGTTGGTCAAGAGCTTTTAAAAGCGCATCAAAATCGTCATAAACTCGATTTGCAAGTTGAAGAGAAAGGCATTGATGGCCCGGTAACACGTGTAGATCGTTATTTAGAACAATTAACGATTGATACGTTACGTAAAAGTTATAAAAACCATAGCTTCTTAGGTGAAGAGTTCGGTTTGCAAGAAGGCAAAGGCCATGATGCAGACTGGTGCTGGGTAATTGACCCACTTGATGGCACGCAAAACTTTATTAATGGTTTCCCTCATTTCTGTATCTCTATTGCAGTTCAACATAAAGGCGTTACTCAACACGGCGTAATTTACGATCCTGTACGTGACGAATTGTTCTCTGCAAGTCGCGGTCGCGGTGCGGTAATGAACCAACGCCGTATTCGTGTAAATGTAAAAGATAGCTTAGAAAATACATTCTTGGCAGTAGGTCACCCTTACCGTGCTAAACGTGCTGGTGAAATCGTATCTTATGCAGAGCAGCACTTTGCTTCATTATTAGCTGTGACTCAAGCGGGTGCTCAAATCCGTCGTGGTGGTTCAGCTGCTCTCGACTTAGCTTATGTTGCTGCTGGTCGTTTCGATGGTTTCTTCGAACTTGGTTTAAAACCATGGGATATCGCTGCTGGTGAGCTTATTATTAAAGAAGCGGGCGGTGTAGTGGTTGATGCTCGTGGTGGAAATGATTCACTTGAAAATGGTCAAGTGATTGCATGTTCACTTAAAATGTTAAAGCCATTAATGCAAACAGTTGTTCCTGCTTGGGACAAAGCTGCAAAATAATTTAGAAATGCTTTCAATGTTAAGACCCTCTTTTTATAGAGGGTTTTAACTTTTTAATGATCGGTAAAATACAAATAATAGTAGAAATAACGATAAAGTTGATTAAAACACATGACTTTTAAATTCTTTCTGCTATAATCCGCCCACGCACTTAAATTTCCGTTCATTACCTGAACATTCTGTTCTATTCATTGTAAGCGCACGCTGTCCATAGAGAGGACCATTTCTTGCGCCCCGATCGCTCAGCGATTCTTCAGGTTCGGCCGTAATCAAGCGTGCGTTTAATCCACATCGTCGTTACTCGGATTGCCGCTGAATAATAAGGTTCAGCTAATTTTGCTTTGCCGCTTTGTGCCGATGTCTATTTTGTACTTATTAAAAATGGAGCACCCACTAGGGTGAAACTCTCTATGAGCAAAACTTTTGCCGAATTTTCTTTGCATGAAACCTTACAACAAGCGCTTGAAGGTTTAGGTTTTACTACCCCGACTCCTGTGCAAGAACAATCTATTCCTGCAGCTTTAGAAGGTAAAGACCTTTTAGTTTCTAGCCAGACTGGTTCTGGTAAAACTGCTGCATTCTTGTTGCCGACATTAAATAACTTGGCAGGTCAAGAAACTTTCGTTCCGTTCAAAGAACGCATGAAAGCTGTAACACAACCGAATATTTTAGTAATTTCACCAACTCGTGAATTGGCGCAACAAGTAAGCCAAGATGCAATCGCATTTGTACGTCACATGAAAGGTGTTCGTATTGCTGCCATCATGGGTGGTATGCCGTTTGCTAAACAAATCCAACAGTTAAAAGGCGCGCAAGTTGTTGTTGCAACACCAGGTCGTTTACTTGACTTGGTAAATCGTCGTCAAATTAAATTAGACCAAGTAGATGCTTTAATCGTTGATGAAGCGGACCGTATGCTTGACCTAGGTTTCTCTGAAGACTTAGAAGCAATTAGCGAATTAGCGGCTAACCGTAAACAAACATTAATGTTCTCTGCAACATTTGCTGATCGTATTATTCGTCTTGCAGCATGCATGATGAAAGATCCAATGCGTATCGCAATTGAAACAGGTCATTCAACCAATACAGATATTACGCAAACATTGCATTGGACTGATGGCTTTGAGCACAAGAAAAAATTACTTACTCACTGGTTAAGTGATGAAAACTTAGATCAAGCTGTAGTTTTTGCAAGCACTCAAGAAGACACTGATATGTTGGCTGAAGAACTTGCAGAAGCAGGTCATTCAGTTGTTGCACTTCACGGTGCAATGCCACAAACGGTTCGTAACCGTCGTTTACGTAGTATCCGTGAAGGTCGTGCGAAGATCTTAGTTGCAACTGACGTTGCTGCTCGTGGTCTTGACGTACCAACTATTTCTCACGTAATTAACTTCGGCTTACCAATGAAGCACGAAGACTACGTACACCGTATTGGTCGTACAGGTCGTGCGGGTCGTACAGGTCAAGCGATTACTCTAGCGACTTATCGTGAACGCGGTAAGATTCGTGCACTTGAAGAATATTTAGAAGCTCGTTTAAGTGTTTCTGAAATTGAAGGCTTAGAGCCATCTCCACCTCCTGCACGTTCAGGTCGTGATGGTGGTGGTCGCGGTCGTGGCGGCAACGGTGGTCGTGATGGTCGTCGTGGTGGTGGCGGTTTTGGCGGTGGTCGTCGTTTTGAAGGCGAAAGCAACTTCAAACGTCGTGAAGGTGGTCGTGATGACCGTCCACGTCGCAGCTTCGATGACAAACCACGTGGTGATCGTCCATTCGGTGGTGAAGATCGTCCGCGTCGCGAGTTCAATTCTGATCGCCCACGTCGTGAGGGTGGTTTTGAAGATCGTCCACGTCGCGAGTTCAATTCAGATCGTCCACGTCGTGAAGGTGGTTTTGAAGACCGTCCAAAACGTAGCTTTGGTGGTGAAGACCGTCCACGTCGCGAGTTCAACTCTGATCGCCCACGTCGTGAAGGTGGTTTTAACGATAAGCCTCGTTTTGATTCAAATGATGATAACCGTGGTAACCGCGTAGACTATAAACCACGTCGTGAAGGTGGTTTCGGTGACCGTCCAAAACGTAGTTTTGGTGGCGAAGACCGTCCACGTCGTGAAGGTGGTTTTAATGACAAGCCACGTCGTAGCTTTGACGACAAACCACGTGGTGAGCGTCCAGCGTTTGGTGGCGAAGATCGTCCAAAACGTAGCTTCGGTGGTGAAGATCGTCCACGTCGTAGTTTTGATGATAAACCGCGTCGTAAATTCGACCGTTAATCTTAAAAAGATTTAAAAAAAAGGCCAGTTAACATACTGGCCTTTTTTATTTTTCAGTTTTGTTATAAAATAACAAAGTGTGAAATAGTTCAACATTTATTGTAATAATGCGTAAAAGTAAGCGAAAAGAGACTCCATTGGCATGGTTGAGTAAATTATTACTTCAACGTGGTTTGCCATACCTTTTTATTGCACTCGCTTTGTGTAATGGAATCTATTTTGCGTATGCTTTGTTAACTGGCCATTTCGTAGATCAGTTTCAAGTTCTCAATCAATAAATTTCTTTTTAAAATCTAGCTCATATTTATAAATGAGCCTGATTTTGCTTTTGTCAAAATTACAACAAGATTCCCAAAATTCAGTGTTATAGTATGCGGGCATAAAAGTGCAGGAATGATTGCCATTATGAATAATAAAACTCCTCTCTCGACTCAGTCACTCATTGAAGTGAAAAACTTGAGTTTTAACCGAGGGGAACGCGTCATTTATGACAATATTAGTTTAAATATACGTCGAGGCCAGATTACGGCCATCATGGGACCATCTGGTACGGGTAAAACGACTTTATTACGTCTGATTGGTGGACAGCTTGTTCCTGATCAAGGCGAAGTTTTGCTTGATGGTAAAGATATTGCTCAAATGTCACGTCAGGAATTGTTTGCAGCCCGTGCGCGTATGGGAATGCTATTCCAAAGTGGCGCTTTATTTACCGATATGTCGGTTTATGAAAATGTCGCTTTTCCAATCCGTGCGCATACGAAGCTTTCTGAAAATCTGATTGCTGAACTGGTCGCTTTAAAGCTTGAGTCTGTTGGCCTGCGTGGAACAGAACAGCTTATGCCTACTGAGCTATCAGGCGGTATGAACCGACGAGTTGCTTTGGCTCGTGCAATCGCACTTGATCCAGATTTAATTATGTATGACGAACCTTTTGCAGGGCAGGACCCGATTGTAAAAGGGGTTTTAACGCGTCTCATACGTTCATTGCGAGAAGCTTTGGATTTAACCACCATTATTGTCTCGCATGATGTTCCTGAAACCCTATCTATTGCCGATTACATTTATGTTGTGGCAGAAGGGAAAATTCAAGGGGAAGGAACGCCAGAAGAATTGCAAAAATATGCTTCGCCATTTGTAAAACAGTTCTTAACCGGCTCGGCAGAAGGTCCGGTTGAATACCAGTTTAGCCATCAAGCTTATTTAGATAACGAGGTTCGTCCATGAATACGATTGCCTGGTTAGGTAGACTCGTTATTGAGCGGATTAGAGGGATTGGTGTTGCGGCACTGATGCTCTTACAGATTATTTTTTCATTACCTTCATCGGGCGGTTTTGGGCGTTTCGTCTATCAAATGCATCGTGTAGGGGTAATGTCTTTACTTATTATTACGGTATCAGGTTTATTTATTGGTCTGGTACTCGGATTGCAAGGCTACTCAATATTGGTCAATGTGGGTAGTGAATCAATGTTAGGCACGATGGTGTCTTTAACCCTACTGCGTGAGCTTGCACCAGTTGTTGCTGCTTTACTATTCGCTGGACGAGCAGGTTCTGCATTAACTGCTGAAATTGGTTCAATGAAACAAAGTGAACAGCTTGCCAGTATGGAAATGATTGGTGTTGATCCTTTAAAGCAAATCGTATCACCACGTCTTTGGGCTGGCATAGTCAGTTTGCCAATGTTAACTGTTATCTTCGCTGCGATTGGTATTGTTGGCGGTAAATTGGTTGGTGTTGACTTTCTTGGCGTTGATGAAGGCTCCTTCTGGAGTGGTATGCAAAATAATGTTCAATTTGGCCATGATGTCGTAAATGGCATCATTAAGAGCATTGTATTTGCTTTACTTTGTACATGGATTGCAGTTTTCCAAGGGTATGCATGTGATCCAACACCTGAAGGCATTGCAACGGCAATGACCCGGACGGTTGTATATTCTTCATTATGTGTTTTAGGTTTTGATTTCGTGTTGACTGCGGTCATGTTCGGAGGGATTTAATGAAATCACGTACTAGTGAGCTGGCCGTAGGTATCTTTGTCATTATCTTCGGTATCGCTTTATTCTTTTTAGCAATGAAAGTAAGTGGTTTGGTAGGTACAAACTTGAGCGAAGGTTACACCATGAAAGCTCAGTTTGATAACGTTAACGGACTTAAACCACGTGCTAAAGTAACGATGAGCGGTGTAACAATTGGCCGTGTTGATTCAATTACGCTTGATCCAGTTACACGTTTAGCTACAGTAACTTTTGACCTTGATGGAAAACTGACAAGTTTTAATGCTCAGCAGTTAAAAGAAGTTCAAAAAAATGCTTTAGACGAATTACGTTATAGTTCTGATTATACGCAAGCGACGCCAGCGCAACAAAAAACAATGGAACAGCAACTGATCAGTAACATGTCATCCATCACCAGTATTGATGAAGATGCTTATATAATGGTTGCAACCAATGGTTTGTTGGGTGAGAAATATTTAAAAATCGTACCGGGTGGTGGTCTTAACTACCTTAAACGTGGCGATACAATTTCTAACACCCAAGGAACGATGGATTTAGAAGATTTAATTAGTAAATTTATTACTGGTGGTGGCGCAGGTAAAGTTGCCGCTGGTTCATCATCCTCAGCAGAAGAAAAAGCTCCTGCAAGTACTGACAGCAGCGCACAGCCGTCATTTGTTGAGTAAGAGATTATTTGAAGGAGTGGTTCCAGGTGAATACGTTGTTTAAACAAACCCTGACAGCAAGTATTTTGTCTACTATGATTGCAGGTACAGCTTTTGCTGCACCTTCAGAAGCACCACCTGATTTTATTAAGCGTGTTGCTGATGGTTTGATTGCTCGTTTGAAAACAGATCATGCCAAGTTGCAAAACAACCCTGCTTTGGTTAAATCAATCATACGTCAGAACTTAGATCCGTATGTTGACTCACAAGCGTTCACTCGTATTGTGATGGGTACTTATGCGACAAATCAGTATAGTACAGCTGCACAGCGTGCTCAGTTTGAAACAAACTTCCGTAATACATTAATTGAGAATTACGGTAGTGCATTTGCTAAGTATACAAACCAGACTTACACCATGCGTCCTTATAAAGCGACTGCAGGTAAAAACCCTGTTGTGACTTTAGACTTCAACCACAATGGCGACAAAATTCCTGTGTCGTTCCAGTTGGCTGACAAAGGTTCGCAGTGGAAAATCCGTAACATCAATGTTTCTGGTATTGATTTAGGTTTACAGTTCCGCAACCAGTTTGCTGCAACTGTGAAGCGTAATGGTGGCGATTTAAATAAAGCAATTGCTACATTCCAACCTGATGCAGATGCTGCTGTTAATCAGAACAAACAAAAATAAGTAGGTGAAGAGTGGTTCAGTATCTTAACCAAGAGTTAGTTGTTTCAGGCAAAATCGATTTTGAAAATGCTGAACAACAATACCAAGCTGGATTGGCAATTATTAAAAAGCAGACAAGCTTTCCTCTAATTGTTGATTTAAAACAGCTTGAGCATGGTAATACGTTAGCATTGGCGGTATTAGTCCAATGGTTACGTCAGACGCCACAGAAGTCTGGATTACATTTTAAAAATGTTCCAGAGAAGATGCTGAAAATCATTCAAGCTTGCCATTTGCAAGAAGATCTACATTTGGTCTGACTATGCAAAAACAAAAAAAGCACCTAAATTTAGGTGCTTTTTTTATATAAAGGATGGGTGGAAAAGAACAGACTTTAAATCCATTTTTTCCAACGGAAATAAATGATCGGGCCAATAAAAAAGCCAGCGATAATTAATAAGACTGCGATAAAACTACTTTTACCATGAGCAAAAGGCAATACTTCAGTGTTCATACCATAGATACTTGCGATCAGCATTGGTGGTGCCAACATACTTGGTAAGATCGAGAATCGACGAATCGTATCGTTTTGTTCGGTGTTAATGAACCCAGACGTTGTATCAAGTAAGAATCGTACTTTTTGGAATAAGAACGCATCATGTTCTACAAGCGAGCGGACGTCTTCACTGAGCTCTCGAATATCTGCATCATAGATATGACTGCCTAAGGCACGTGGACGAGATAAAAACGTTAAGACACGTCGTAAATCAATTAAACAAAGTTGTGCTTTTCCAAGCATGTCTTCTTGTTGTGCCAAACGGGTAATCATGTCATCAAGGTCTAAAATCTTCTCACGTTGATGGTTGTTAAGAACCTCAGTAGAGTATTTTTCTAGATCCTTGTGGATATCTTCTAAGATATCCGCAAGCTCATCCAGCTTTGCTTCAAGTAGGCCTAATAAAATCCAAGTTGGATCTTTGTAATCCATTTCATAGTCATTACGGCGAGCTCGGGCACGAAATGCACGAAAGGCAACGAGCTTTTCACCACGCAAAGTAAATAAGCGATCTTTGTGTAAAATGAATGCTACGGTTTGCACCATGGCAAGCATATGCGATGACTCTTCAGCATCACCATCGACCTGATAATTTTTATTTTTCGTTAAAAAATAGGTGCTGATATGCAAAATACCGTCATCATCACGGTAGAATCGAGCAGAAGATGAAATGTCTTCTAGCGATTTTAGTGTAGGTAAGTTCTGATCGTAGGCATCTAAGACCCATTGTTGTTCTTCTTGAGAGGGTGCAATTAGATCAAGCCATACTAATTCGGGATGTAGATCAAATCCACCGTTGATGGTGGCATCTTCCAGACTTCCGCGTTCTGTGGCATAAAAGGCTTCAAGCATGTGTCTTTTTTCCTCACGCAGTCTGATGGAAATCGATGGGTGTATTTTAGACAAGGATTTGCCGAAAAACACTTGCCAATACGCTATTTTGCAAAAAAAAACTCTGTCGATAGTCTAGTTTGTCAGCATGACAGTTCAATAAAACGGTTTTTATACTATGAATTCAATTTGCATTTTCTGTGGTTCATCTCTAGGTTCAGACCCAATCTTTCAACAAATTGCTCAATTAACCGGTCAAACTATTGCCAAACAAGGTAAAACTCTCGTTTATGGCGGTGGCCGTTCAGGTTTAATGGGCGTTGTCGCTGATAGTGCTTTGCAAGCCGGTGGGCGGGTCATTGGCGTCATTCCTCGTGCTTTAGTCGATCGCGAGTTAGCTCATCCCGGACTGACAAGATTATATGTCGTCGAGAATATGCATGAGCGTAAGACCAAAATGGCAGATCTGTCGGACGGTTTTATTGCTTTACCAGGTGGTGCAGGTACATTGGAAGAAATCTTTGAACAATGGACGTGGGCGCAATTAGGTATTCATCAAAAGCCGTGTGCTTTTCTAAATGTAGCGGGCTTTTATGAAGATTTGCTTAAAATGGTTCAAGGAACTGTAGATAAAGGTTTTAGCCAAGCACGATTCGCTGATAAATTGATCGCATCGGATAAAATTGAGGATATTCTTCAACAATTTGAACAATATCAACCACCAGCTCCAAAATGGGCTAATGCAGACGTTCAACCATAAACGAGGTTAGATAGGTGAAAATAATTACGGTCGCCGCTGCGGTGATCTTAAATGAACACAATGAATTATTGCTTGTTAGAAAGCGTAATACACAAGCTTTTATGCAAGTAGGCGGTAAGCTGGAGCCAAATGAGGCTCCGGAAACGGCCATACAACGTGAAATTTTGGAAGAAATAGGCAGCCCGTGTGTAATAGAACAGTTTATAGGGCGTTTTGAGACAGCAGCTGCTAATGAACCGGACCATACGCTGATTAGCCATTTATATTTGGTTCGATTAAAGCAATCTCCACAAATTGCAGCTGAAATTGCTGAAATGAAGTGGGTGAAATTTAATGATTCCGAGACCAAACTTGCGCCATTAACTAAAGAAATTGTAATTCCATGGTGTGAGCAAAACTTATCTACAGTTTGATTATTTTAATACGATGTAGATGAGGCAGCAGCTAGGCAGCTTGCATAAATAGAGGTGCAACCTAGCTGTTTGAGTGCCTGACTTAAAGCGGAAATTGAACTTCCTGTTGTGATCACATCATCAACAATCAACACACGACGGTAGCGTCGTTTTTCTTGAGTTATCGCAACAAATTGCTGTTCAATGTTTTCAAATCTTTCGAGTCGAGATAACCCTTTTTGTGAACGCTCATTGAGGCGTTGGATAGGCTGCCAAACGGGTATTCTTAATTGCTTGCTTAGAAGCTTGGCAAGTAATAATGATTGATTAAAACCTCGCTCCGTTAACCGCTGTTTAGAAATAGGCATGGGTACTATGGCCTGTACCTTGGGAAATTTTAATTGCTGTAAAATTTCAGCAAGTAAGATTTGGTAATGTAATTTTTGTTCATATTTAAACTGCTGAATTATGCGGTTAATTGGATAGGCATAATGACAGGCCACAAGAACAGATTGATCATTGCGCTGGACTGTTTGCTTAAGCCACGGTAGTTGTTCCCAACATTCTTTACAAAGAGAGTGCTTACCCCGCGTTCCTATTTCACATAACAGGCAAGGGGACAATAATTGAAAAAGATATTGAGGATTGAACAACTTAAACATAAGCATATCGTGGTGCTTCAGGAAGCCAGCGTTTCAAGAGGGCATCAGCTTGTTCTGGATAGTCTTTTAGAACTTGTTGTGCAACATAATGCGCTTGACTTAATAAATGGTCATCTCGTTCTAATCGCGCGACTCTAAATCCCATATCACCTGTTTGTTTTGTTCCTAATAATTCACCCGGACCTCTTAGCTCAAGGTCTTTTTCTGCAATCACAAAGCCATCATTACTTTCTCTTAAAATTGAAAGTCTTTCCTGACCATTTTGTGAAAGTGGTGGTTTATAAAGAAGAACGCAAAAACTGGCTTTTGCACCTCGTCCGACACGACCACGTAATTGGTGTAGCTGTGAAAGTCCTAATCGTTCAGCATTTTCAATGACCATAATTGAAGCGTTAGGTACATCTACACCTACTTCAATGACCGTTGTTGCAATTAAGAGCTGTAATTCGTTATTTTTAAATGCTTGCATGACAGATTGCTTTTCATCAGCCTTCATTTTGCCATGAACCAAACCGATATTAAGTTCAGGAAAGCGCTCTTTCATTTCTTGATAGGTGGCTTCCGCGGCTTGAGCATCTAAAGTTTCGGACTGTTCAACCAGAGTGCATACCCAATAGGCCTGTTTGCCTTCTCGGCAGTTTGTAGCAATTCGATTTAGCACTTCTTCACGACGATCTAGTGGAATCGTGACTGTCTGAATTGGTGTACGGCCTGGTGGTAATTCATCAATAATGGATGTGTCTAAATCGCCATAAGCGCTCATCGCTAATGTTCTAGGAATTGGCGTTGCAGTCATGACCAATTGATGTGGAGTTAGTTGTTCAGCGCCTTTATTACGTAAGGCTAACCGTTGGTCTACCCCAAAGCGATGTTGCTCATCAATAATCACAAGTCCTAGCTTTGCAAACCCTACATTATCTTGAAACAAGGCATGAGTACCTACAATCAGTTCGGCATGACCTTCTTTAATTTGTTGTTCAGCTTGTGCTCGCGCTTTACCTTTTTGTTTGCCTGATAACCAAGCGACCGTAATGCCTAAAGGTTCAAACCAACGTTTAAAATTTAAATAATGCTGCTCTGCCAAAATTTCGGTAGGTGCCATTAATGCAACTTGCC
The DNA here is from genome assembly GCF_044538495.1 of Acinetobacter sp. ABJ_C4_1. Classification (NCBI taxonomy): domain Bacteria; kingdom Pseudomonadati; phylum Pseudomonadota; class Gammaproteobacteria; order Moraxellales; family Moraxellaceae; genus Acinetobacter; species Acinetobacter sp. ABJ_C4_1. Next base: position 67,658 of record NZ_JBIUCQ010000014.1, on the reverse strand, counting down.
AATCTGCTTCTAATGCATGACATGCTGCAACTGCCGCAACTAAAGTTTTCCCTGCACCTACGTCACCTTGTACCAAACGCAGCATAGGCTGGTGTTGTTTTAAGTCGCTTAAAATTTCTTTTGATACACGCTTTTGTGCATTGGTCATTTGAAAGGGTAAAGCTTCTAATAGTTTTTTTGCTAGTACTTTACTACTTGGAAAAGCGGGTGAGGCAATTTGACGAATATAAGCACGTCGGGTGAGAAGACTAATTTGGTGTGCGACCAGTTCTTCAAAAATAAGACGCTGCTGAGCAGGGTGAGATCCTTCGGCCAATTGAATCATATTGGCATCGACAGGTGGCTCATGAATGTAATGTAAAGCTTCTTTGAGAGCATACCCATTTGTATATTGCTTAGGGAGCAACTCAGGCAAGGCATCACTATGATGCTTCAACGCCTGTTTAACATATTCGCGTAATTTAGGTTGTGTTAATCCATCAGTACTCGGGTAAATTGCGGTGAGCTGTGTTTTTGGCAGAGGTGTATGTTCATTAATGAGCTGAATTTCTGGATGATAAAGCTCAAGCCCTCGTGCACCTACGCGAACTTCACCAAAAATACGTAAACGGTTACCAGGTTTTATTTTGTCGGTTAAATTTTTATAAATATGATAAAAGCGTAAAGTCACCTTACCAAATTCATCTTGTATTAATGCGGCCATAGATTTACGTTTACCTGGAGGGAAATCAACAGATTTGACTTCACCCTCGAGTAAATAACTACGACCAACCACCAATTGATTCATAGGAATAATAGTACTGCGATCTTCATAATCACGGGGCAGATGAAACAGTAAATCATCTGTGGTAAAAATATTTAGTTTTTCGAGTAGGGCTGCTGAAGCCGATCCAACGCCTTGTAACTGATGGACTGAAGTCATGTCCCCTCAACGAGTTTTCTATGCATATATTATTTATCGGTTATGGTAAAACATCTCAGCGTGTTGCTAAACAACTATTTGAGACAGGACATCAAATTACCACAATCAGCCGCACTGAAAAAACAGATCCTTACGGTACACACCTCGTACAGGATATTTTTGCGCTCGATTTAAGTGAAATTGCGCCTGTAGATGTAGTTTATATTTTACTTTCTCCGGACGATAGTACAGTTCAAGGTTATCAACATACTTATGTGGACAGTATTGAACCTATTCGTCAGGCTTTAAAAGCTCATCCAGTCAAAAGACTGATTGTCGTGTCATCTACGCGGGTATATGGTGAAAATTCTGGTGAGGCAATTGATGATCATAGTGAGATCCATCCGAATGATGCTCAAGGGCATATCCTTCATAATATGGAATTGCTTTGGCAGAAATATTTTCCGTCACAGTGCGTGATTGTACGTCCTACAGGTATTTATGGTGCTTCGGTTGACCGATTAAAACGAATGGCTGAAAACACAGAAACTTATCCAAATATTCACTATAGTAATCGTATTCATATTGATGATTTAGCAAGGTTTTTAGCATTTTTAGCCGATTTTGAAAAACCGCATAAGAGTTATCTTGTTGCCAATAATGCCCCTGTGCCTCTACATGAAGTCATTCTTTGGTTTCAAAGCCAATTAGACTTACCGCTACTTACCTTAGATTCAGCTCATGTCTCAGGTAAAAAAATATATGCGAAACATTTATTTGAAACAGGTTTTCAGCTTGAGCACCCGATTTGCTTTAATGACTATTTATTATGTTTAAATGCTCATGGTACAAATCAAAATTTAGACTAAACTTTAAATAACAATAGAAATACCTGAAGAGGCAAATAAATTGCCGATAAAGATAAAAATGTTGAAAGTAAAGAAATTTTGTTTAGCTCTTATTTTGAGTGCAATGTCTATTGCGAGTTGGGCAGAGGATCAGTTGTGGTGTATATATGATCCTATGGGTACCCAAGGAGATATAACGCGTCGTTTAAATGACATCCGATTATATGCTCAGCAATATAATGTCAAATTCAAAGTTGTCAGTTATCAAAAAGAGCAGCAAGCCATTCAAGCTTTTGATGATGGTAAATGTTCAGGTTTAGCAGCGAGTAACTTTAATACGTATCAATACAATCATTTTATGGGAAGTAGCTCAGGGATTGGCCTTATACCTAATAACAGGACTGCTCGAAATTTATTACAGCTTTTAAATCATCCTACAATTGAGAAAAAACTTATTAATCAAGACTATGAAGTGGTTGGTATGATTCCAGTTGGAACTGCCTATATGGTCATGAAAAACAAAAAAATATCGAAAGTGGCACAGCTTAGAGGTCAACGGGTCGGGGTGTTAGCCAATAATCCGCCACAGCAGGCTTTGGTGAGAAGTGTAGGGGCGCAGCCAGTCTATGTCGATTTATCCAATGCGATTGCACAATTTCAGCAAAACAAAATCGATATTATGCCTGCACCGATTTATGGGCTTTTACCTTATAACTTACAAAAAGATTTTGGGCCAGACACTCAGGTGATTAACTTTCCACTGGCTTATTTCGGAGTAAATTTAATTATTAAGCCTCAAGCTTATCCTGCCAATTTTGGCCGAAAAATTCGGGCTTGGTTTGTGCAAAATAGCCAATTATTAACGAATCGAGCGATACAGTGGGAAAACCATTTACCTGCCTATTATTGGGTAGATGTTTCTTTTTACGAAAAGCAGAGCTACGACATTATGGTGGCCAAAATACGCAATCAATATGTTCGCTCTGGATATTATGATGCTTACTTTGTTGAGTTGATGAAGCGTTTACGTTGTATCGATGATCCACGTTATTTCGAATGTTCAATGCGTAGATAAAATAAAAGGCAACCTGAGTTGCCTTTTATTTTGAGTAAAATTTTAAGCTTTTTTACGTTTTAAACGACGTTTCGCTTGTTGAGATGCCATTGCTTCAAGAGCTTCTTTTAACTCTTCATCAGTAAAGGTCGTGATGTGTTGCAACATCTGTAACGTTACTTCATCAAGTACTAACTGTGCGCCTGCTGCCATTTGACGGAAATTATCATCAAACTCGATTTGGCCTTGGTCATTTGTGCGAATGTAATTTTGCTGAGTTAAAACTTTAATGAAGCTTTGGAACAGTGCTTTGTCAAAGAACTCAGGAGAATTAAACTCATAAAGAACAGACAAGCGCTGTCCTAATAAATGACTTAACTCTTCAACTTGTTTTGCTGAGATATTGCCTGAACCACGTTGTGTGATTAAAGCTAAAGTCATGTAATAACGTTCTAGACTTTGCTTAACAGGTGTTGCTAATACTACAAGTTGATTATGCTCTTCAGTATTTGGTGCAGAGCTAATCAAGTTGCCTTCGTCATCTTGCTGAATAAGGTTTGATTGAACCAATGCATCTGCATATTGCTCAATCTGTTCTTTAAGCTCAGTGCTTTTCCATTTAAGGAATAGTTCTGCTTTTAAGAATGGATAAAGCGTATAGATGACATTGCTTAAATCAGCACGACTGATTTTCCCGTTATGTTCAACAAGCGACGCAACCAATGAAGGTAAAACGAAAGCATGCAAAATGTTATTACGGAAGTATGTGAGCAGAACCGCTTGGTTATCTTCAATCGCAATAATATCGCCAAGCGCATGTTGTACACGCTTAATCAATTTAAGCTTTAAGCCGTAAGCAATAATTTCCTTGCCAGATAACGGAGTTACTTCTGTACGCTGATCATAAGGGAAATTCGATGCTAAATTGCGGTAAGCTTCAAGCTGCTTAATACAGATTTCTTCATCAAGCGTATGCTTTGGAGTTGCAAGTAAGATAATAGAGAGTAAAGAAACCGGGTTAATGACTACCGCACGGTTAATATTTTCTAAAATTGCATGTGCAGAGCTATTTACAGCATCTGAAACGGCTTGAGGAATTGGGTCGTCATTTTTCTCAATATAGACATTTTCTGCATTATGCTGTTTAAGCAAATCATCAAGAAAAACGGGTTCACCAAAGTTAACGTGTACCTTACCGAAAATACGTTCAATTTTTCGTAATGTTTTAACAATACCAAAAATAGATTCAGCTTCTTTTGGCTTACCTTGCATTTCGCCAACGTAAGTCGAACCTTCCATCAGGCGCTCATAACCAATATAAGTTGGTACAAACACAATTGGCTTTGTACGGCCACGTAAATGACTATGAACCGTCATGGCAAGCATACCGGTTTTCGGTGGTAATAAACGACCTGTACGCGAACGACCACCTTCAATAAAGTATTCAAGTGGTGTATTGCGAGAAAGAATACTATACAAATATTCTTTAAATACAGTGGTGTAAAGGCCATTGCCACGGAAAGAACGACGAATAAAGAAGGCACCGCCACCACGTAAAAGCTGACCTACGAAAGGCAAGTTCAGGTTATCACCAGCAGCAATATACGGAACCATTAGGCCACGTCTATAAATCACATAAGACAATAATAAGTAGTCAATATGGCTACGATGACACGGTGTATAAACAATTTCGTAATCTTTCGCTAGTTCACGAACAGTACTAAAGTTGTGAACCTCTACGCCGTCATAAAGCTGAGTCCATAGGCGTGTTAATGCTAAATCTGCAAAGCGAACTGCTGAGTGGGAATAGTCAGATACGATTTCATTGACATAACCAATCGCACGACGTTCTGCTTCGAGCATGCTGATTTTGCCGCGAATACTCTCGCGTCGAATGGCTTCTTGCACATCACGAGACTTTACAACTGACTGCATGACATTGCGGCGGTCTGATAAGTCAGGACCTAAGACCACTTCACGCTGACGGTCAAGATAGTCATTTAAAGTGCTAACAATATAAGTCGCTGGTGAAAGGTTTGGATAATGCTGTTGAGCATACTCAACCAAATCACGTAAAGACTGCGGTTCATGGAACTCCAAATAAGATTGGCGACCATGTAAACCGATATTCACAAGCTGCTTAACTGTACTTGGTGTTGCCCATGTATCTGAGAACAAGAGCTTGAACCAAGAGTCTTCTTTATCTGGAGAGCGACCCCACAAAACGGTAACTGGTACCAGTTCTATGTCGAGCTCAGGATTTGCCTGTAAAACTTCAATCAGTTTAATTAAGCGCGGAGGAAAAGCATGAGGAGGGGGATTTAACAGGTTATTTTCATCATTGTGCTGTAAAAATAAAACTGATGCTTTTTCCTGATGAGAACCGATCACTAACGGATCTAAAGCCGGCTTTAAATTTAAACGGCGAGTTTCCCCATCCACCACTAAAGCATTACTGCGAGAATGATTTTGTAAGACATAGCACACCACTTTTTGGCGCTCAGTCTTTGCTTCAGTTTCCGCTGTTTCTGATACTGGTTCAGTAGGAACTTCCCCAAGAACATGTGGTGTTACCACGAGGTCAAGTAGCTTACTCGAAAGCCGACGATACATTTGACCAAACCCACTCTTGGACATAAGAACTCCTACTTCTTAAAGACAAATCCCGGCACCAAATGCAGAGGGTAATTATTTTGAGGCATTTATTAAAAAAAACAATATGCTACTTTCTTATAAATTATAATGCTTTTGGCATTTTTTATCGTTAAAAATCGTATTTTTAGCTGTTTTAAGGGCAATGTTCGTCAGAAGTTGACTGATTGTTCCATGTGCAAATAGTTTTTTATGGCACAATAGATTCTACACATCTGTCCTTTAATACCAATTTTGCCTGCAATATGAAGGTATCTCTCATGAATGCGTTAACCCAAGAACTGGTTGAGCTGCTCACTTTAGAAAAGCTTGAAGAAAATATTTACCGTGGAATTAGCCGTAATTTGGTCGGTAAACGTGTTTTTGGAGGTCAGGTTTTAGGTCAGGCTTTACGTGCTGCCTCTTATACAACCGACCGTCCTGCGCATTCAATGCATGCTTACTTTTTATATGGTGGCGACATTAATGCTCCAATCATCTATGAAGTAGATCGTTTGCGTGATGGAAAAAGCTTTGTCAGCCGTCAAGTTCGGGCAATCCAGCATGGACGAGTTATTTTCTCGGCAATGGTGTCTTTCGCCAATCCTGAAGAAGGTTTGAACTACCAACATTCAGAACCAGAATACCCAGCTCCTGAGACGTTAAAATCGGAAAGTGAACTGAAAGAAGGTATTCTTAATTTTGTACCAGAAAATGTCCGTGCAAGTTTCATGCGTGAGCGTCATGTTGAAATTCGTCCGATTGATCCGGTCAATCCATTTCAGCCTCAGCCGGAAGCGCCGTTTAATGCGCACTATATTCGTACCCATGATCGTATTCCAAAACAGCTAGATGATATTGCTTTACACCAAGCAATTGTGGCGTTTTATTCAGACTTCACTTTAATGACTACGGCTTTAAGACCACATGGCTTAAGCTATATTTCTCCAAGTTTGCAATGTGCCAGTATTGATCATGCCATTTATTTCCATCGTCCACTTCGTGCTGATGAATGGATGCTTTATGACATGGAGGCAACGGTTAGTGCAGCTTCTCGTGGATTGAATTTTGGCCGTATGTGGCAAAATGGCCAACTTGTATGTAGTACGGTGCAAGAGGGTTTGATCCGTTTGCGGGAAATTGAAACGCAATAAATAATAAAGGGCCATCGAAAAGATGGCTTTTTTATTTTTAATTCAAAGGATGTGACAAAAAATTGCTCGAATGAAAAGCAAGCTCATGTCATATTTGCAAAAGGATTGCCTACTGAAAAAAATAATGTTGATATGAACTTAAATACACAAATTCTGATTGCCGCGATTTTAGGTCTAGCCTTTGGCTTCCTACTCACCATGTATCCAGACACTGCTTTTGTAAAACATAGTTTATATGGCTTGGGCATATTAAGTAATGTTTTTATTGGACTACTTAAAATGTTGTTGGTGCCATTAATTTTTACTTCCATTGTGGTTGGAGTTTCAAATTTACAGGCAGGCGGGCAGTTAGGTCCCGTTTGGAAAATCACATTTTTATGTTGTATCACCACTACTACCTTGGCCTTAATTTTAGGTATTAGCTGTGCTCATTTATTTGAGGTGGGTCGAGGCGTAGATATTTCAATTTTTCAGGCATCAATGCAAAGCTATCAGGCACCAGATAGTTTAAACCCAGCAACTTTCTTCACGAATTTTATTCAAAATACTTTAATTAACCCATTTAAAGCATTTAGTGATGGAAATGTCCTAGCGGTTGTCGTGTTTGCACTATTTGTGGGTGTTGCTTTAGTTCATGGTGGTGAGCGTTTTAAGAGTATCCGCTTACTGAGTCATCAGTTTTTTGAAATGATGATGATGCTAGTAGGCTGGGTCATGAAGCTGGCGCCATTGGGAATTTTTGCATTACTTGCTAAGTTAATGGCTACAGAAGACATCTCAGTATTAAGTCGATTGGCAGAGTTTGCCGTTGTGGTAACCGGAACCACTATTTTTCATGGTGCTGTTGTTTTGCCATTACTGCTTTGGATTTTTGGTCGTATGAGTCCTTGGACTTTTTTCAAAGGCACACGTACAGCTTTAATTACTGCATTCGCAACCAGCTCTAGCTCTGCCACAATGCCACTGAGTATGAAATGCGCACAAGAAAACTTAGGCGTACGTCCTCAAACGGCGGGTTTTGTGATTCCATTAGGTACGCAGCTCAACATGGATGGTACCGCACTATATGAAGCAGCAGCTGCACTGTTCGTGGCAAATCTAGTAGGACTAGATTTAAATCTGACCCAGCAAATTGTCGTGTGTTTAACAGCAATGATTGCATCACTTGGAGCACCGGGAATTCCGAGCGCGGGTATGGTTACCATGATTATGGTTTTACAGTCTGTAGGCTTGCCAGCCGAAGCGATTGCAATCTTACTTCCAATCGACCGTCTACTTGATACGGTAAGAACAGTGGTAAATGTTCAGGGCGATATGATGATTAGTGTGGTTGTAGATCGATATACAAAAGATAAAGATATCAGTGTCTGATCTCTAAATAAAAAAAAGCAGGATTTATATCCTGCTTTTTTTATTTTTAAGCGGCTTGTAGCTCGGCTCTTTTTGCTGCTGGAGATTGAGATAAATAACTTACCGCGTCTTCAGTGCTGCCTTCTTTGACCGGATCATACCAAGGCATAAGGTAGTCAATTTGCTGAGCAATAAGCCAGATTGGGTTTGGTAAAACCTGATTATCTTTTCGGCTAATTTTATACCACTCTACAGCAACCCAGGCTGGGAAAAATCTCGACTTAGCAGCGTCAGCAAAGCGAGGGTCTTGCTTCATAATATGTGCAGCGCCGTCTACCCATAATCCAAGTACCAGTACAATCACTGCGAGGCTTAAGTAGTAACGTGGAATATATCCGCCACCAAGATGACGGTATAAATCAAAAGCCACGGTGCGATGTTCAATTTCTTCAGAACCATGCCATTTAACCAGATCGACCATTTCAGGGTCTGCGCCTAATTCCTCCCAACGGTTGTTATAAAGCGCATATTTACCGAGTACACAAGTCATGTGTTCAACAGTTGCAATAACGCCTAAACGAAATAAATCCCATTGCTCTTGCAAGAATTGAGGAACTTCTTTGTCAAAAGGTTTATCTGCCAAAGCGGTGGTAAATAGATAATTCATAATGTCCAGATTTCTCTGGATATCAATATTACGTGCGCTTAAATATTCTTTATTGGCAGAAGTGTGTGCATTGGCATGCATTGCTTCTTGGCGAATAAATGCTTGAACATCCTGTTTAAGTTTTTCATCGGTAATACGAGGTAAAACCTTGTTATAAAGTCGGCAGAACCAGAACTCTCCAGCAGGCAGGATATTATTAATTTCATTAATAAAATAACTTGCAAACGGTTGGTTTGGAATCCAGTCTACAGGGGTATCTTTCCAGTCAAATTTTACTTTGCGTGGAAGAATTTTATAATCAATAGAAGAACCTAAAGCCTTATTCTTCAAAAAAGATAGCAATTTCATCATTTAGTCCTGATTTTTAACTCGATGAAGTTATAACGAGTATAAAAAAAGCCCCTACATTTGTGTTTAGCAATAGGGGCCAATTGAATATAAATTTAATAAAGAAATTGTATCTGTTTTGACGATTTACTCTTCAGCATCCTCGTCGCTTGCTTCAGGGATCGCATCAACGTCAAATTCTGGCTCTTGATCAAGCGTAAAGTGCAGACGTCCAGCCATCACACTTGCGAGTTCTTCTAAACCTAATTTGTTAAGTGATGAGAAAAGCTGAATAGAGAAATCAAGCTTCATTTTTTTCAGTTGTTGTTTAACTTCAAGCAAGACTTTGTTTGCTGGACCACGGTTCAGTTTGTCTGCTTTAGTTAAAAGAATATGCACAAATAGATGGCGTGAATAAGCCCACTCTAGCATCATCATATCAAAGTGCTGTAAAGGGTGGCGAATATCCATAAGTAACACTAATCCTTGTAAGCTTTTACGGTGGATTAGATAATTTTCTAATTCTTTTTGCCAAACACGCTTCATATCTTCTGGTACAGCTGCATAACCATAACCAGGAAGGTCAACTAAGCGTTGATCAGGATTACCTAAGCTGAAGAAGTTAATCATTTGAGTACGGCCTGGTTTTTTTGAGGCACGTGCGAGTTGTTTTTTGTTGGTTAAGGCATTAATAGCACTAGATTTACCAGCATTTGAGCGCCCTGCAAAAGCAATCTCGTAGCCACTATCTTCAACACAAAGTGCCAATTTAGGAGCACTCATTAAAAATTCAGCTTGGCGTAACCAGTTCAGAGATTGCACAGCATACGCTGTGATTGCTGGATCTGGTTTCTTTTCATAACTGATCTTTTGCTTGGGTGCGAGTCTGGCTTTGGTGTCTTTCGATTTTTCACTACGACGCATAAAAAATAACTTTTTAAATGAGAGGGCTCGCGCCTAGTATAAAGGAGCTTGGTTATTCTTGCTAATTTTCAGCAAGCTTGCTTGCAAAGATAAATAGAATTACGGGCACTAGATTTGTAAAAAGTCTATAGGTGAGGTGTTTGAAGCAGATTTAGGCTGTTGTAAGACTTCTCCCAGCGTATATTGGTCTAAACTTTGATAGAAGCTTTCTAAAGCCTGATCAAGAATTCCTTTTAAACCGCAATGCGAGCGTAGAACGCAAGGTGGGGTGTTGCATTCAACAATTTGATGGTCACCTTGTAAAATTCGGACAATTGCACCGAGCTTTAAGTCTAATGCTTTGGGATTTAAGCGAATTCCACCACCTTTACCGCGAATGGTGATAATCCACTCTTGTTTACCCATAAAATGGACAACCTTCACGAGATGATTTTGCGAAACATATAAATCTTGAGCGATTTCTGCAATTGTGTAAGGCGCGTCACTTGGGCGAGCGACATACATTAATATTCGCAAAGCATAATCGGTAAATTTATTAAGTTGCATGATCACCAAAAACTAAAGGTTAAGAGGTTGATCATCTTAGCCTGAAAGTCTAAAGAATAAAACTTTCAGGCTAGCGCTTTTTCAGTTACAGCGTTAAAGGGGCTGAAACTTGTACTTGATCACCCACTCTATAGTGTTCAAGCAAAATGTTCGAAACCGAGAACTCTGTATGGTTTTCTTCAGGCTGAACATCAAAATGATAAGTATTGTTCTCTTGAGCTTCTGTAAATTTAAAAGCTTTAGGTTGTTCTAGTTGTTGATCGGGAACTTGAATTTTTACTGAAATAAAAGCATTTACTGGACTAGTCAGTACATCTTCATGATCAGTCGCTTTTAACGTAAAGCGCTTGCCAGACTCAAGTGGATCAATTTGTGTAATTTCAAATGAACGCCAGCCAGCCCATCCACCTTTTAAGCTTTCAAGCTGTTCATATTTTTGTTTTTCAACACCAATTAAGATATCTGCCAACTGTAAGTAAGCCTGTTTCCACGCTTCAATGAGTTCTGATTCAAATGGAACATTTAAAACTTCACTAATTGAATGAAGTAAGTTGTCGCCCACAATTGCATATTGATCTGGCTGAATATCTAAACTCACATGCTTGGTGGTAATACGTTCAACTGCTTTAGCGAGCACTGTCGGATTTTCAATATTTTCAGCATACGCGAGTACTGCTGCTGCAAGAGCGCGAGGTTGGCGCAGGCTGGTCTGATCATCAAGATTAAATACATTTTTTAATTCAGGGTTGTTATTCAACATACGCTTATAAAAGTATGTAGTCAGTGTAACGCCATGTTCACGTAATACAGGTACAGTAGATTTAACGAGTTCAATTTGTTGTGGAGTCATGGCTAGACCTTAATTATCTGGCTATATAAGATGTATTTAAAATACATCTTTAAAAAAATTGTGGCAATAGCTTTTTTACAAAAACCTTAAAAAAATTAAGGGATATTAAATCCCTTAAAATAAAATCATGATTTGGTTAAGTTTTTTATTTTCCAAATAATGAGCCGAGTAGCCCACGTACTAATTTCTGTCCTGTACTGCCGCCTAAGCTTCGAGCAGCACTTTTTGCGAAAGTTCCGACAATATCTTGAGTTAGTTTTGCTCGTTCTCTTGCAGCGCGTTCTTCTTCCTTCTGTTGGTCGCGTGCTAAACGTTCTTGTTCCTTGGCTTGTTGCTTCGCTAAAGCTTCTTGCTCTTTGGCAAGCTCAGCATCCTGTTTTTGCTGCTCACGTTCAGCGACTTTATTTTGCAGCATTTCATAAGCGCTCTCGCGATCTACAGCTTGCTCATAGACGCCAGCAATAATACTTTGAGAAATCAGAGTTTTTCGTTCTTCAGGTGTAATAGGGGTAAATGAAGAGTAGGGAGGCATGACCCAACCGCGCTCGACAATTTGTGGTGTACCTTGCTCATCTAGACAACTAATGAGTGCTTCACCTACGGCTAGCTGTGTAATCGCCTCATCCACTTTAAAATTAGGATTGGAGCGGAACGTATCAGCAGCGGTTTTTACTGCTTTTTGGTCTTTAGGTGTAAAGGCGCGTAGGGCATGTTGTACGCGGTTACCGAGTTGACCCAAAACACTTTCTGGTAAATCGAGTGGATTTTGAGTAATAAAATAAATACCGACCCCTTTAGAGCGAATCAAACGTACAACTTGCTCAATTTTTTCTTGTAAAGCTTGACTGGCATTATCAAATAACAAGTGAGCTTCATCGAAGAAAAACACGAGTTTTGGTTTATCCATATCACCGACTTCAGGAAGCTGTTCAAATAACTCAGAAAGCATCCATAACAAGAAAGTAGCATATAGCTTAGGTGTATTCATGAGCTTGTCAGCAGCAAGAATGTTGATATAGCCGAGTCCATTAGCGTCAGTTTGTATAAAGTCCAGAATATTTAACGCTGGCTCTCCAAAGAACTGATCCCCACCTTGGTCGGCAAGAGCGAGCAAATTACGCTGAATCGCTCCTAAACTGGCTGGAGATAAATTGCCATATTCGGCTTTAAATTCTGCCGCATGTTCACTCACAAATGTGATCATGGCTTTTAAATCTTTAAAGTCGACTAACAATAATCCTTGATCATCTGCGATGCGGAACACAGCAGATAAAACACCTTCTTGAGTGTCATTTAGGTTAAGTATACGTGCTAATAAAATTGGACCAATCTCGGAAATAGTAGTCCGAATAGGGTGGCCTTGTTGCCCAAATAAGTCCCAAAAAATAACGGGATTGGCAGCAAAAGGAACACTATCAATTTGTAGAAGTTTTAAGCGTTCATTAAATTTATCTGAAGCCTCTCCAGCTTTTGCTAGGCTAGAAACATCACCTTTTGCGTCGGCAAGAAAGACGGGAACACCGATTCGAGAAAAACTTTCTGCGAGCACCTTTAATGTGACTGTTTTACCTGTACCCGTAGCACCTGCAATTAGTCCATGCCGGTTGGCAAATTGAGAAAGCAAAACAATTTCTTGTGATGTGTCATTAATATTTTTAGCAATAACAATCGGTGTACCCATATATTTTTATCCCTTGGAGCGAGCCACTATTGATGTTGTCGTTTTACAAATGTTTCAGTGCACTTTCGATATCTTGAATTAAATCTTGTGGATCTTCTAGACCTATACACAAACGAACCAATAAACCTTGTTGTAAATGTGTATTCTCAAGTTTTCGCATCATTTTTAAATCATAAAGCATGACAAGGCTAACTGGTCCACCCCAGCTAAAGCCAAGTTTAAATAGCTTAAGAGCATCACAAAAACGGCGTACTGCTGAAATGTCATAATCAGGTTTAAATATTACACTGACTAATCCTGCACTCTTACCTGTTGTGCAAATCTCTTGCCAATATTGATGGCCTGGGGAAGCCTCATCACTCGGATGTAAAACTTGTGTAAACTGCGGCTGTTCCTTTAACCATTTCAGTAGTGTTTTAGCATTATTTGATTGTTGTTCATATCTTAACGACATGTGGGCAAGGCTACGTTGAACTTGAGCTGTATCATCGCCAGATACTGAAATTCCTAAAATGGCATGCATTCGGAACAAACGATGATGTAACTTCTCATCACGTGTTACAACACTTCCCATTAAAATATCACCACCACCACTTGGATATTTTGTTAGTGCATGAACGGTTAAATCTACTGACAAGTGCTCATCAGAGAAATCAAAAGCATTAAATGCAAGTCCAGCTCCCCAAGTATTATCTAAAGCAGTTGCAACTCCATGTGCCTTTGCTTTTTTAACTAACTCTTTAAGATCAGGGAATTCGAGAGTGACAGAACCTGCTGCTTCTATCCATAAAAGTTTGGTTTTTTCAGTTGGTCTAAAGCTTGAGGCATCAATTGAATTATAAACTTTGACGCTAACACTATATTGATCTTTTAAATAGTTTAGATGCTCCAGATTTGGACCATATATATTGTCTGGTACCCAAACTTCATCTCCTGTTCCTAAAAAAGCAGAGTTAACTAGATTTATTGCAGATAACCCACTTGGTGCAAGTAAACAGTATGAACCACCCTCTATTTGGGCAATATTGTCGCCTAAGGTAAACGTTGTTGGCGTACCGTGTGTACCGTAACTGTAGTCATAAGGATCGGTCCAATGACGGTCAAAAAGGTGCGCAGTTGATTTAAAAATAATAGTCGATGCACGAAATAAGGGAGGTTGCACGGTCTCGATGAATTGAGGCGCTTTTCGTGGTGCATGAATGAGTCGGGTTTGGAAATTGTTATGCTTTTTCATGGGGCGCTATGCTTTAAATAATAAGATTAGATTAAGAGAAAACTCACTTATTCGCTAGATTTTTGATTAATTCTAAGAGGTTTCGTTACTGCTGTAACATTCACTAAAAACTTGGCTTTATTTTTGCAAAGATCAAACCAACATTCTAACAACAATAGGTTTAAGCGCATGAAGTCGCATTTACGTGTTCACTATTTTCAACATATTGCTGGCGAAGGGTTTGGAAGCTGTTATTCATTTTTAAAAGCTCATCATGCCACTATTAGCTCTACGGAATTCTTTGCACTTCCGGTTGATCGGTCACTTGAAATAGAAGCTTTACCACGAATTGAAGAAGTAGATTTACTATTAATCATGGGTGGAACCATGAGTGTAAATGACGAGGCAAACTATCCATGGCTTAAAATAGAAAAAAGATGGTTGCGTCGATATTTGGCGGCAGGAAAACCTGCTATAGGTCTTTGCCTAGGTGGGCAGTTAATTGCAAATGCATTAGGTGCAGCTGTTAGTCGCAATCGTTATCAAGAACTTGGATGGTCGACAGTTCAGAGAGTTGCCAACTTACCCCAAGAAAGCTTTCCGCTACCTGAAGAAATTAATGTGATGCAGTGGCATAGTGAAACATTTGAAATACCTAAAGGTGCTATACGTTTAGCTGAGAACGTTGCTTGTCGTAATCAGATGTATCAGATTGGGAAAAATGTATTAGGTTTTCAATTTCATCCGGAAATGACACCGGCAGCTTTAGAACTCTTACTTGAAAATGAAGAGGAGCTATCTATTTTTGACGGTGAATATGTTCAATCGGCAAGAGAACTGCAATATTCGGAAGCACAAAAATTTGAACAGGGTAATCAACTCTTAAATAAAGCGATCGAGTTTGTAATAAGTGCATAGAATGAATTACTCATACTTGGCTAAAGCAGGATTTGAACAAAAAATAGAAAAAGAGAATTGCATAAGACTTAAACAATCGTTATAATGAGCGACCCTCAAGAAGAGGGCATTTACTGCGAAGAAAGTAGTAAATGTGCATTACAGTCGTGGCATCGATCACGACCTTGGTGATTATCACTGCCTTTGACACTTACCAATAGGTGAGATGCGTCAAAGGTGATTCTTTATATATTTGGCTTGGAGTTTACTGGTATGTCTAACCAGAGAATTCGTATCCGTCTTAAGTCTTTTGATCATCGTCTGATTGATCAATCTGCTCAAGAGATCGTAGAAACCGCTAAGCGTACCGGCGCACAAGTTTGTGGTCCAATTCCGATGCCTACTCGCATCGAACGCTTCAACGTTCTTACTTCACCGCACGTTAACAAAGATGCGCGTGACCAGTACGAAATCCGCACCTACAAACGTTTGATCGACATCGTTCAACCTACAGATAAAACTGTTGATGCATTGATGAAGTTAGATCTTGCAGCTGGTGTTGATGTTCAGATCGCTTTGGGTTAAGGCTTTCGGTTAATTAACGATTAGTTAATTAGGCCGCTTTTTTAGAGGTTTATGCACATGGCTATTGGTTTAGTCGGTCGCAAATGTGGTATGACTCGCATCTTTACAGATGCTGGTGTTTCTGTACCTGTTACAGTCATCGAAGTCGATCCAAACCGCATTACGCAAATCAAAACACTTGAAACTGATGGTTATCAAGCTGTTCAAGTAACTACTGGTGAACGTCGCGAATCTCGCGTAACTAACGCTCAGAAAGGTCACTTCGCGAAAGCTGGTGTTGCTGCTGGTCGTTTAGTTAAAGAGTTCCGTGTTACTGAAGCTGAGCTTGACGGTCGTGAAGTTGGCGGTACTATTGGCGTTGATTTGTTCACAGTTGGTCAAATTGTTGACGTAACTGGTCAATCAAAAGGTAAAGGTTTCCAAGGTGGTGTTAAACGTTGGAACTTCCGTACCCAAGACGCTACTCACGGTAACTCAGTTTCTCACCGTGTATTAGGTTCTACAGGTCAAAACCAAACTCCTGGACGCGTGTTCAAAGGCAAAAAAATGGCTGGTCACTTAGGTGATGAACGCGTAACAGTACAAGGTCTTGAAATCGTATCTATTGACGCTGAACGTTCTGTTTTAGTTGTTAAAGGTGCAATTCCTGGTGCAACTGGCGGTGACGTAATTGTACGTCCTACCATCAAGGCCTGAGGGGAAATACCGTGAATTTGAAAACTGTTTCCGGCTCTGCTGTTGAATTGTCTGAAGTTGCTTTCGGACGTGAATTTAACGAGGCTCTTGTACACCAAGTTGTTACTGCTTACTTAGCAGGTGGTCGTCAAGGTACTCGTGCTCAAAAATCGCGTGCAGACGTTTCTGGCGGTGGTAAAAAACCATTCCGTCAAAAAGGTACTGGCCGTGCTCGTGCGGGTTCTATTCGTAGCCCTATCTGGGTTGGTGGTGGTAAAACTTTTGCTGCTCGTCCACAAGATTGGTCTCAAAAAGTAAACCGTAAGATGTACCGCGGTGCAATGCAATGTATCTTAGCTGAACTTGTTCGCCAAGATCGCCTTGTATTAGTTGAAGAGTTTGCTGTTGCAGCTCCAAAAACTAAAGAATTGCTTGCAAAACTTAACGACTTAAATGCTGCTCGTGCATTAATCGTTACTGACGCTGTAGATGAGAACTTATATCTTGCAGCACGCAACCTTCCGCATGTAGATGTGGTAGATGCAACTGCAATCGATCCTGTAAGCTTGATCGCGTTTGATAAAGTTGTGATGTCTGTAGCTGCTGCTAAGAAAATTGAGGTAGAACTCGGATGAACAACGAACGTATCTATCAAGTCCTTAAAGGACCAGTCTTCTCAGAAAAGGCACAAGTTTTAGGTGATACTGTTGGTGTTCAAGTATTTAAAGTAGACATCAATGCTACTAAGCTTGAAATCAAAAAAGCAGTTGAAAAACTTTTTGGTGTAGAAGTTGTTAAAGTTAACACAACTATTACTAAAGGTAAGACTAAGCGCTTTGGTCGTACATTAGGACGTCGTTCTGATGTTAAAAAAGCATACGTCACCCTGAAAGCCGGCCAAGATGTTGAAATGGCTGACTTGGGCGATACCGCTGAAAGCGCAGCGGAATAAGGACGAAAATTATGCCGATTCAAAAATGTAAGCCAACGTCTCCAGGACGTCGCTTTGTAGAGAAAGTGGTTCATGACCATCTTCACAAAGGCGCTCCTTACGCACCGTTGGTTGAAGCTAAAAAACGTACTGGTGGTCGTAATAACAACGGTCACATTACTACTCGTCACGTTGGTGGTGGTCATAAGCAACACTACCGTATCGTTGACTTCAAACGTAACAAAGACAGCATCCCGGCTGTTGTAGAGCGTATTGAATACGATCCAAACCGTACAGCACATATTGCTTTATTGAAATATGCTGACGGTGAGCGTCGTTATATCATTGCACCTAAAGGTTTACGTGCTGGCGATAAAGTACAATCTGGTAACGATGCTCCAATTCGTCCAGGTAACTGCTTGCCACTTCGTAACATGCCGATCGGTTCTACACTTCATAACGTTGAACTTAAAATTGGTAAGGGTGCGCAATTAGCGCGTTCTGCTGGTGCTTCTGTTCAGTTGTTGGGTCGTGATGGTTCTTACGCGATTATTCGTCTTCGTTCAGGCGAAATGCGTAAAGTACACGTTGAATGCCGCGCTGTAATTGGTGAAGTTTCTAACCAAGAAAACAACCTTCGTTCATTGGGTAAAGCTGGTGCTTCACGCTGGCGTGGTGTTCGTCCTACCGTACGTGGTATGGCGATGAACCCGATTGACCACCCACACGGTGGTGGTGAAGGGCGTAACAAAGGTATTCAACCTGTAAGCCCATGGGGTCAAAAAGCTAAAGGGTACAAGACACGTACCAATAAGCGTACGACTAAGATGATTATTCGCGACCGTCGCGTCAAGTAAAGGAATCTGACTAATGCCTCGTTCTCTGAAAAAAGGCCCATTCGTCGATGCGCACTTGTTCGCTAAGGTTGAAGCGGCTGTTGCTAGTAACTCTCGCAAGCCGATCAAAACTTGGTCTCGTCGTTCGATGATCCTTCCAGATTTTGTTGGTTTAACAATCTCTGTTCATAATGGTCGTAATCACGTTCCAGTAATTGTTACTGAGCATATGGTTGGTCATAAACTCGGTGAATTCGCGCCAACTCGTACCTATCGTGGTCACGGTGTTGACAAGAAATCTAAACGTTAATAGGTGTCATGATGGAAGTAACTGCTAAATTACGCGGTGCCGCTATCTCGGCACAAAAAGCACGTTTGGTTGCAGATCTTATTCGCGGCAAATCTGTTGCGCATGCTTTAAACATCTTAAACTTCAGCAATAAAAAAGCTGCTGTTTTAGTAAAAAAAGCATTGGAATCTGCGATTGCAAACGCTGAACACAATAACAGTTTAGATGTTGACGATCTTAAAGTTTCTACGATTTACGTTGATGAAGGCATGAGCCTTAAACGTATTATGCCACGTGCTAAAGGCCGTGCAGATCGTATTACTAAGCGTACTTGTCACATCACCGTTAAGGTAGGGGTTTGATATGGGTCAGAAGGTTCATCCAATCGGTATCCGCCTAGGTGTTGTGAAACGTCATAACGCTAACTGGTATGCGAATCCGAAACAATACGCTGAATACTTGCTTAAAGATCTTCAAGTTCGTGAGTTTTTAACTAAAAAACTTAAGAATGCGATGGTAAGCAATATTCTTATCGAACGTCCATCAGGCGCTGCTAAAGTAACTATTAGCACAGCTCGTCCTGGTATCGTAATCGGTAAAAAAGGCGAAGATATTGAGAAATTACAGCGCGAACTTACCAGCATTATGGGTGTTCCAGCGCAAGTAAGTATCAACGAAATTGATCGCCCAGACTTAGATGCGCGTTTAGTTGCTGAAGCAATTGCTTCTCAATTAGAAAAGCGTGTTATGTTCCGTCGTG
The DNA here is from genome assembly GCF_044538495.1 of Acinetobacter sp. ABJ_C4_1. Taxonomy (NCBI): domain Bacteria; kingdom Pseudomonadati; phylum Pseudomonadota; class Gammaproteobacteria; order Moraxellales; family Moraxellaceae; genus Acinetobacter; species Acinetobacter sp. ABJ_C4_1. The sequence goes on along the minus strand of NZ_JBIUCQ010000014.1, from coordinate 48,539 downwards.
CTATGAAGCGTGCGGTTCAAAACACTATGCGTGCTGGTGCTAAAGGTATCAAAGTTGAAGTGTCTGGCCGTTTAGGTGGTGCAGAGATTGCTCGTACAGAATGGTATCGTGAAGGTCGTGTACCTTTGCATACGTTACGTGCAGACATTGACTATGCAACTATGCGTGCAGAAACAACTTACGGTACGATTGGTGTTAAAGTTTGGATTTTCCGTGGCGAGATCTTAGGTGGCATGAAACAAGTCATGAACCCTGCTCCTGCTGAAGATCGTCCAGCTAAACGTGGTCGTGGTCGTGGTGAAGGTCAAGAGCGTCGTGGTCGTCGCGGTGACCGTGCTGCTGACAAGGGAGAATAATCCATGTTGCAACCTAAACGTACCAAATTCCGTAAAGTGCATAAAGGCCGTAACACTGGTCTAGCGCATCGTGGTAGTACAGTATCATTTGGTTCGATTGCAATTAAAGCAACTGAACGTGGTCGTATGACTGCGCGTCAGATTGAAGCTGCACGTCGTACTATTAGCCGCCGTATTAAGCGTGGTGGTAAAATCTTTATTCGCGTATTCCCGGATAAACCAATTACTCAAAAGCCTCTTGAAGTGCGTATGGGTAAAGGTAAGGGTAGCGTGGAATACTGGGTTTGCCAGATCCAACCAGGTAAGATCCTGTACGAAATTGAAGGTGTGAACGAAGAATTAGCGCGTGAAGCATTTGCTTTAGCTGCTGCTAAACTTCCGTTTAAAACCACTATCGTGACTCGGACGGTAATGTAATGAAAACTAAAGATCTACGTGAAAAATCGGTAGAAGAGTTGAAAGCTTTGCTTGATGAGCAACAGCTTAACCAATTCCGTCTTCGTATGGCGAAAGCAACTGGTCAGTTGGGTAAATCGCACGAAGTGCAAGTTGCTCGTAAGACAATTGCTCGTATTAAGACACTCCTTACCGAAAAACAGGGGAACGGACAATGAGTGAAAAAACAGTCCGCACGTTAACCGGCAAAGTCGTAAGTGACAAAATGGATAAATCTATTGTTGTTCTTATTGAACGCCGCGTTCAACACCCGTTGTATGGCAAGTCAATTCGCCGTTCAACTAAGTTACACGCTCATGATGAGAACAATGTTGCTAAAATTGGCGATGTTGTAACCATTAAAGAAAGCCGCCCAATTTCTAAAACTAAAGCTTGGACTTTAGTGGAAGTAGTTGAAGCAGCTGCTGAGTAATTCGACGTTCTTGTTGCATCATCGGTCAATTTCGAGTACTCTTTGAGCCTTTCGAAATTGTGACCGGTGATGCTCGGTTTTGGAGTAGGGCAATGATTCAAACCGAAACTATGCTCGACGTAGCAGACAACAGTGGTGCTCGCCGCGTACAATGTATTAAAGTACTTGGTGGTTCACATCGTCGTTATGCTTCTGTTGGCGACATTATTAAAGTTACTGTAAAAGAAGCAATCCCACGTGCACGTGTTAAAAAAGGTGACGTGATGAATGCGGTTGTAGTTCGTACTAAATTCGGCATTCGTCGTCCAGATGGTTCTGTGATCCGTTTTGATGATAATGCTGCAGTTATCTTGAACAACAACAAAGCTCCGATTGCTACTCGTATCTTCGGACCAGTGACTCGTGAACTTCGTACTGAACAGTTCATGAAAATCATTTCATTGGCTCCTGAAGTTCTATAAGAGGCAATCATGGCTAAGATTAAAAAAGGCGATCAAGTTATCGTGATCGCAGGTAAAGAAAAAGGCAAACAGGGTACTGTATTGTCTGTTTCTGAAGACCGCGTTAAGGTTGAAGGCCTTAACTTAGTGAAGAAGCATCAAAAGCCTAACCGTGTAACTGGCGCTGAAGGCGGTGTAGTTACTCAAGAAGCTTCGCTTCATATTTCAAACGTGGCAATTTTAAATGCTACAACCCAGAAGGCTGACCGTGTTGGTTACCAAGTGATTGATGGCGTGAAAACTCGCGTTTATAAATCAAATGGTGAATCAGTGGCGGTAGCGAAGTAATAGGTTGAAAAGGCAATGGCCAGACTTAAAGCACGTTACAACGATGAACTTAAAGCAAAGTTACAAGAAGAACTTAGCATTAAGAACGTGATGGAAATTCCACGCATCACAAAAATTACCCTAAACATGGGTGTAGGCGCAGCTGCAACTGATAAGAAATTATTAGATGGCGCTGTAGTCGACATGCAATTAATTGCTGGTCAAAAACCAGTAATTACACTTGCTCGTAAATCTATCGCAGGTTTCAAAATCCGTGATGGTTGGCCAATTGGTTGTAAAGTTACTTTACGTGGCGACCAAATGTACGAATTCTTGGACCGTTTGATCTCAATCGCAATCCCTCGTATCCGTGACTTCCGTGGTTTCTCTTCGAAATCATTTGATGGTCGTGGTAACTATTCAATGGGTTTGAAAGAGCAAATCGTTTTCCCTGAAATCGATTTCGATAAGATTGATCGTATTCGTGGTATGGATATTACTATTACTACGACTGCTCGCACCGATGACGAAGGCCGTGCGCTTATGCGTGCATTCGGCTTCCCGTTCAAATAAGAGGTCGATATGGCTAAGAAAGGTATGATTAATCGCGAATTGAAACGCGAAAAAACAGTTGCTAAATACGCTGCAAAACGTGCTGAATTAAAAGCTACGATTGCAAACGTAAATGCAAGTGAAGAAGAGCGTTTCGAAGCGATGTTAAAGTTACAAGCATTGCCACGTAATGCATCTCCGGTACGTCTTCGTAACCGTTGTGGTTTAACTGGTCGTCCTCATGGTTACTTCCGTAAGTTCGGTTTAAGCCGTAACAAATTACGTGACACAGTAATGCAGGGTGATGTACCAGGCGTTGTTAAGGCAAGCTGGTAAGGAGCGACTAAATGAGTATGCAAGATACCGTTGCCGACATGCTAACACGTGTTCGTAACGCACAAATGGCTAAGAAACAAACTGTTTCTATGCCTTCTTCTAAGTTGAAAGTTGCAATTGCAAACGTACTTCAACAAGAAGGTTATATTTCAAATGTAGAAGTTGCTCAAGAAGAGACAAAATCTACTTTGACAATTACTTTAAAATATTTCGAAGGCAAACCAGTTATCGAAATGGTTAAGCGCGTAAGCCGTCCAGGTCTTCGCCAATACCGTGGTAAAGATAAACTTCCAAGCGTTAAGCAAGGTTTAGGTATTGCAATTGTTTCTACAAGCAAAGGCATCATGACTGATCGCGCTGCACGTGCTGCAGGCGTTGGTGGTGAAGTTATTGCTTTTGTTTCTTAATAGGTGATTCCTCATGTCTCGTGTGGCTAAAGCCCCAGTAACTGTACCTAATGGTGTAGCAGTTACTCAGAACGGCCGGCAGGTCGAAGTGAAAGGCACTAAAGGTACATTGTCTTTCAACCTGCATGCGCTGGTCGAGCTAAAACAGGAAGAAGGTAAACTTCAACTTGCTCCAGTTAAAGAATCGAAAGATGCTTGGATGCAAGCTGGTACTGCTCGCGCTGTATTGAACAACCTTGTAAAAGGTGTTAGCGAAGGCTTCGAACGTAAGTTGCAGCTAGTTGGTGTTGGTTATAAAGCTGCGGTTAAAGGTACTGTTGTAAACCTTAACCTTGGTTACTCACACCCAATTGACTACGCTTTACCAGAAGGTGTAACAGCGGAAACTCCAACTGCTACTGAAATCATTTTGAAATCAGCAAACAAGCAGTTGTTAGGTCAAGTAGCGGCAGAAATCCGTGCATACCGTGCTCCTGAACCATATAAAGGTAAAGGTGTTCGTTATTCGGATGAAGTCATTCTTCGTAAAGAAGCTAAGAAGAAATAAGGCGCGAGGTTCTTATGAACGAAAAGAAACAATCCCGTTTGCGTCGTGCGAAAAGCACACGCTTGCACATTCGTGCATTGGGTGCGACTCGTTTGTGTGTAAACCGCACTCCGCGTCACATCTATGCTCAAGTTATTTCAGCAGATGGTGGCAAAGTTTTAGCGCAAGCTTCAACTTTGGATGCATCTTTACGTAGCGGTACTACAGGTAATGTAGACGCGGCTACTAAAGTAGGTGCTTTAATCGCAGAACGCGCGAAAGCAGCTGGTGTAACTAAAGTTGCATTTGACCGTTCTGGTTTTAAATATCATGGTCGTATCAAAGCCTTGGCTGATGCTGCTCGTGAAAACGGCTTGGAGTTCTAATCATGGCTAAAGTTGAACAAAACGAAGGTCTTGTTGAAAAGCTGGTTGCCGTTGATCGTGTAGCCAAAGTTGTTAAGGGCGGTCGTATCTTCTCTTTCACAGCATTAACTGTTGTGGGTGATGGTAATGGTCGTGTTGGTTTTGGTCGTGGTAAAGCACGTGAAGTTCCTGCTGCTATTTCTAAAGCACTTGAAGCTGCTCGTCGCAACATGATCACTGTAGACCTTGCTGGTACTACTTTACAACACCCTGTGAATGCTCGTCATGGTGCAAGCCGTGTATACATGCAACCTGCTTCAGAAGGTACTGGCGTAATCGCTGGTGGTGCAATGCGTGCCGTTCTTGAAGCTGCAGGTGTACATAACGTACTTGCTAAATGTTATGGTTCTACAAATGCTGCTAACGTAGTAAACGCAACTTTTAAAGGTTTGCGTGATATGACTTCTCCTGAGAAAGTCGCTGCGAAACGTGGTAAATCAGTAGAAGAAATTCAAGGGTAATCAATCATGAAAACGATTAAAGTTACCCAGACTAAATCTTCTTCACATCGCTTGAAAAATCACAAGCTTTGCTTACAAGGTTTAGGTCTGCGTCGTATTGGTCATACTGTAGAAGTGCAAGATACGCCTTCTAACCGCGGTATGATCAACAAAGTCTACTATATGGTTAGTGTAGAGGAATAAGCCATGACTCTGCGTTTAAATGAGCTTGCACCTGCAGAAGGTGCAAAACGTGAACACCGTCGTTTAGGCCGTGGTATCGGTTCTGGCGTTGGTAAGACTGGTGGCCGTGGTGTCAAAGGTCAAAAATCACGTAAAAGTGGTGGCGTTCGTCCAGGTTTCGAAGGCGGTCAAACAGCGATTTATCGTCGTTTACCTAAATTCGGTTTCACTAGCCAAATCGCTTTAAAAACTGCTGAAGTACGTTTGTCTGAGTTAACTAAAGTGGAAGGCGACATTGTTAGTCTTGAAACTTTAAAAGCTGCGAATGTTGTTCGTCGCGATCAAATTCGTGCTCGTATCGTGCTTTCTGGTGAAATCACTCGTGCATTCACTGTTCAAGGTGTTGCATTGACTAAAGGCGCTAAAGCTGCAATTGAAGCAGCTGGCGGTAAAGTCGAGGAGTAATCTCGAGTGTCTATGTCTCCTAGTTCTTCAGGTCATGTCAACATGATGAAAGGTCAGCCATTTCATGTGAAATACCGTGAAATTATTCGCCGGATGAGTTTTCTAATCGGTGCATTGCTGGTCTTTCGACTAGGAGCGCATATTCCAGTACCAGGCATTAATAATGCTGCGTTAGAAAATTTATTTCATGCAAACCAAGGAACTATTCTTGGGCTATTCAATATGTTTTCTGGCGGTGCTTTAGAGCGAATGTCGATTCTTGCTTTAGGGATCATGCCTTATATTTCTGCATCAATTATTGTGCAGTTAATGTCAACGGTGATTCCTTCTCTTGAAGCCTTGAAAAAGGAAGGAGAGCAGGGTAAGCGAAAAATTAATCAATATACGCGTCAAGGTACATTACTACTTGCAGTGGTTCAGGCAGTAGGTATGTGTGCAGGCCTTATTGGTCAGGGTATTACTCTGTCTACAGGACTTGCATTCTATATCCCTGCAGTTACGTCACTTATCGCTGGAACTATGTTCTTAATGTGGTTAGGTGAACAAATCACTGAAAGAGGTATCGGTAATGGTATCTCAATGATTATTTTTGCAGGTATTGTAGCTGGTTTGCCTAAGTTAATTATGCAATCAGTGTCATCTGTAGATAATGGTCAAACAAGTTTAATTGGTCTTGTTATCTTTGGTCTTTTGTCTCTTGGTGTATTGGCTGCGATTGTGTTTATTGAAAAAGCACAGCGTCGTATTCCAGTAAACTATGCGCAGAAGCAACAAGGGCGTCGTATATTTACAGCTCAGCAAACACATCTACCATTAAAAATTAATATGGCTGGTGTGATTCCTGCGATTTTTGCAAGCTCTTTACTATTGTTCCCAGCAAGTCTTGGTCAATGGGTAGGTAGTGCAGATCCGAGTGCTGGTTTAATTAAACGTAGCTTACAAGATTTAGCTTTGGTATTGTCGCCTGGACAGCCTTTGTATTTGGTGCTCTTTGGTGCGTTAATTATCTTTTTCTGTTACTTTTATACGGCTTTAGTATTTAGCCCTAAGGAAGTATCAGAAAATCTAAAACGCAGCGGAGCTTATGTGCCTGGTATTCGCCCAGGTGAGCAAACTGCTCGTTACTTAGATCATATTCTTAATCGTTTGACGTTTATTGGTGCGATTTATATTACAGTCATTTGTTTGATGCCAATGATTCTACAAAGTTCTTTTGGTATTCCATTCTACTTGGGTGGTACCTCATTACTGATCGTAGTTGTTGTTGTTATGGACTTCATGGCTCAGCTACAAGCGCATTTAACATCTCATCAATATGACAATCAAACATTAATGAGAAAAACGACTGCTCATCCTAAGGGATAAGCGCACTTAGAGGTTTCATCATGAAAGTACAAGCTTCTGTAAAGAAAATTTGTGGTAGCTGTAAAGTTATCCGTCGTAATGGGGTTATTCGCGTGATTTGTAGCGCAGAACCTCGTCATAAGCAGCGTCAAGGTTAATCTAATCAAGACCTGTTGATTTCAGTAGGCGAATTGGGTTAATATCCGCCCCTCAAGATTTTTGTGGGGCGGTTGATTATCTCTACTGCCTTTTTGGAGAAAGTGAATGGCTCGTATTGCCGGTGTAAACATTCCGGATAACAAGCATGCTGTTATCTCCCTCACTTATATCTTTGGTATCGGTCGCCACACTGCTAAGAATATCTTAGCTTCAGTTGGTATTACTGAGACTACTAAGATCCGTGAGTTGGACGATGCACAGCTTGATGCGATTCGTGCAGAAGTTGCTAAGGTTCCTACCGAAGGTGACTTACGTCGCGAAATTTCCATGAACATTAAACGTTTAATGGATTTAGGTTGCTATCGTGGCCTTCGTCATCGTCGCAGCTTGCCTGTCCGTGGTCAACGCACCAAAACTAACGCACGTACCCGTAAAGGTCCGCGCAAACCGATTAAAAAGTAAGATTTCTGGAAGCTAAAAGATGGCTAAAGATACTCGCACACGCAAGAAGGTCACTCGTACCGTCTCTGAAGGTGTTGCACACATTCACGCGTCTTTTAATAACACCATTGTTACGATTACCGATCGTCAAGGTAATGCATTGGCTTGGGCCACCTCAGGTGGACAAGGCTTCCGTGGTTCACGTAAATCAACTCCGTTTGCTGCTCAGGTAGCTGCTGAAGTTGCTGGTAAAGCAGCTTTAGATTACGGTTTGAAAAACCTAGACGTCCTTGTAAAAGGTCCTGGTCCAGGTCGTGAGTCTGCGGTTCGTGCATTAGGCGCAGTGGGTTATAAGATTAACAGCATTACCGATGTGACTCCAATTCCTCACAACGGTTGCCGTCCACCTAAAAAACGTCGCGTGTAAGGAGAAACATTCATGGCTCGTTATATTGGTCCAAAATGCAAACTCTCTCGCCGCGAAGGGACAGACCTGCAACTTAAATCTGGCGTTAAACCATTTGACGTCAAAACTAAAAAAGCTAACAAAGCACCTGGTCAACATGGTCAGGCTCGCGGTGGTAAGCAATCTGAGTATTCACTACAATTACGTGAAAAACAAAAAGTCCGTCGTATTTACGGTGTGTTAGAGCGTCAATTTAGTAACTACTATAAAGAAGCAGCTCGTGTTAAAGGCGCAACTGGTGAGAACTTGTTGAAATTGCTTGAAAGCCGTCTTGATAACGTTGTTTATCGCATGGGTTTTGGTTCTACACGTGCAGAAGCTCGTCAGTTAGTAAGTCACCGTAGCATTACTTTGAATGGTCGTCGTGTAAACATCGCATCTATTCAAGTTAAAGCGGGTGATGTAATTGCGGTTCACGAAGGTGCTAAACAACAATTGCGTATCAAAAACGCGATTGAATTAGCTGCTCAACGTGGTATTCCAGCTTGGATTGATGTTGATCATTCTAAACTTGAAGGTACGTTTAAAGCTGCACCAGATCGTTCTGATTTACCTGCTGAAATCAACGAAAGCTTGATTGTAGAATTGTATTCTAAATAATCCTTGAGGTAGCAATAATGACGCGTACTGCAAACGAGTTTCTAACTCCGCAAGCGATCAAGGTCGAAGCGGTTAGCGGGACCTCGGCAAAAGTGATTCTAGAACCTTTAGAGCGTGGTTTTGGCCACACTCTTGGTAATGCTTTACGTCGCATTCTATTGTCTTCTTTACCTGGCGCTGCTGTGGTTGAAGTAGAGATAGAAGGTGTCGAGCACGAGTACAGTACTTTAGAAGGCTTGCAGCAGGACATCGTCGAGCTCTTGCTGAACCTAAAAGGATTGTCTATTAAGCTGTTCGATCAAAATGAAGCTTATTTAACATTAGAAAAACAAGGTCCTGGCGATATTACTGCTGCTGACCTTCGTTTACCTCATAATGTTGAAGTGGTTAACCCAGATCATTTAATCGGTACTTTGAGTGCTTCAGGTTCATTAAAAATGCGCTTGAAAGTTTCTCAAGGTCGTGGTTATGAAACTTCTGATTCTCGTTTCCCTGAAGGTGAAACACGTCCTGTAGGTCGTTTACAATTAGATGCTTCTTATAGCCCAATTAAACGTGTTTCTTACACCGTTGAAAACGCGCGTGTTGAACAACGTACCGATTTAGATAAACTGGTAATCGATCTTGAAACAAATGGAACGGTTGATCCTGAAGAAGCAATCCGTAAAGCGGCAACAATCTTGCAACAACAAATTGCAATTTTTGTTGATCTTCAGAAAGACCAAACTCCAGTTGCTCAAGAACCTCGTGAAGAAGTTGACCCAATCTTGCTTCGCCCAGTAGATGATCTAGAGCTTACTGTTCGTTCTGCTAACTGTTTGAAAGCAGAAAATATTTACTACATTGGTGATCTCGTTCAACGTACTGAAGTTGAGTTGTTAAAAACTCCTAACCTTGGTAAAAAATCGTTAACAGAGATCAAAGATGTTTTGGCATCGAAAGGCTTACAACTCGGTATGCGTCTTGAAAACTGGCCACCAGCTAGTCTTCGTATGGACGACCGTTTTGCCTATCGTAGCCGTTAATTAAGTAGGACTATCACCATGCGTCATCGTAATAGTGGTGTGAAATTAGGCCGTACAAGCAGCCATCGTAAAGCGATGTTCCAAAACTTGGCTAATTCTTTATTTGAACACGAGTTGATCAAAACAACTGTGCCTAAAGCTAAAGAATTACGTCGTGTTGCTGAGCCTTTAATCACTCTAGCAAAAAACGATACTGTAGCAAATCGTCGTTTAGCATTTGCTCGTACTCGTAATGCTGCAACTGTAGGTAAATTATTTACCGTACTCGGCCCTCGTTACAAAGAACGTAACGGCGGTTATCTACGTGTTCTTAAAGCGGGCTTCCGTGCTGGTGATGCAGCACCGATGGCTTACGTTGAGCTTGTAGATCGTGAAGTTAACACTTCAGCTGAATAATTGATATTATTCGGAAAAGGCCGGCTTTATGCCGGTCTTTTTTATTTTTTGAAAATTATAAAAATAAAAAAATGTCCTCAAGTGACATAAAAAAACGGATAAACGGTCAAACTTGACATTGTGTATTGTCAAAATTGTGCTTTAATAAAGTCATATTCTCAACAATGGGTATAAAAATAAAATGGAAAAGCAAGTTGATATTTTAATCATTGGTGCAGGCATTTCAGGAATCGGAGTTGCTGCCCATTTATCTAAAAATTCTCCGCAACGTCAGTTTGAAATTTTAGAACGTCGTGAATCCTTTGGCGGGACTTGGGATCTTTTCCGTTATCCTGGTATTCGTTCAGATTCTGATATGTCCACTTTTGGTTTTAACTTTAAACCATGGCGTAAAGCAAATGTATTGGCTGATGGTGCTTCTATTAAAGGGTATCTAGGTGAAGTGATTGATGAGTTTAAGTTAAAAGAAAAAATTCACTTTGGTCATCGTGTACTCTCTGCAAATTATGATTCTTCATCTAAGAAGTGGCATGTTGTTGTCGAAGATAGCAATAAAAAACAGCAGACTTGGGTAGCTAACTTTGTTGTAGGTTGTACCGGGTATTATAATTATGACCAAGGCTATGCACCGACTTTCCCAAATCAAGAAGCTTTCAAAGGTCAACTCATTCATCCGCAACATTGGCCGGAAAACTTAGACTATACAGGTAAGAAAGTAGTAATTATTGGTAGTGGAGCTACTGCAATTACTCTGGTCCCTGCAATGTCAAAAGGTGGTGCAGGTCACGTGACGATGTTACAACGTTCGCCTACGTATATTGCAACTGTTCCTTCTATTGACTTCATCTATGAAAAGACTCGTAGATTTATGTCTGAAGAGGCGGCTTACAAATTTACCCGTGCTCGTAATATTGGTATGCAACGCGCAATTTACGCATTGTCTCAGAAGCATCCTAAAACAGTTCGTCGTTTACTCTTAAAAGCAATTGAAATGCAGCTTAAGGGTAAAGTAGATATGAAACACTTTACGCCTTCTTATAATCCTTGGGATCAGCGTTTATGTGTAGTACCTGATGGTGATCTATTTAAGATTCTTCGTGAAGGTAAGGCGAGTGTTGAAACTGATCAGATTGAGAAATTTACAGAAACTGGTATTCAATTAAAGTCTGGTAAACACCTTGATGCCGATATCATAGTATCTGCAACTGGTTTACAAGTTCAAATTATGGGTGGTGTTCAAGCTAAAGTTGATGGTAAGCCAATCAACTCCTCAGAACATATGCTTTACAATGGCATTATGCTAAGTGATATTCCAAATATGGCCATGATTATTGGCTATGTGAATGCCTCTTGGACATTAAAAGTTGATATTGCAGCTGATTATATTTCCCGTCTATTAAACTATATGGACAAGAATAACTATGACGAAGTTATTCCAGCGGGTAATAAAAATGAAATGGAAGAAGATACTGTGATGGGTAAACTATCTTCTGGCTATATTAGTCGTGCAGCTCATGAGCTTCCAAAGCAAGGTAAGCATGCTCCATGGCAAGTAACCAATAACTATCTTGAAGATAGAAAGTCATTACAAAATGCTAAGTTCGATGATGGTATTCTTCATTTCCATAAACATTCAGATGTAAATACACGTAAGCCAAAGCTAGTGTCTTAAGATTTGAAATAAAAAAGGAGGCAGATGGCCTCCTTTTTTATGTATGGTATTAAAGTGTTCTGGAAATTAACTCTTTCATAATTTCATTGGTGCCTGCATAAATACGGTTTGCTCGGTGATCAATATAAGCACGAGCAATTGGATATTCCAGCATGTAACCATAGCCTCCATGTAATTGGAGACATTCATCAACCACTTTTGAAAACATATCAGAAATTTTATATTTTGCGGCAGCGGCAGCTTCGACACTTAATTTTTCATCAAGTTGTAATTCCATACAACGATCTAAATAGGTACGACAGAAATCAATTTCTGTACGTAATTCTGCTAGTTTGAAGCGTGTATTCTGGAAAGCACTAATTGGCTTGCCAAATGCTTTACGATCTTTTGTATATTGAACAGTATGTGCAAATGCTGCTTCTGCACCAGCTTGGCAGATAATTGCAACCAACATACGCTCCCATGCTAATTCTTTCATGAGCATAATAAAGCCCATACCTTCCATGCCTAAAAGATTTTCTTTAGGAACACGAACGTTATCGAAGAAGAGTTCACATGTATCTTGACCTTTCATGCCAATTTTGTTGAGTGGCTTACCTTTAGTAAAACCGGCACGGTCAGCTTCCACAATAATAAGTGATAAATTGGCAGAGCCTTTATCGCTGTTACCTGTTTTACAGACCACGATGGCCATATCGCACAAATAGCCATTGGTAATAAATATTTTTGAACCATTAATGACATATTCATTGCCATCAAGAACGGCTGTTGTTCGAACAGCTTGTAAATCTGAACCCGTTCCTGGTTCTGTCATGGCAATTGCGGTCACTGTTTCACCAGTCGCCATCTTAGGGAGCCATTTTTGCTTTTGTTCTTCATTTCCAAAGTTATTGATATAGTTGGCGACAATATCGGAATGCAGCGAGAAACCTGTACTTGAGTCCATGGCATAGGCTTGTTCTTCAATAAGAATCATACTGTATAGACGGTCTACACCTGAGCCACCGTATTGTTCTGGCATGGTTGTGCACAGTAAACCTAACGCACCCGCTTTATTCCAAAGATCTCGGTCCACATGTTGTTGTTTCTCATATTTTTCAGTATTTGGCACCACTTCTTTTTCATAAAACTTGCGTACAGTTTCTCGGAAAGCTTCATGTTCTTCATTTAATAGATGGCGAGGTAACATATTTGGAATGGGACGAATAGCACCAGATTGCATTGTATTTCTTCCTTGGTTTGGGCTTGATGTTATAAGTCTAAAATACGGGAAGCTCACTAGGTCTAACAATGTGATGAATGCTCATTTATAGCTATGAAGTGATAAGTTTGGTCAATTTGATATTTTTAGCGAACTTTCTTATGTGATCAGGTAAACTAGGCGCACTATCAACGCAGATGGGGAAATAAATGTCTGAAGAAATGACCTTGGAAGAACGTAAAGTAGTTTATCGCGCACGCCGCGGTTTAAAGGAAATTGATGTCTATTTTGACCCGTATGTGAAAAATTATTACTTAAAGGCAGATCCAGCAGAAAAAGCATTATTTGCTGAATTAGTAGAGCAGGAAGATCCTGATTTACTTGACTGGTTTATGGAAGTATCTGAACCACCACGTACTGAATTACGTGATTTCATCCATAAATTAAAGCATTATGTACATGGCTGATTGGTTTTGGTCAACCAATTGAATTTTAAACTGAAATATAGTCGTTTCTCGATTATATTTCAGTTTTTTATTGGTTTAAGTTTAGCAGTTCTATTTTATCAACTCCTATCAATACTCTGGTGGTTGGTTACGGTCAGTTTACTATTCATAAGTTTTGTTTTCTTTTTCAAGCGGCCACAGCTTAGTCAAATTGCGTATTTAGATCAGAAATTATGGTCACTTAGCTTTCATTCAGAGCAAACAATTTCTCGTGTAGAAATTTTAAAAATAATTGATTATCAGATTTTCATAGTGGTCTATTTTGAAGGGCATGAAACATTAACTTCTGTGATTTGGTTTGATCAAATGCCTTTGTCGCAGTGGAAACAACTTAAAACCTTAGAAAAATTCTATTAATTGTTAGACAATTCTACATTTGTATATTTATTTAAAAATTTTAAAAATCAAACAATTAAGATTTATTTCTTTTCGGAAAATTTAAATTGTCTAGTTAAAATACAGAAAAAAGAGCAAGAAAGCTAATTGTCCGACAATTTCTCAATATGGTTATTATTCTATCGGTTAAAGTACAAATACCAACGTAAAGTGTGTCGGAGGTCTCAAATGGAGATGCCAACATGGTCGTTCTTGGTCATTGCCATCATTCTGGCAGTGGTGATAGGAAGAGCAGGAACTTTACTCAGGGAACATCTTAATAAAGCTAATTATAGCAAAGTTAAGAGACAGAGGATGCAAAGGTCGTCGGTCAGTCAATAGTTTAATTGGTTAATCGATTAATTTCATCAAGTGTCCAGTTTTACTGGGTGCGAATGTAGTAAGGAGGTCTCTCATGGAGATTTCAATGTGGATGTTTCTGTTAATTGCAGTTGTTATGGCTGTAGTAGTAGGAAGAGCAGGAACTTTACTCAAGGATTATATAGAACAACAATAATATAAGCCGTTAAAAGCTTATCCCAGTTAATAAGTAGCATGTGCTGAACCGTCGCAATGCTACTTTTTTTTGCCTAAAATTTTTGTTTCCCTGAAAAACTGTCAATTTTATCTGCTGTGAAGTGTGTCAAAGTATAAGCGCTACAATTAGAGTAATTACTCTTTTATTCAAGATATGCATCTGCTAATGTACATCTGAAAAGGAAAAAACAAATTACATCGAGGACAGGAAGATGTCTAAAGTCCAAAAAATAAGCCAAGGTTTGGCGATGAGTTTTCTTGCAGCTTCAGTTTTATCAGGTTGTTCATACGTCGTGAAAAGCGGAGCAAATGTTGCTTTGGGTTTTACGGAAAAGCACGTCGTTCCACCTATTTTGGCAATGCAAGATGCTGAAATGGTTTGTAATACTGGTAGTGCCTTAACTCCTGCAATCATGTCGACTAAAGGTATGGGTGCAGATCCTACTCGTGTTGCTGTCTTAATGTATGCTGCTTCAGGTGTATGCGCGGAAAACCAAGCATTAGAACAGGAGTTACGTTATTTGCGCGCTTCAAAAGCAGGACAAGTAACAGAAGCTCAAGATGCCCGTATTGCGCAGAAGCGTTGGGCTGCAATTGCTGCAGAGCGACAATATACCGGCTATAAATTATTCGCTGATCGTTGGGAATCTAAATATAAGTACCATTTAGGTGACTCTTGTCCAACTATGCGTAGTGATACCGATCAGACTGTATATCTACTTGGAATGATTAGTGGCCTTCAAGCGGTGACAAATGACATTAACTCGGGTGGTTCTGTCAATGTTCCGAAAGATATTGCTGCTATTGTAGAACGTGGCATGGTTTGTCTTGATAACCAAAAGTTCTGGGGAGCACCGAATGCAACACGTGCTGTGATCTGGACTTTATTACCAGGGGCTAACGAAGGTAAGCCAGACCCGTATGAGACGTTAAAGCAATCTGTGCAAATCGGTGAGCAAAAAGGTGTTCGTTTATCTCATGCACTCTACGCTGTAGCTGCTCAAGCGAGTGGTGACGACGCCAAAATCCGTGATGCATTAAAAACTTATGCAGCATCTCAAGCAGATGACAAGCCAGTCAATCCGAACTTTAAGTTAATCGATAGTATGGCGGGTTTAATTGTCCGTGGCATTTCTGACCGCTACTGGACTGAGCATACAGGTGTTCGTACGGGTGATAATGGTATGTCTCATTTCTGGGATGAGAAAAATGAAGGTTCAGCAGAACTGGATGAGTTATTTGATGGTGGGGCTGCATCAGAAGTTCCAGCTGACTCGACCTCTGCACCTGCACAGTAAACAGATCTGAAGAAACTAACTCCTTGCGGTTGCTACGTATTTTCTGATTAATCGTAAGGGGTTCGGTTTTAAAAGGAGTGTGCTATGAAAGATCATGTACTCAATAAAAAAGTGCTTTTGGTCGCAGGGTGCATTTCTGTTTCTGCATGTCTACAAGTATTTCCAGACTATTTTATTTATTGGCGCGAAAGCTTACTCGGTGAGTTTTGGCGTTTGTGGACAGCGCACTGGGTACATGTTGGCTGGATTCATTTTCTTTTAAATATGATGGCATTCGCATGTTTGCCCTTCATATTCCCGCATACCAAAGTGTGGCACATTTTAAGTCTTCTTTTTCTTCTGCCGCCTTTTATCAGTTTGGTGTTCTATTTTTATTTGCCTTATATCGATGCATATGCCGGTCTATCTGGAGTGCTCCACGGACTGTATACGGCTGTTGCTTTAGTTTATTTGCAATACCGTAAAGAACGGAATTTTGCATTACTGGTTTTAGGGTTAATTATTGCCAAGCTGATTTGGGAAAACACCTTTGGACAAACAGGTACAGCACAGTTGATAGGGAGCCCTGTTTTAACCGAAGCTCATTTATATGGGGCGATAGGCGGTGCAATCTTTGGAGGATGCTATTGGCTTATACAAAGGTTCAAATAGAAAGATTGACAATACAAACTGTTAAAAAAGAGATTTTAGTCATTCTTTATTGATAAAGTTTGATGCAAATTTGATCGTTGAATAAAGGGATTGGTAGAAGGGGAATGGACGATACCCCTGACCAAGGAAATTGCATGACTCAAAGCCTTTGTTATGAGGGGGTTGAGAGAACAAAATTGGAATATTTATGCAAGAATATCAAGAAAAAAGATCTGGATTAGGTCTGCTGGGTTATATATGGAACGAATGGATCTCAACATTCGTGATCCTCATTTTGCTATTAATGACGCTCATAATTGGTACCGGAGAAATGATCCACGGACAATTATTACGTATCGGGGAACGTCTTTATGGTGACCCTGCTATAGGCATGCAATATTCGTTTTTGCGTGCGGAGCCTGAAAAGCCATCTTGTGATCGACATCCAAATATTGATGCTCAAGTAAAAGAGCAAATGAAAGCGAATGCATCTGATGATTTCGCAAGCTTCTTTGGTGCTGCCTCAGAAAGTGATGTCCGTGCATCCTTACAAGCAGCGCAGCAGCAATGTGAAGATAAATATCTGGCTTACGATAAAACCATTAAATATATTGAAGCAAATCCAGGAGTGCGTACATATCGTACGATTGAAACGGGTTTCTTTGGCATATTTAAATTTGGTACAGAGAACCGCGCAATTTTACTAGTCTTTATGGTCTTAATCTCAGCGATTACTGCATCGTTGAAGTTCCACCATATTGGTTTACGTAACCCTGCAACCAAGCTGGACTACAAAGTGTATGCCTTCTTTATGTTGCTTGGTAATGCATTGCTTAGTTCTTCAGTAATTAGCCAGTACCGTTCTGTGATTAATTCAGGGGTTTCTCCAACTCATGAAACAATCATTATTTACTGGTTATGGATGATTTTATTTGTCGTCCTTACCTTAATTAGTCTTTATCAGCTATTTGTTTCCCCACCAGCAAAACGTGAGGGTGGCAATATTGGCTTAGCTTTATTATGTGTGCCTTTGTATGCATATATGGCTGTGATTACAGGTGTAGCATTCACGTTTTTCATGGACTATCCAATGGGGCAAGGGATTTACCTTGGTCAGTTGGTAGAGTTCTCGGGCATTTTCTTGAACCTTGCCTTGTTTATTTGGGCAGGTATGTTGCTCACGCAAACACGTGTTATGGACTTGTTCCTAAACGTACTTCGTCCATGGAACTTGGCACCAGAAACTTTAACTTGGTTAATTTTAATTGCTGCTGCTGTACCAACTGCCTATACAGGTGCTTCTGGAATTTTCGTTATCGCGGCTGGTGCGATTATTTACAAAGAAGTTTGGAATGCTGGTGCTCGCCGTCAATATGCCCTAGCTGTATCTGCAATGTCTGGTTCACTAGGTGTAGTGGTACGTCCTTGTCTTTTGGTCGTTCTAATTGCGATGTTGGACAGCCGTCATGTTACATCTGATGAATTATTTGGACATGGTATTTATGTCTTCTGGTTAACTGCATTTATTTTCTTGGGTGTCTCTCTTTTCTTGGCAGAAGAGAAATTCCGCGTGAACTCACCGAAAGTAGCACTTCCAGGTATGGCACGTGCTTTTGTACCGGTTATTCCTTACATCTTGATTACTGTAGTTGTTCTTGCATTTTATAAATATGCATTAGATACAGGAATGAACGAATTTACTGCACCAGTGATTCTGCCTCTCGTGCTCATTGCGATGATCTTGTACGATAAAATGGTTATGCCTAAAGAGGCACCAGCCTTAAATATTCATGAAGCAATTGTTCGTGAACATGAGAAAAAATCTCCATTCTTACAGTCACACGATCCACATAGTTCACAGTTCCGTTTAGGTTTTGGTGGTGCATTACGTTTTGCAACATCAGAAACAGTTGGACATATTGGTGCGCTTATTATTTTAATGGCGTTGTCTGCAAGTGTTGGTGGTTTAATCGAGCGTACCGAAATTGTTGAAATGTTGCCGACTCACTTAGGTAATATTTATATTTCGCTCGCATTTATTGCATTACTACTTGCCATTATTGGTATGTGTACAGATCCATTTGGTGCTGTAATTTTAGTAGCAGCAACGATTGCCCCTGTAGCCTACGAAAATGGTATTCATCCAATTCACTTCTGGATGATTGTATTGGTTGCATTCGAGTTTGGTTATGTAACACCACCAGTTGCCTTGAACCATCTACTCACGCGGTTATCCGTTGGTGATGATGAGGTAAATGCTGCCGATGCAGAAGCGAAAGAGAAATATACAAGTTTCTACTACCGATATGAACGTTGGTTATTACCAATTATTGTTTTATTCTCATCATTGGTATTAGTCACTTATGCTCCATTAGTGCTGAAACTATTTGGTTGGTACAAGTAATTTAAAAATATAAGCTGAGTGAAAACACTCTCTTTAAGAGGGTGTTTTTTTATGTCGTAGTTATTTTGAGCAGATAAATTCTTAATAAATAAAAAAGCTAGCTCAGTGTGAACTAGCTTTTTTGCATCATATCTAGAGTTAAACAAATACTATTGTTGTTTAACCTGAGCCTCAAGGAGCTTCACTTGCTCTTCTTTTAGCTTAATCAGTTGATCTGCATCAGCATGTTGAGCTTTTAGTGTCTCTTCCTGATCTTGCAGCTGATGATGAATGTCATTGAGTTTAGACACTTCTTCTTTTGCTAAAGACTCTTGAGCCGGGACAGGTTGTTTGAGCACATCTTCATTTACAAGTTGTTGCGAGTTAGCTGTTTGTGTTTGAGCGACAGGCTCAGAACTTGCAGATGGTTTTGTAGTTTTTTGAGGTGCAGGTGTCGAGACAGGTTGAGGATCAACCATTGGTGCTGACGATTCGGTTTTTTTGAAAAACCATTGTGCTGCGAAAAAAAGCACTACAAGAATGCTTAAGCCCCCAATTAAAATCCACAAGAGTTTTGAGTTTTGTTTTCTTTGTAGTGGCATGTTTAAGACCTTTAGTCAGAACGACGAGGCTTGAACTGTATTACTCCAACTTCATCAGGTATAGCAGGTGTTTCTGGCTCATCAATATGAGTTGGACGATTTTCGCTATAACCGCATTCGATACATTCAATCCATTCGTCTTCAGCGGTGGTTAGCATGACAATCCGATCTATGGCTTCACATTTTGGACATTTAGCCCCAGCAATGAAACGTTTTTTCATCTTTATCACCCTAACCACACGATCAATTTAGGCCCATAGTTTAAGCGGTTTTGTTATCGTTCGTCCAACCTTGATGACGTAACAACGCATCAATTTTTGGTTCACGACCACGGAAATTGACAAATGCTTCAAGAGCAGTGTCTTTCCCACCCACAGCTAAAATTGCTTGACGGAATTCTTTACCTGTTTGAGTGTTGAAAATACCTTCATGTTCAAAGCGGTCAAATGCATCACTCGCTAAAACTTCTGCCCACTTGTAAGAGTAGTAACCCGCTGCGTAACCGCCTGCAAAAATATGACTAAAGCTATGTTGGAAGCGGTTGTAGTCGACAGTTGGAACTACTGCGTACTGTTTGCGAATGTCATTTAAAGTCTGCTGAATTTGCTCACTATTCAACGCAGGAGTCTTGGTGTGAATAGTTAAGTCAAACAGTGCAAATTCAAGTTGACGTAAAGTTTGCATGCCAGACTGGAAGAAACGAGCATTTAATAATGCATCGAGTAACTCTTGAGGTAAGGTCTGCTTGCTCTCAATATGTTCACTTAAAACATCAAGACTTTCTTTGTCCCATGACCAAAACTCCATAAACTGACTTGGTAACTCGACTGCATCCCAAGCGACGCCGTGAGTACCTGCAACCGAGATATTATCTACTTCAGTTAACATATGGTGTAAGCCATGTCCAAATTCGTGGAACAAGGTGATGACTTCATCATGAGTCAGTAAGGCTGGCTGATTGCCTACAGGTGGAGTGAAGTTACACACCATATAGCAAATTGGTTTTTGTAAACCATGAACAGTTTGCATACGTGAGCGGAAGCCACTCATCCATGCACCGCCACGTTTACCAGTACGTGCATATAAATCAAAGAAGAACCCGCCAACCACTTGGCCTTGGTCTTCTAATTCAAAATAGCGTGCATCTCGATGCCAAACCGGAGCTTCACGTTCAACAATGTTAATACCGTATAGGCGCTGAACAATCTGGAATAAGCCCTGAATGACTTTCGGAGCAGGGAAGTAAGGTTTTAATGCTTCTTGAGATAAGTTGAACTGTTGCTGTTTAAGCTTTTCAGAATAGTAAGTCGTATCCCAAGGTTTGAGTTCATCAATCCCATCCTGTTTGGCAATAGCTTGTAGCTCAGCAACTTCTTGGAGAGCAGGGGTACGTGCATGCTCAGCTAAGTCGGCTAAAAAGTCGTGAACTGTTTTGACATCAGGAGCCATTTTGCTGGCAAGAGAATATTCAGCGTAGTTATTGAAACCAAGTAGTTTTGCCATTTCTTGGCGAAGGCTCAAGATTTCTTCCATAATTTTGCTGTTATCAAACTCTGTTTGTTCAGACTGATCTGATGCGCGAGTGACATAAGCTTTATAAAGCTCTTCGCGTAATGCACGGTCATCGGCATAGGTCATGACTGCAAAATAAGCTGGGAAATCTAAAGTTGCTACAGCTTGGTCAAGTTCGCGCTGTTTACCGTACTGCTTTAGTAACTCAACATTACTTTCTGGAAGACCTTTTAGCTGGTCTTCTGTAAGTGGTTTAAAGTAAGCCTGTGTCGCATCAAGTACATGGTTTGAGAAGTCAGAAGAAAGCTGTGAAAGTCGTGCAGAAATTTCTGCGTAGCGTTTTTTCTCTTCACCTTCTAAAGCAACGCCAGAAAGTTTGAAGTCACGTAATGCGAGACGGATCGCACTTTGTTGAGCAGGACTTAGCGTTGAATAGCTCTGACCATCATGAATGTGTTGATAAGTCTGATACAGCGCCGTGTGTTGGCCAAGCTGAGTGTAATATTCACTTAAAGCGGGTAAGAGTGATTGATAGACTTCTCTAGTTTCAGTATTACTCATCACTGCATTTAAATGCGATAAAACACCCCATGATTCACTGAGATTATTTTCAAGGGTATCAATTTGTTCAAGTACAGCAAGTTGCTGGTCTGTGTCAGAAGGTGCAGCTGTAAGTGTGTTTAAGAACTCTTGTCCTGCTTGAATCGCTTGTTGAATATCTTGTTTTAAATTATCTAATGTAATTTGGTCAAAGCGGGGAGTAGGTAGAGTCGCTTGCTGTAAAGTCATTGCTAATAGCCACATTATTTTTTAAACATAGTATTAGATGTAGGTATTGTTAGGCAGGAAATCAAGCTTAAATTGAAAATAAACGTTCTAAAAATATTAAGCCCCCATGTTTGGGAGCTTAATAACAAAGAATAAAAACATTTATGAATTAGTCAGCCTTAGATTTGGCATTCGACTTTTTCTTTTTTAGTTTCGCTTTTTTCTTTACTTTTTCTGGCTTGGCCTCTGCTTTCGTAGTGGTTTTTTTACCAGACTTTTTAGTATATGAACTTGGTTTACCTTTTTCCTTCTTTTTACGGACAGGTTTTTCGCCATCATTTGAACTAGTAGATGGTTTACCAAAAACTTCTTCAGTTGCTTGTGTTGCTGTTCTGGTTGTACGTGGGGCACGACTACGAACTACTCGTCCAGCATGGGTCACTTGCTGAATAAGTTGGAAATCGATCTTACGTTCTTCCAGATTTACACCAGCAACCTGAATTTTAACTTCATCGCCTAAACCGAAGACCTGACCACGATTTTGTCCAATAAGGTTTTGACTTGCTTGATCATAAATAAAGAAGTCGTCGCCGAGCTGGCTAATATGAATCATGCCATCAACATAGAGGTCTTTAAGAGTAACGAATAGTCCAAATTCAGTGACAGCACTCACAATACCAATGAACTCATCACCTAAGTGCTGTTGCATATAGTGACACTTCAACCAAGTCGTTACACTACGAGATGCTTCATCTGCACGACGCTCGGTTTGAGAGAAATGTTCACCAGCATCATCTAAAGCTGCACCAGAGAGCGGATAAGGCTTTTGTTTCAAATGAGCTTTAATTGCGCGATGTAACAATAAGTCTGGGTAGCGACGAATTGGTGATGTGAAGTGCGTATAAGCTTCATAAGCTAAACCATAGTGACCTGCATTTTTGGCACCATAGTAAGCTTGCATCATTGAGCGTAATAACACGGCATGAATGCTTGGCGCATCAATGCGGTCTTTAGTTGCCTCAATAACTTTTTGATAATCTGCTTGAGTGGGTTGATCTGGGAAAGGTAAGCCAAGAAGTTTAACAAAGTCTTTTACTTTCTGAATACGTGAGAACTCAGGTGCTTCGTGTACGCGATATAACATTGGAATATCATGTTCTAATGCATATTCAGCCGCAGCAACGTTAGCAAGCAACATACATTCTTCAATCAGTTTGTGTGCTTCATTACGTGTACGTGGCAAAATTTCTTTAATTCCGCCTAGCTCATCAAAAGTCATGTACGTTTCAATGGTTTCAAATTCCATTGCATGACGATCAGCACGTAAATTTTTCAGAATTTGATAAAGCTGGAAAAGCGTATTTAGCGATTTGTGAATATCACGATCTTTTGGAATCGCATCTGTTGCGCCATCAAAGTATTGTGCTACCTGTGTATAGGTCAAACGTGCTTTTGAGTGCATCACAGATGGATAAAACTCATAACCCGTTACACGACCAGTACGAGAGAGTTTTAGATCACAGACCATACATAAACGGTCTACGTGCGGGTTAAGTGAACACAATCCATTTGATAATGCTTCTGGTAGCATTGGTAATACAAAGTGCGGGAAGTAAACCGAAGTACCACGTTCTTCTGCTTCTTCATTTAGAGCTGAATCTAAACGTACATAATGGCTCACATCAGCAATTGCTACGACAACGCGATAACCACCACCTGGACGTTTTTCTGCATACACAGCATCATCGAAATCTCGAGCATCTTCACCATCGATTGTGACGAGCGCTAAATCTCTTAAATCAACTCGTCCTTCACGGTCTTGTGCAGAAGGTTCTTTAAAACTTTCAGCTTCTTTTATAACTTCATCTGGAAATTCGTAAGGTAATCCAAACTCAAGAATAGTCTGCGGAATAATAATTTCAGTATCTGCTTTATCAGCCATAGATTGAATAATATGTGCCGTTGCAAACTCTTCACGGGTTGGGTAAGTATCTATGGCAACACGAAGCATATCGCCAACATTTGCTTTGGCATGTGCAACTAATTCTTTTTCCAATGGAATAGGTTGGTGCTGATTTGGATTATTAGGTTGAATAAAGTATTCACCCTCGTGTACCGATAATTTACCAATTAACTGTTTTACACGATGTTGTAGAACCTCGGTAATGAACCCCCATGGTTTACCTTTTCGGTCTACCGAGGTCTGCCGAACTCGGACGCGATCACCATTAAAGACTAAACGTAACTCACGCTCAGGAAGTAAAAGATCATCTTGACCATCAATATGTGCGGTGCCTAAACCTTTACTATTAATATAGACGGTCGCTTCATAAGTAGGTTGGTCTGTCACTAACTGAAACTTGAACCCATCTTTCATGATTTGACCATCACGAACCATTGCACTTAAACGATGGCTTAAAGCTTCGATACTTTTTTGGTCTTGAATATGAAAATGGTCAACAAGTTCTGCATGAGATTGCGGTGTTTGCAATTGTTCCAATGTATCTAATATTAGAGTACGGCTTGGAATAGGATTGTCATAACGTTCAGCTTCAGCTTTCGCTTCGGGATCAGCCCAGTTTTTTGTCATGTCTTTTGATTTCACGCTTGGCAGATAAGTTTAGCATAAGCCATGCAGACCCGAACTGCACGTTTAGGTTTGCAATAATGTGTTATGCACTACTGTATTTTAATGAAGAAATAATATCTATCTTAACAAGCGTTTGATCGAAAAAGACGAAAATAATAAGGAAATTGCTTAAAAAATAATTCATTGAACGAAAAAATAAGAAAATTTCAGTATGATGACTTGAACAATAGGGTTTTAGTTTGTATTATGGCGGCTCGTTCCGGTGAGGTGGATGAGTGGCTGAAATCACTTCCCTGCTAAGGAAGCATACCTATTACTGGTATCGAGGGTTCGAATCCCTCTCTCACCGCCATTTACTTAATGCGCTCATAGCTCAGCTGGATAGAGCACTTGGCTACGAACTAAGGGGTCGGGAGTTCGAATCTCTCTGAGCGCACCAAGTAAAATAGAACGAATCGCTGAAAGGCACACAAGTTACGCGCTCATAGCTCAGCTGGATAGAGCACTTGGCTACGAACTAAGGGGTCGGGAGTTCGAATCTCTCTGAGCGCACCAACTTGAAGAATTAACCGCTTTTATAGCGGTTTTTTTGTGTCTGCTGTTTAGTAATTTTTTAAAAATTTAAATTTATAACTTTTTAATTATATTAGAGATAACGATAAATGAATCTGGCTTTATTTGATTTTGATGGCACGATCACCCGTAACGATACTTTCAGTTTGTTCCTTAAATTTTCTTTGAGCAGAAAAACTCAAATACTAGGTGGTATTCGACTTGCACCTTATATCGCAGGCTATAAGTTTGGATGGGTAACCGATAAAACCATACGAACTAAGCTTTGTCAGGTGGGATATATAGGCTACGATGCAGATTCCCTAAAATATGTGGGACAAGAGTTTGCTAAAACGGTAATTCCTACCTGTATTCGTGAAAATGCTTTAGAACGTATTCACTGGCATAAACAGCAAGGAGATCAGGTTGTTGTGGTATCCGCTTCATTGGGTGTTTATTTAGAAAGTTGGTGTCAGTCTTTAGATTTGGACGTTATCTGTAATCAACTTGAAATAGATAATGGTATTTTAACTGGTAATTTTGTTGATGGTGATTGTGGTTATTTAGAAAAAGTAAATAGAATAAAAAATAAATACGATTTAACCCAGTATTCTACAATTTATGCTTATGGTGATACTCCTAATGATTATGCAATGTTAGAGCTAGCACATAAGAAATATTATAGATGGCAAGAAATGAATTAATATTAATTAATATTTAAAAATATATTTAAGAAGAAAGCCACTTTATTAGTGGCTTTCTTGAAGATTATTAAACTGTATGTAAAGTATTATCTAAGAAGTGGTCAGTAAGTAATGACTGAGGTACTAGAGTATGAACCGTGTTTGTTACGCTCGATACTGTAGAAGTGACTCCACCTACATTGCCGCCAGTTACTCCACCTAATAAGTTAGAAATAACGTCTGTGCCACCTGTACCAGTTACACCACCAGTTAAGCTACCTACGATATCTGTTACGACACCAATAGGGTTGCTGCCAGCAGCGCCACCAGTTACACCGCCAATGATGTCAGTCACTGTGCCAAGTGGATTACCACCAGTTAATCCACCAATAATGTCAGTAACAGTACCAAGAGGACTGTCACCTCCAACACCACCAGTCACACCACCAATAGCGCCAGTCGCACCACCAAGGATGTCAGTTAAAATACCAGTCGCAGTTGTGCCATTGGTAATGAGCGTGTTGACAATACCAGTTGCATGATCAGTTGCACCTTGGATATTACCGCCCACTAAATCAGATACAACCTCAAGCGCACCATTTACAGTGTCGCGAGATGTTTCGAAAGTTAAAGTGCCGAGGTGAGCAATATCAGTAACAGGGTGTTCAGTTTGAGGAAGTACACCAACTACAGTGTCTGCAACAGTATTAATACCTGTATTAATAATGCTGGTTTTTAGGCTTTCGACACCTTGAAGAACATCGATGCCGCCTTGAACCACATCAATTACTGGAGAAATAGGAGAAGTGCCACCACCAATAATACCGCCAGTTACACCACCGATGATATCAGTAACGGTCCCAAGCGGATTACCGCCAGTAACACCACCTGTCACGCCACCGATGATGTCAGTCACTGTGCCAAGTGGATTACCACCAGTTACGCCGCCAGTAACTCCACCGATGATGTCAGTCACTGTGCCAAGTGGATTACCACCAGTTACGCCGCCAGTAACTCCACCGATGATGTCAGTCACTGTGCCAAGCGGATTACCACCAGTTACGCCGCCAGTAACTCCACCGATGATGTCAGTCACTGTGCCAAGCGGATTACCGCCAGTTACGCCACCAGTCACACCACCAATAGCACCAGTCACACCGCCAAGAATGTCAGTTAAAATACCAGTCGCAGTTGTGCCATTGGTAATGAGTGTGTTGACGATACCAGTTGCATGATCAGTAGCGCCTTGGATATTACCGCCCACTAAATCAGATACAACCTCAAGCGCACCATTTACAGTGTCGCGAGATGTTTCGAAAGTTAAAGTGCCGAGGTGAGCAATATCAGTAACAGGGTGTTCAGTTTGAGGAAGTACACCAACTACAGTGTCTGCAACAGTATTAATACCTGTATTAATAATGCTGGTTTTTAGGCTTTCGACACCTTGAAGAACATCGATGCCGCCTTGAACCACATCAACAACTGGGGAAATAGGTGATGTACCACCACCAATAATACCGCCAGTCACGCCACCGATAATATCAGTAACAGTACCAAGCGGATTACCACCAGTAACACCACCTGTCACGCCACCGATGATGTCAGTAACAGTACCAAGCGGATTACCACCAGTTACGCCGCCAGTCACACCACCGATAATATCAGTAACAGTACCAAGCGGATTACCACCAGTTACGCCGCCAGTCACACCACCGATAATGTCAGTAACAGTACCAAGCGGATTACCACCAGTTACGCCACCAGTCACACCACCAATAGCACCAGTCACACCGCCAAGAATGTCAGTTAAAATACCAGTCGCAGTTGTACCATTGGTAATGAGCGTGTTGACAATACCAGTTGTAGATTGGGTAGCGCCTTGAATATCGCCACCTACTAAATCAGATACAACCTCAAGCGCACCATTTACAGTGTCGCGAGATGTTTCGAAAGTTAAAGTGCCGAGGTGAGCAATATCAGTAACAGGGTGCTCAGTTTGAGGAAGTACACCAACTACAGTGTCTGCAACAGTATTAATTCCTGTATTAATAATGCTGGTTTTTAGGCTTTCCACACCTTGAAGAACATCGATGCCGCCTTGAACCACATCAACAACTGGGGAAATAGGTGATGTACCACCACCAATAATACCGCCTGTCACACCACCGATAATGTCAGTAACAGTACCAAGTGGATTACCGCCAGCACCACCAGTCACACCGCCGATAGCCCCAGTTACACCACCAATAATGTCAGTTACTACACCAACTGGATTACCGCTAGTAGCGCCACCAGTTACACCACCAACAGCACCTGTTACGGTACCCACTACACCAGAGACTAAGCCTGTTGTCTGAGAAACGGTATTGGTTACAGTTGAAACAACATTAGAAAGTAAGCCTGATGTTGAAACATTTCCAGTAGCAATATTTATATCGGAAACGTTTACATTAACAGTAGAACCTGTGTTTACAACAGGATTCACTGATACAACATTACTCAAGTCCTGAGTAACTTTTGTTATTGAAGATACGAGAGTTTTCAGTAAGAACATGATGGTCTATTTCCTATATATTTATGTATTTTTAAGTAAGTATTTATTTATTGCGTTAGGCAATTATTGAGATATGTTTCTCAATAATTGAAATTTAGTATTGGGTAGATCTCAAAAAGTGTCAATCCATATTTCTACTCAAATAATTTGATACTTATAATATTTTGACAATTAGATATTCATTCTGATTTAGACATAAAAATAATAATTTTTTTTATAATATATGCTTTAAAGATGAATGTATTTTTCCCTATTTTTTATTATTTTTATAATTATTAGTGCTAAATAGTTTTATTTATAAAAATAATTTTGCATAAGGAGAAATATATTATTTATATAATCCTGACTAAAAAACTAGGCTTTTGACTCTGTCAATTTGGTCAAAATGTCCAAATTGGATAAAAGAAGGGGGCAACTTTAATTGAAAAAAAATATTTCAAATACATTTTATGGACAAGTAATTCCCCTTTTTGAAAAGCTAGACTACCAAGATATTTTATTGTGGCTAAGAACTAGACGCTTGATGACAAAAAGATGAAAAAGTTCTTTCTAAAATAGAAAAACTGCGTATAATGCCCTCCATCAAGTACGCGCTCATAGCTCAGCTGGATAGAGCACTTGGCTACGAACTAAGGGGTCGGGAGTTCGAATCTCTCTGAGCGCACCACTTGAAGAATTAACCGCTATATATAGCGGTTTTTTTGTGCCTGTTTTTTATGATTTCAATAAAAAAGCTGGTGCACATGATAACCAGCTTTAAAAATATCTAGATTCAAGGATTATCTATTAGCCGAATGTTTTAAAATGGCTTGCATCGTCAATAAAGGCTTTTTCACCTGCTTTACCTTCAATAGAACCAAAAACTAACTGAGCTCTTAGCTTCCATTCTGCTGGGATATTGAAAGCAGTATTAATTTTCTCATCAATAATTGGGTTGTAGTGTTGCAATGAAGCACCAATACCTTGTTCAGCTAATACGTTCCAAACTGCAAATTGAGCGATTGCTGTTGAGTGCTCAGACCAGATTGGAAAATTATCAGCATAAGCTTCAAACTGTTCTTGTAAGCCTTTAACCACGTTCTGATCTTCATAAAACAAAACTGTACCTGCACCAGCGGCAAAACTTTGAATTTTTTGTTCTGTTCCCGATACAGCTTCAGCTGGGATAATACTTTTTAAAACTTCTAGAACTGTATCCCAGAATTTTTGATGTGATTGTCCAAATAAAATAACAGCACGAGATGATTGAGAGTTAAAAGCAGAAGGACTATGTCTGATTGCTTCTTGAATTAACTTTTCAATTTCATTATTTGATTGGTTTAAGTTATTTCCAATTGCATAAATAGAGCGGCGGTTTTTAATGAGTTCTATAAAAGAAGTTTCATTTGAAGATTCTAGCTCTTGAGCGGCTTTTAAAGCCACATCTTCTTGAGCTGTTGTTTTTTGATTTAAGCCAAATAGTTTTGCAAAGAAAGACATGACGGATTCCACTAAAGAGACAATAGAAGCATTCTATAAATTTAAAAATATGAAATAAGCCTTATAAATATGAATCTACGTTCTATATATGAAACGAGTAAACAACTTGTACGAATGAAAGCTTTATCGTGTGAGCAAAAATAAAAAATCACTTTTGATTCATTTTAAAGCGTAGATGAATATGCTCTAATAGTTTCGATTTATTCAATATTGATACATAGTGATGACCGAGCAAAAAAGCGCTTTATCTTTACGTTATTATTTAAATTTAGAAGAGTCTCAAGATGGATTTGGCTTGGTGACATTCGGAAAGAAACAATTCACACGTTTTTTAACCCCTGTTATTAGTATTGCAATTGTTATTTGGGGTTTTTATTTAGGCTTATCAGGCATTGGTCGCTACTATGTTGCTTTGGGTATTTTTTTCCTGATTATGCAAGGTCTAATGCGCTATTGGCTTTTGCCTATGATGTTCAAACGTCAGTTTGTACGTTATCAATTTGGTAAGAGTGAGCAAGGGATCGATTTATACCAAGATTATTTTGAACTCTATGCTGCTGGTCGTAAACAAGTCGTACAGTATGGCGATGTGCAGACTTTTGCTAAGGGTAAACTGACTTATATGCTTGAGTTAAAAAACAAAACGGTCATTATTGTACCGAAACGTGCCTTTGCTCAAGCTTCAGATCAAACTGTATTTGAAAATACATTTAAGAAATAAGTTATTGGAATTATTAGCCGCAACAATAAAGGAAGCCTCATGAAAACACGTCCTTCAAAAATCGTTTGTGTGGGCAGAAGTTATGCTGATCATGTAAAAGAGCTGAACAATGCAATGCCGGGACGACCAGTATTGTTTATCAAGCCACCAAGTAGTTTGATTGGTTTGGATGAAGGTATTTCGTGGAATCCGGCTTGGGGTAGCTGTCATTTCGAATGCGAATTTGTTTTACGTATTGATAAGCCATTAAAAGGAGAAACCGATCCGCAAAAAGTACTACAAGCGATTGGTGCAGTGACTTTAGGGTTGGATTTGACATTGCGTGACTTACAAAATGAGTTAAAAGATAAAGGCCAGCCTTGGGAAAGAGCAAAAGCATTTGATGGTTCATGCGTACTTGCGGACTGGGTAGATGTAAGTGAAATTACTAATTGGGAAGAGACTAAATTTACTTTCCATATAAATGATGAATTGCGTCAAGATGGTAATACAGCCTTGCTTATGTTTAACATTGCTTACTTATTGATTGATATTAATCAGGTGTTTTCACTTGAACCAGGCGATGTCATTATGACAGGTACGCCAGCAGGAGTGGGGCCACTGCATGCTGGTGATCAGCTAAAAATGACTTTGAAAGGTGCTACTCAAGATTTTGTTTGGGAAACCTTTGTTAAAGCATAATTTGATTTAAATCGCTAAGTTTTGAACCCTATTATTGAACTGATAATAGGGTTTTTTATTGTCTGGATATAGAAGACTTTTATATGAATAAATAACCTTATTTTCTATTTCTCTTCAAAAATTGTTGAAAGTGGAATAGAGAGTTTGGCTGCCAAATAGTCATTGGATTCAACTAAAGCTGGGCCAATTTTTTCCATCCATTCATCATCATCATGCACATTTAATACATCTGGACGTAACGGAAGTGGATAAGGCAATGCGGTAAAAAAACTCCAAAAGTCGACTTGAGATAAGTTACGGACTAAAACATATTCATCTTTATCTGTGCGTTTTACCAAATTTTGCTCTTCGAGTAAAACGACATAAGCGGGCCATCGGCCAATTTCGCCACGACCTAAAATTCCTAATGCTTCTTTATCACTTACACTTTCACCAAGTTTTTGCTTTTTATAAAATAATTCTAAAATATCGAGTAGCATGAGTACAGGATGTCTTTTTTGCTCTTTGCCTGAATGAAAAGCG
Source organism: Acinetobacter sp. ABJ_C4_1 (assembly GCF_044538495.1). Lineage (NCBI taxonomy): Bacteria > Pseudomonadati > Pseudomonadota > Gammaproteobacteria > Moraxellales > Moraxellaceae > Acinetobacter > Acinetobacter sp. ABJ_C4_1. The sequence goes on along the minus strand of NZ_JBIUCQ010000014.1, from coordinate 17,517 downwards.
GTAAGGGCAAAACTCACCTCGACACCGAGTAATACAATATTCCAAGATAAGAAAACCCATAGTAGGAAGATAGGTACTGCTGCAAATGCACCATATATGATTTCATAACTGGTGAAGTTAGACATTAAAAAGCCGAATAAGTTTTTTAGTATTTCAAACAATACAGCACTCAAACATGCGGCAATTGCTGCTGAAAATAGGGGAACTGTGCGGTTGGGAATGGTCCAATATAAAATAAAGAATCCCAAAACAGTAAGAACAAAAGAAATGAGCCAAAGTAGAAACGCACCATCAAGTTGATAACCCGTGAAGTTATTACTTAATAAGTTCATTGATGCAACAGTTGATGAAATAACAAATGCGCTGCCTAAAATAATGGGACCAAGTGAAATAATGGTCCAGTAGCGCATAAAGCCTACAATACCGCTACGAGTTTCTTTTACTCTCCATATGCGATTAAAGGCAGTTTCAATTGTTGTCAGCATTAAAACTGTAGTGACAAATAGAAACAGCACACCAATCACAGTTAAATTACTGGATTTTTCGGTAAAAGCATTGAGTGCCTTATCAAAAGCAATGGTGCTTTTAGGTAAAAAGTTGCTATAAATTAGGTGCTGCAACTGTTGTCTGGCAGGTTCTAAGGCTTTAATTGAAGAAATAATAACTAAAAATACCGTTAGCATCGGTACAACAGCAAAAAGAGTTGTATAGGTGAGAGAGCCAGCTTGTTCTCGGCAGCGATCAGCTTCAAAACGCTTAATTACAAATAAAATAAATTGAAACCAGGTCTTGTTATAAAAAGGAAGTCTCTTCAAAAAACGTTCTAACATGCGTCATCTATCCCGATTTTTTTAATCATGATGTGGGTGATTGATATTCACCGGTGTATTCGGTTGAGAACACTATCTTTGATGTGGGTAAACTTTAACCTAAAGAATAAAAAAGTATTCTGAAAGTTCCGTATGTATCATCGTAACAAAACGTAGTAAAAAGCTTTTACCGATATTTGTTACTGTTGCCCTTAAAAATCAATCACCTCTAAAATTTCATAAAATTGGCTTCACCAAAAAAATAAAAAATACCGTATAGTGCTCTTTTTAACAAAATTCATGAAACCGATGCAACCTTACATTCTTGTGCTTTATTACAGTAAATATGGTTCTACTAAAGAAATGGCGCATCTTATTGCGAATGGTGTTGAAGCTGCAGGTATTAATGTAAAAATTCGCACAGTACCTAATATTGCAACAGTAGTAACAGAAGCTGAGCCAAGCATTCCTGAAGAAGGCGATATTTATTGCACTTTAGAGGATTTAGCCAATTGTGCAGGCTTGGCACTTGGGTCTCCAACTCGCTTTGGTAACATGGCAAGCGAAATGAAATATTTCTGGGATCAGACCACAAGTCTTTGGTTAAATGGTGCTTTACATAATAAACCAGCTTGTGTTTTTACTTCTTCTGGTTCAATGCATGGTGGACAAGAAAGTACTTTGTTGACGATGCTACCACCTTTGTTTCATCATGGCATGATGATTTTAGGTTTACCAAATTCTATTCCTGCGTTATCGAATACAAAAACAGGTGGAACGCCGTATGGTGCAAGCCATGTGAGTGGCCCTAGACATGATCAAGGCTTAAGCCAAGATGAAAAGCTTTTATGTGAAGCACAAGGTAAACGCTTAGGTGAAATCGTAAAAAAACTTCACTCATAATCTTATAAAAATAAAAAAGAGCGGAACTCCGCTCTTTTTTATTTAAATAATTTTATTCTTTAATAAAAGTTACTGTGCCATCAGTAAGTGATTTAACTCGTGCTAAAGATTCAACACGGTAACCTTTTTCAAGCAATAAATCGCGGCCTGGTTGGAATGATTTTTCAATCACGATACCCACACCTACTACTTCTGCATTTGCTTGATGAATTAAGTCAATCAAACCAAGCGCTGCTTGACCATTTGCCAAAAAGTCATCAATTACTAAAGCTTTGTCGCTTGAGTTGATGTGCTTGTTTGAAATAGCAATCGTACTTTCTGTTTGTTTAGTAAAACTAAATACTTTAGCGCGATACAAATCGTCTTTTAAAGTCAGCGATTGATATTTACGAGCAAAAATCACAGGTACACCAAGTTCTAAACCTGCCATGATTGCTGGCGCAATACCTGAAGCTTCAATGGTAATAATCTTGGTAATCCCTGCATCTTTGAAGCGAGCAGCAAATTCTTTACCAATCTGCTGCATGAGGACAGGGTCAATTTGGTGATTTAAGAAAGCGTCGACTTTCAACACTTGATCAGATAGAACGATACCTTCTGTTAAGATTTTCTGTTCTAGTGCGTGCACGGGAGAATCCTCTAGACGGATGCTTTTAAAGCAAATGCGTATTTTAAAAAGCATCCGAAAAAATGCAAGCTTTAATTCGTTTTACCGCTATAACTTGTTAATAACAAACCATAAGATGTTTTGCCATCAATATGACTTACTTTAACTGGTAAGTAGTCTAATTTAGGTGCTAACCAGAAAATAGTACTGCGATCTGGTCTGCCATGCTCTAAGACCACTTTTACAGTGTCAAAGGTGCCATAAGAGGTTTTAACTTTTTCGTTGCCTTGTTTTACAAAACGGCGGTTTTCAACTTCTTTTGCATCTGCAAGAGGGTAAGAAGATTTAAGTGAACCATTTTTTAAATCTTCACGAACTTGTAATTCAGCATTTAGTTCGTCAAGTACGCCAGGCTGCCAAGCAAATGAGCGTGCTTTATCATCTTTCTTTGTGCTAATTGTCTTATTACCAGGGTTAAAATTAATATTCATAGTGTTGTTATGAATTAAAATTTTACTGGTACGACTAAAGCTTTGTGAACCGATTTTGCCATTAGCAAAACTAAATTTACTTGTTTCGCTCGCAGAAGCGATTCCACCAGCTTTTGCAGTGAATAGATAAGTCCAGTTATTGCCTTGTTGACTAAGTGCGCGTGTTGCTGAACCCATGCCTTTATTATTATAGGTAAACTGATAATTTGCCTGAAATGGGCTCATGGCAAGTGCATGGCTAGAGAAACTTGCAATAAGCAAAGTTGTCGAAATACCAGTTGCGATGCTGAATGATTTCAGAAATTTTGTTGCCATAAGTAAATATCCTTGTACAGACTGAAAGGTCAGTGCTGATGCATCTATGACTTTTGCATATTATGCCTGCTGATCATGGAGAAAAAATCAGGATTTATGCTAAATATGTAATCTCTTTGTGTTTTTTAACAATAAATTTCTTTAGCTCATACAGTTGTTATGCATCTTTTTGCTGTATTGGCGTAATTTCAGTGTCTTCCAGATCATCCTCAAAGTCATCATCTTGATCTCGGAAAAGTAAGGCGGCGAGATTAACATTACCAAAGACGACCAATTCTGCTTCACGAACCCGTGCATAGTTAATATGAACTTTGCCCAATGTTTCAATAATGCTGGCTTTTTTACCAAACCAACGGTTCAGGTCTAGGAAGATAAGATCATCTTTTTCTTGGGCGACGTTAAAACGCTCCAAAATCATACCCAATGGGTCTTTTTTTAGAATTTTTTGATAGTAAAAAATAGCTGCTTTTACAGCAATTTTTTGCCAGAAATTTTTATATTTAGCTTCTACAATTTGCGTGTTACTAATTTGCTCAAAAACAATAAGTTGCTGTTCTTTATTAAACTCCATCTGAATCAATTTTAAATCGACAGATAAAGTCGTTTCTAAACCTTTGACATGCATTGTGGCATAGAGCCTTAACCAATCATGATAAAGGTCAGCATGTAAATCATCTAAAAACTCGACATTATTCGTTACGTAACGTTCTAAGGTCGCATTTAGAAAAGTTTGCGATAATGTAAAATCTCTTTCTTCCTCAATGAAGGCTTCAGCTTTTCGGTAGACTTTATGAAGACGTTTGACTAATGAGGAAAATAGCGTTTGCATAAAAGAACTTCCAGATGATGATTTACTAAAGAATCAACACAATCTTTATTATGATAAAAAACAGGTTTTGATATTGCAGTGTAACAAATTTAATTGATACATTTTCACAAAATGAAAATGGATAAAAGCTCATATTTGAAGTGAATCACATTTTTATCCATATTTGAATATCAGTTTGTATTTTGTTCGGTATTGATACCGTGGGGAAAAGGCATTTATATGCTTTTAAGATTATGTTGAAAAAAAGAAGTCTTTCTATAGAGCCTTTTCATTATTGGTGGCAAGACCGAGTCTTTATTGTCGCAATAATACTTGCAATCTTACTGCATACTTTTGTGCTGCTCATCCATTTTGCGATGCCTGCACCATCAGAACAATCAACTAAAGAAATTGCGATATCTGTTCGTCCTACTGAAGATGTGGTTAAGCATGCAGATTTTTTAGCTCAAGCAGACCAGCAAGGTTCAGGAGCATTTCGAGCAGCCCATCGGATGTCTAGTAACTCCCCAACACCTATGCCGACTGATGCTTCAACTGGAGAAGCTCAGTTAGAAAGTTTAGAAAAAGTACAGCAACAAAGAGAACTTAAGTTTGAAGAAAAAGTACTCATGACTGTGTTGAGTTGGCAGAAGCAAGCAGAGGAGAGCCAAAGGAAAAAAGCACTTGAACAGTTACAAAGCCAGTTCCAGGCCAAAGCTGCAATGGTCGCAAGCCTTGAAGCTCAATATTTGCAACGTCAGCAAGATTTCAGTCGCCAACAGAAAATAAAAACAGTCGATGGTATTCAAGCCAAGAAAGATGCCTCAGCAGCTTATTTAGATAAATTCCGTGAAAAAGTAGAACTTTATGGTAATCGCTATTATCCAGAAGAAGCTAAACAACAACAATTAAAAGGTGAAGTTCGCCTTATGGTGATTTTGAATGCTCAAGGGGGAATCCGTGCAATTCGTTTACTTGAAAGTTCAGGACATCCAATTTTAGATGAGGCAGCAAAGGCATCAGTACGTCGGGGAGCGCCGTTTGGCCGTTTTGATGCAAATATGAAAGATATTTCGGAGCTTCGTATTATTCGTACTTGGCGTTTTGATCCAGCTGAAGCTGAATTTGAGGTTCATTAATGAAAAAATGTGGATAACTTTCAGGATATCCACATTTTAAAAATAAATTAAGAGGCTAATTACGCGTTTAATAGTTTTAGAGAAATTGATTATTCCTGATACGGATTGGCAATATTGAGTTTAGCTAAAATTTCGATCTCTAAGCCTTCCATTTCTTCTGCATCTTCATCACTGGTTTCATGGTCATAACCCAGTAAATGTAGTACTCCATGTACTAAAAGATGGGCAAAATGATTTTGTGAAGTTTTCTTCTGTTCTAAAGCTTCTTGTAATACCACAGGGATACAAATCACTAAATCGCCCAACGGTAATGCATCAAGCATAGGTAGGACTTCTTCAGGAATATCGCTTGGAAATGAGAGAACATTAGTGGGTTTATCTTTCTCGCGATATTGCAAGTTAAGTTGATGGCTTTCTTCCAAATCAACACATGCAACACCAATTTCACAATCTTCTTTGTAGCCAACGTGGCGTAAAGTTGTTTCAATAATTTTTTTGAGTTGAGCTCGTTTGAGCTCTAACTCAGGTGATTGAAAGTCTTGTTGTAAACTTAAACTGATTTTCAAAGTGAATCCTTAGGGTCTGTTAAACATTCACAGATGGTTGCGACATCGAGTGTTTTTAGATGATAGAAGGCGTGGACTATGAAATTTAGTTATTCTAAATGAATAGTTCACAACGATGTAGCAACAAAAAACACTCTTGTCCCGAAGGGTTGTGGCTAAAATTATCTCAGACTACGTTATGAAACTTGGAAAGGGGTTTACCATTCCCATCATTTCATGCCTTGTCTGCTCAATTTTAGCCGACAACGCAATCCAATTTTGAATATTCAACAGACCCTAGGCATCCTGATGTTGCAAGTCTGCTGCTGTATCGTTTTCAACGACTAATGCTTCTTGACGTGCTTTACGTTCAGCACGTGCTTCAGCATTAAGACGCTGTTGTTCACCATCCCAACCTTCATACGCTTCAACAATTTTTTGAACAAGTTGATGGCGTACAACGTCGCGAGAATGGAAACGGGTAATATGAATTTCTTTAATATTCTCAAGTACACGTAGCGCGTGCGCCAAACCAGATTGTTGGCCTCGAGGTAAATCTACTTGGGTAATGTCACCTGTAATCACTGCACGAGAGCCAAAACCTAAACGCGTCAAGAACATTTTCATTTGTTCCGGTGTAGTGTTTTGCGCTTCATCCAAAATCACAAACGAATGGTTAAGCGTACGACCACGCATATAAGCAAGAGGCGCAACTTCAATCACTTGACGTTCGATTAACTTGGCGACTTTTTCAAAGCCCAGCATTTCGTAGAGGGCATCGTAAAGAGGGCGTAAATACGGGTCGATCTTTTGGGTTAAATCACCCGGTAAGAAACCAAGCTTTTCTCCTGCTTCTACGGCAGGGCGGACAAGTAAAATCCGCTGGATTTCATTACGCTCTAACATATCTACTGCGGCGGCAACTGCTAAATAAGTTTTACCTGTACCAGCAGGACCTACACCAAAAGAAATATCGCTTTGCAAAATACGTTGTACATAGCGTTTTTGATTGGCACCACGTGGATTAATACGACCTTTTCGAGTCTGAAAGTAGACATCCATTGGCGCATCATGTTCTTCCATCTCTTCACCGACTAACTCGAAATTACGTTCAGTTTGTGAAGATTGAATCAAGAGATGTAACAGATCGGCACTGATTTGCTGGGACTCCTCAGTTTCTTCGTAGAGTCGTTGCAATAACGCTTCGGCTCTCCCAACAGCATCTATCTCACCATCGATATGAAAAACATCTCCACGATGAGTAATTTTGACATCTAAACGCTGTTCGATTTGCTTAAGGTGCCCATTATAGGCACCCAAGATGCTCTTTAAACGTTCCATTGAAATTTCAGGAAATGTTACGGTACGTCGAATCGCTGCAGTCAAGAGAAAACCTTTCAGTAGACTTTAGAATACCTCTACATTACGCCACGTCAGGCTCAAGATTCAAGAGTTCACCGTAAACTAAATTTAAAGTTTTAATTTCAGTAATCTCGATCTCTGCAAAACGACCAATCCAAGAAGCGTCGCCTACAAAAGTCACTAAACGAGTGTTGTCTGCTGTACCTACTAAAATATTAGGGTCTTGATCAGATACTTTCTCAATCAGTACACGTTCAATTTTGCCAAGCATTGCATCAGTTTTCTCGATACTTGATTGCTTAATGACTTGTTGAACTTGTGCTAAACGTTCTTTTTTAACGTGTTCAGGAGTTGTATCTGGTAAGTCAGATGCCGGTGTACCAGGACGTTTTGAGTAAACAAAGCTATAAGAGTGGTCAAAGTCTAAATCTTTGATAAATTGTAATGTTTCTGCAAAGTTTTCATCAGTTTCACCTGGGAAACCAATAATAAAATCGCTTGATAAATGCATGTCAGGGCGTATTTTACGTAACTTGGCAATCTTATCGATGTATACATCAATAGTGTGATTTCGCTTCATTGCTTTAAGTACATCGTTAGATCCACTTTGTACAGGCAAATGTAAGTGTGAAACCATTTGAGGCAAATCTTCATAACACTGGATAAGTTCATCAGAGAACTCAAGTGGGTGCGAAGTTGTATAGCGTAAACGGCCAATACCCGGAATTTCTGCAACGAGTCGTAACAATTCAGGGAAGGTACAAATGCCACCTTCGAATGTTTCACCGCGATATCCGTTTACATTTTGACCAAGTAAGCTGATTTCACGAACACCTTTCTCAGCAAGACCTGCGATTTCTGCAAGTACATCATCAAGTGGTCGAGAAACCTCTTCACCACGAGTATATGGAACCACACAGAAAGAGCAGTATTTAGAGCAACCTTCCATAATAGAAACGAATGCTTTGAAACCTTCTACGCGTGGTTCAGGTAAAAAGTCGAACTTTTCAATATCAGGGAATGAAATATCAACGAGCTTAATTTTTTCTTTTTTCGGCTTTTCCACTTGTGCATGATGTTGGTCAAGCATTTGTGGTAAACGGTGTAAGGTTTGTGGGCCAAAAATCATATCGACATACGGCGCACGCTTTTGAATGTTGTCACCTTCTTGAGATGCAACACAACCACCTACACCAATCACAAGGTCAGGATTTTGCTCTTTTAGTTTGCGCCAACGGCCTAACTCACTAAATACTTTTTCTTGTGCTTTTTCACGGATAGAACACGTATTCATGAGCAGAATGTCTGCTTCATTAGGGTTAGTTGTTAAAACATAACCATGAGAATCCCCTAAAAGGTCTGCCATACGGTGACTGTCATACTCATTCATCTGACACCCTTGAGTTTCAATATATAATTTCTTTATTGAAACGTCAGTGGTGTGCGTTGGCTGGGTAACAGTGTTTTCTGAGGCAGCTTTGGCACCATTGGGAATGAAGGTTTGAACCGTCATGTAGGCTCCTAACAGATCGATCTAGATAAATAATAAAATGACCCAAAACGGGTCAAACCAATCATTATAGCAGTATTTGTGCCGGACAGATAACAATAAAATGCCATAAGCTGCACATGATTTATGGAGACAAATGACATAAATTTTAATGATGTCGAATCAGATAGTTACATAACACAACAAAAGAATGCACGAAGAATAATTAAACTATGCCTAAAGGTGGATAGTCAGGGTTTAGCGCATTTATGAGACCAGGTAAAAAGAGCTCATCAAACAAGAGTCGTGTGATGAAAAATAAATATGCACATCGTAGCTGGTTAGGAGCTGTGTGTTTACTTGGTTGTTCATTGTCTTATGCAGCAGAAGAGCAATTTAACGATGCATTAAATGCCGCAAATAGTGGTAATACCGCCTTGTTAGATCAATATCAGGCAGCAATGCAAAATGATGTATTGGGTTATTACCCTGAATATTGGAAATTAAACAGTAATTTAGGCTTTCAATCCCCAACGTCAATTGTAAGTTTTGCCCAGCGCTATCCTCAATCTGCTATGGCAGAGAAACTTGCAGCAGATTATGTTGAAGAAAAAGTTAAACAAGCTGATTTTGTATCTGCACAACCACTTTTATCTTACGTGTCTAACCCGGATCCAGCCGAAAATTGTGCTTTAGCACAGGTGAGAGCGAAAAGTGGCGATGCATTAGTATTTGCAGAATATAAAGATGTCTGGTTAGCAACAGAATCACAACCAGAGTCATGTGTTGGACTAGGCCGTATGATGCTTTCTAGTCCATTAATGAGTACACAAGATAAACAGCAACGCCTTTGGGTGCAGCTACGTTCAGGCCTGTCGGGACAGGCGCTTGCTACAGCACAGACTTTGGGTATGAATTTGTCTTTGGCTCAGCTTAACCAAATTCAGGCGAATCCTCTTAATTATTTATGGACCGCCCCAAAAACTAATGATGTTGATTATGCCTATTTGATTTTTGCATTAGGACGTCTAGCAAATAATGATTTAAGCAATGCTTTTGCAAATGTGCAACGTGTAGCGCAAGGTACTCCAGAGAGCGTACAAAAGTATCTCTATCGCACCGTAGCCTATATCGGTGGCACCACGGTGATGAAAAACAACTTTAACCGTGAAGTTCTTCAATACTTCGATGCAAGCTATGGTTATCCGCTAAGTCCTGAAGAAGCTGAAATTTATGCACGACAAGCAATTCGCTTTAGCGCCTGGGAAAGCTTAATTCGTGCGATTGATAGTATGACGGTTTCACAGAAACAAGAAGATCGCTGGCAATATTGGTTAGCTCGTGCAACAGAACAACGTGGCGATAGTAATTCTAAAAATACGGCACAACGTATTTATAAAAAATTAGCTGAAAGTGGCGATGATTATCACAATCTTCTTGCAAAAGACCGCTTAGGTGTACGCTATAACCATCAACCTTATAGTGATGAACCGTCTGCAAGTGATTTACGCCGTTTGGATCAAAATATTCATTTTAACCGTGCATTTACTTTAAGACGTATTAATGCAAATCCAACGTATACCAACCGCGAGTGGAATTGGGCAGTTCGTCAGGCATATCTACAGCATGACGATGGATTATTATTAGCTGCTGCGAAACGTGCTCACGATATGGGGTGGTATGACCGTGCAATTTACGCAGCAGACCGTACAACGAATAAACATAACGATACCTACCGTTATGTAACCCCGCATAAGACCAATGTCGTAAGCCATAGTTACAATGCTGGAATTGATCCTGCGTGGGCTTATGGTTTAATGCGTCAAGAAAGTCGGTTTGTTACCTCGGCGCGTTCTCATGTAGGAGCTGGTGGTCTTATGCAAATTATGCCTGATACAGCAAAGTTGATTGCTCGTCAGATGGGGGAGACATATAATCCGGCGGCGTTAAGTGAAATGAATACCAATATTCGTTATGGAACATTTTATTTATCAATGATTCAAGGACAGTTAAGCAATAACCCAGTTTTAGCAACGGCAGGTTATAATGCTGGCCCGAATCGTGCAAGACGTTGGCAACCCGATTACCAACCGATTGAAGCTGATCAATATACAGAAACCATTCCATTGCTTGAGACCAGAGATTATGTCAAGCATGTCATGACAAATGCGACACATTATGGAGTGGTATTGGGGCAAGGCGCTCAGTCGCTGATACAGCGTATGAAAGTCATTCCAATGCGATCATCACCTTAATTTTAGATGATGAATGATGGAACATTCTTTTAATTGGCATAACCAAGTTTTAATTAAATGAAATATAGATATCTAGGACTTCATCCAATATCGCAACTTGCATGGTGGCTCATCTGTGCAAGCATTGGATTGATGAGTTCTGTTTTACATGCGGAACCTGTAAACGTGCAAGGTTATGTCATGCATGTACAGATGACGCCTGCTGTCTGTTCGCTAGATCCTTCTAAACAGAAGCAGCGTAAATGTCTGGAAGGATATTCACTTACCATTACAGGTTTAATGCCTGAAACCACAAGAACGGACTGTTCAACTGAAAGTTCTGCCACACTTTCACCACTGCAAGCTAAAGTCGTTGCTCGAGTGATGCCAGACAATAATGCTCGTGTACAGCTTTGGAAGAGTGTAGGTGGTTGTGTGCCTATGAACGCGAGTCAGTATTTCCGTACAATTATTAACTTCGCTGAACGATTAAAAATACCTGCTAATTTAACCAGTTCTAGTAACGTAGAAATGCAACAATCTACATTACGTCAACAATTTACAAAGCTTAACCCGAGTTTGCCACAAAATGGCATTCGTTTTTCTTGCCAACTTTCGCGCTCAGATGTTGTGCTTACAGAAGTTAAAGTCTGCTACACAGTAAATGGCCAATATAAGCAATGTTCAAATCATGTGGTCTCTAATTGCCCAAGCGAAATTACAATTAAAGGTAGCTATTAAGAGTAGCTACCATTTCCTCAAAAAATGCTCACCATACATTGAATCTATTTGTAAAGATTAATTTGTATTTTCTATCAGACTTTTGGTGAAAATGAGTCGCTTTTACATGCATCTGCAACTTCTTTAGAGTACAATCTTTGCCGTTTATGATGATTTGGTTAGATAGAATCGCTATTTAGCCCGATTAAGGACACTCATTGGAGACAATTACATGAAGCAACCCGTTCGTGTTGCCGTGACTGGCGCTGCAGGTCAAATTGGTTACAGCTTATTATTCCGTATCGCAAGCGGTGAAATGCTAGGTAAAGATCAACCAGTTATTTTACAATTGCTTGAAGTTCCAGTTGAAAAAGCACAACAAGCGCTTAAAGGCGTAATGATGGAACTTGATGACTGTGCTTTCCCTTTATTGGCTGGCATGATCGGGACTGATGATCCTAAAGTTGCATTTAAAGATGCTGACTATGCATTATTAGTTGGTTCTCGCCCACGTGGTCCTGGTATGGAACGTGCTGACTTGTTAAAAGTTAACGGTGAAATCTTCATTGGCCAAGGTCAAGCATTAAACGAAGTTGCTAGCCGTGACGTTAAAGTATTAGTTGTAGGTAACCCTGCAAATACAAACGCTTACATCGCAATGAAATCTGCTCCAGATCTTCCAGCGAAAAACTTCACAGCAATGTTACGTCTTGACCACAACCGTGCACTGACTCAAGTTGCTCAAAAAGCTGGTGTTGCAGTTGCTGACATCGAAAAATTAACAGTTTGGGGTAACCACTCTCCAACTATGTATGCTGACTACCGTTTTGCAACTGCAAATGGCGAAAGCTTAAAAGACAAGATCAACGATCCAGCTTGGAACAAAGACGTATTCCTTCCAACTGTTGGTAAACGTGGTGCTGCGATTATCGAAGCGCGTGGTTTGTCTTCTGCTGCTTCTGCTGCTAATGCTGCAATCGACCATATGCGTGATTGGGCACTTGGTACAAATGGCAAGTGGGTAACTATGGGTATTCCATCTGATGGTTCTTATGGTATTCCTGAAGGCGTTATGTTCGGTTTCCCTGTAACAACTGAAAACGGTGAATACAAAATCGTTCAAGGTTTAGAAATCGATGAATTCAGCCGTGAGCGTATCAACTTCACTCTAAACGAGCTTGAAGAAGAACGTGCAGCAATTGCTGACATGTTAAAATAATTCATTAATTAAATGAATTGGAAAGCACTCTCTTGTAGGGTGCTTTTTTATATTTGAGATTTAATAAGAACACACAAAAAACAACAAGAAAATATAGACATAGATATGCAACTAACATCTATTGTTGCTAGATTATTGAAAAGAAGCCATGGGAGAATAACAATGTTTGAACAGCAACCGACATTACAACTTTTATTTGAGCAATTGGGTTTAGATGCTGATGACGCGAGTATTGAAAATTTTATCAAAACGCATCAGTTACCTGCTGAACAGAAGTTACATGAAGCACCTTTTTGGTCACAAGGCCAAAGTGATTTCCTGAAAAGCCATTGGGAAAAAGATGATGAATGGATTGTCGTCATTGATGAGCTCAATGAGCAATTACACGAAGATAGTGTTAAAAAATAACAAAATAAAAGGCCTGTTTATAAATAACAGGCCTTTTACAATTTCCCTTTAGTGAATTTTGGGTTTTAATAAATCTTTGTACCATGGCTCATGCCGTACCGGATGAAATACCGGATGCTCATGAACTAACTCAAGATCACATTGGGCAGTTGATAAATATTTTGTAAGCCAATGACGAGTAAGAGCAGGTTTTTCCTGCGCTGCTGAAGCATAAGCCAAGAAGAAATATATATCGCTATGGTGATGGTGAGCTAAGGGCTTTAAAATTTGCTGTGCAATGAGCGCAAAGCGTTTTTCTTTATTTAATTCAAAATAAATCATATACGCTTTAGCTAAATGAAGAGATAAATTCAAATACAAACTCATTGGCATTTCATCGTATTCCATACGAGCTTGTTCAAGCAAAACAATAGCTTCTTGCAAAAAATGAATTTGCTCTTGGCGAACACGGCTTAGAACAACGAGCTGCATACGTAAATCTGCACGTTCCAAAGCAAGTTCGGGCGTATTCTCAGTTAAATAGAGTTGGTCTGTTTCACCAATTCTGCTTACAATCATTTTTGTTTCAATAGACATACGCCTTCGCCCTTTTTAATCAATAGCTCTTATATCGGGTTTATTTAAGAAATTTAAAGAGCATTCTTCTAAACCCAAATCGAGTTTCCACTACGAAGCCAAGCTGTAATTGATAGACGCTGCTGTTTAGAAACTAAAACTTCATGAAGCAAATCACTCTGGAATATAACTAGGCGATTAGGTTCTGGTGTAATAATGTGCCAAATATCATTCTTGTCCTGCAAGCGTAGTTGTCCCCCCCAATCATCCTGCCATTCAGGATGTAAATAATAAACAGTAGAAATAATACGATCATTTTTTTGTTGAGGGTTATCTCGATGTAATGCATAAAATTCACCTGCGTTATAACAGGCAAAATGCGCCTCAACCTCTTTAATTCCTAAAAAGAAAGCTTGATTTAGATATTGGCAAAATGAAGTTAAAGTTTCTACGTGTTGTTCAGCAACAGGAAGTGATTCATTAATCCATAAAATATGATCGCTTCGAATGGTACTCACTACTCCATTTTGGATACCAGCTTCACGAAACTCATCAAAGTGATGACTACACTCTTTGGCAACTTGAGTATGATATTCACTAGAATAGGCATGATTCACAATTGCAAAACCATGTGCATTTAAGTCATCTAGAATCTGATCCAGATTCCAACTGTCAGGAAGTGGTTGAGAGTGCATATAACCTCATATCGATCGTAAGAAAATCAAGCAGCCTTATTTTAGATGATCACAACCTTACGAAAGAATATTTTTTTCATGTTAAACTATTCGTTGAATTGAGGAATTAAAGTCAACATGAATTACCGTCACCATTTCCATGCGGGCAACTTTGCAGATGTTATGAAGCATGTGCTTTTGCTACAGCTTCTCAACCGTTTAAATGCTAAAGATAAACCTTATCGCTATATCGATACGCATGGAGGGGCTGGAAAATATGATCTATCTCAAGCACCTGCACAAAAGTCAGGAGAATTCCTAACGGGTATTCATCGTCTTGTACAGCTTTCTGAAATGGAAAAGCGTCAAGCTCCTGAAGCAATCCAGCAATACTTAAAACTTGTAGAAGAATTACGTAATCAAGAAGGTAAGGGAAGCTATCCTGGTTCTCCTTGGTTTGCTTTACAAGGTATGCGTGAAATTGACAAAGCGACTATATTTGAAATGCAGCGTGATGTTTTTCAGCAATTACGTCATAACATTCGCGATAAACGTGCAGGTTTACATGAGCGTGATGCATATGAAGGCTTGCTCGGTGTAATTCCGCCAAAAGAAAAGCGCGGTCTGGTTATGATTGACCCGCCTTACGAATTAGAGCGTAAAGACTTTCCGCAATTAGTTGAACTGTTACAACAAGCTCATAAGAAATGGCCGACAGGTGTTTTTGCAGTTTGGTATCCAATTAAAGACCGCGCAATGATTGAACGTTTTGAAAAGAAAATGTTTAAAACCGGAATTCGCCGTCAATTAGTTTGTGAAATTTGTGTATGGCCAGATGACACACCTGTAGGTTTAAATGGTTGTGGTTTATTAGTGATTAACCCACCATGGCAGTTCTCTGAACAAGCTGACCAAGCTTTACAGTGGTTATTTCCGCACTTACGTATGCAAGAAACGGGTGGACATGCTGCTGTTCGCTGGTTAGTGGGTGAGTAACAGTTAACTTAAATCAATGCACATGTTTGGAATAGAAAATAATGACAAATGCGCCTAAACCAGAGCAAGATTTAACTCATAATGAACATTCATTTGATGGGATTACGTTCGAAGTGGTTGAAGAAGAAGATAATCCGGAAGGACAAAAAGTGAAGCGCCGAGGTATTTATCTTTGGCCTAACTTAATTACGACAGCCGCTTTGTTGTCTGGTTTCTATTCCATTATTGCAAGTATGAATGGTGAATTTACGCAAGCAATTTATGCCATTTTCCTTGCCGCTTTGTTTGATGGGTTAGATGGACGTGTTGCTCGAGCTATTGGCGCTCAAAGTGCTTTTGGTGAGCAATATGACTCTTTATCTGATTTATTAGCATTTGGTGTCGCACCAGCAATGCTAATGTATAGCTGGAGTCTCCATGACTTAGGCCGTATCGGCTTAGCATGCTGTTTTGTTTATACTGCCTGTGCAGCATTCCGTTTGGCACGTTTTAATGTTCAAATTGGAGTGGTTGATAAACGCTATTTTATTGGTATCGCAAGCCCATTAGCTGCAATTATCATTATTTCGCTTGTATGGGTGGCTCGTGATTATCCGTTCATCTTCGATTTACGTGATATTGCGATTCAAGTTATTAATGCGGTAATCATGGTTGTTGTTGGTTTACTCATGATTTCCAATATTAAATACTATTCATTTAAGCAAATGGACCGTAAACGTGTTCCTTTTGTAGTTATGTTGCCGGTAGTACTGATTTTTGCAGCAATCACTTATAATATCCCAATGGGTATTCTGATTGTTTCAATCATCTATGCTCTATCAGGTTTTGTTACCACACTTTTAGCTAAAAAAAATAACGAGACTATCAAAACATAAATTAGACGAGGTTTAGTATGCCTAAGTTGATGAGTCCAATAAATCAATTGCAGCAACTGAGCCTCAACTCAAATGAGGGTGTTGTTTATCAGCCTGCTAGAGGCTTCTTTAAAGTTGTCTATCAAGGCTTAATCCTTCCAAACTTACCGGCACCACTTCGTTACTTCAATTATATTAGTCTAATCGGGCAGCCTAGAATTCCCCTTTGCTATAACGCAAACAGTATTGTCACTTCACCAATTGATACGGCAACAGTACTAGTTAGTAATAGCCTACACAGTCTAGGTCACTTAAAAATCTATTCCATTCGAAGACAATGTCAGCTTACTCCTAGTTATTACCAATTTGATAAAACAGATCTTATTGAATGGCAAATTCCAAGAATTCAGCTTACACGAACAGATTCTGAAATGAGTTGTAATTTAATTGTCCAAACGCCTTCGGACATTTCGAATTCATCCGCATTGCAGTGGGGGATATCTGATTACTGGTCTGTTTTATGTCATTGTGAAGGAGAGATTTTATATAAAGGTCAGAAATATGAAGTCAATGGATTAGGACGTTTTAAACATGCTCGGGCCTTACATTTACCTTTCTTATCTTTATGTTTTTATACCTGCCAAATTATTAATTTAAATGAAACAACGCAAGTCACACTTTCTCAAATAAGAAATCAATGGAATATTATTCTATTTTCACGTTTAGATATTCAAGAGCTGGGAAAGCCAGCCGTCACATTTACTGAAGATGTCAATTTCCATATTCATCGGGTTTATCCAAAAGTTGTAACACCTCATGGACGAGAAATGTATTTACCTCGAGAATTCTCTTGGCAATGTAAAAAAAATGGAAAAGTTATTTTTGAGCTCTATGCTGAAAGTCGTGGTGATTACAAATTTGGATTAGCTGCAGGGTATATTGGAAGTTTCCGTTATCAGTTAAGTTGGAATGACCAATGCCTTCAAGGAGAAGGTGGATATTGTGAATACATCGATTGCCGCCCATTAAGATGGCAAGAGAAGAATCAAGATGAGAAAATTTTAGATAAATTGATGCTTTTACAGCCGTGTTTATATAAAAAATGAATATTTTTAGCATTTTTGATTAAAAAGCGAACTGTTGTTGCACTAATTTTAAAAAAGGGCTTGCAAAGGGAGTTTAATGGTCTATAATGCACATCCATCGGCGGTGATGCAGATAGAAACTTGTTGAAAAACAGTTACTTGGAATTGAGTTGGTTACTTTAAGTGATGAATTTGATGATAAGTTGGTTTTGAGAATAAGTTTTAAAAATATCGAAATTACCTGTTGACTTTTAAGAGATTAAGAGTAATATAGCCGACCTAGCTTGCTGGTGACGAACCAGGA
>NZ_JBIUCQ010000013.1:0-113600 GCF_044538495.1 Acinetobacter sp. ABJ_C4_1 | reverse complement strand
TTGTGCTGGCGACCATAGCAAGAGTGAACCACCTGATCCCTTCCCGAACTCAGAAGTGAAACCTCTTAGCGCTGATGGTAGTGTGGGGTTACCCATGTGAGAGTAAGTCATCGCCAGCTCATTATTCTAAACACCCCAATCTCAAAAGAGATTGGGGTGTTGCTTTATGCACGGAATAAATATAAAACATCTGAATGTAGACAATAAAAGCCGATATATATTAATTCTAAGAAAGAGTTCTGTTATAAGTAACAAGAAAATTAATCTTTTAAGTATCCATAATAAGGGAAGTGGATCGATGATAATTTATGGTGATGTAAGTTCGGGTAATTGTTATAAGATTAAATTATTACTTTCCTTATTAAAAATTAATCATACATGGATCCATGTTGATATTTTAAACAAAGAAGCTCAAACAGATGATTTTTTGTCGTTAAATCCCAATGGAAAAATACCTGTATTAGTGCTGGATGATGGTCGTGTTTTGAGTGAATCCAATGCTATTTTAGGTTATGTAGCTGAAGGAACAAAATTTATTCCTACAGATCCTTTTATTAAAGCAAAAATGTATCAGTGGATGTTCTTTGAGCAGTATAGTCATGAACCATTTATTGCAGTTGCTCGTTTTATTAATAAATATTTAGGGTTACCAGCAGAAAGAATAGAGGAATATCATAATTTACAGCCAAAAGGTCATAAAGCGCTATCTATTATGGATAAAGCTTTAGTAGAGTATGATTATCTCGTTGGAAATGAATTGACCATTGCGGATATCGCCTTATATGCATATACGCATGTCGCTGAGGAAGGCGGCTTTGATTTAAAGTTATATCCAAATATTCGAGCATGGTGTCAAAGAATTCGAGAATATTTAGGTTATGTAGATATGATTTAAATAAAAAAAGAACTCATATAGAGTTCTTTTTTATATCTGAACGTCTGATTTAAAAATGTGCTTCTAAACCAACATAAGGACCTTTAAACTCAAATTTTAGGTCATTATTATCGTAATCATCTAAATTGATATTGAGTACGCGGTAGCCAGCTTTCAAACCTAAATCAACTGCCAAATTATCAACGAATTTATACTTTACCTCTGCTAATGCATCTGTGATTTTTGCATCATTAAAGTTTGTATAGGTTGCTTCGCCTTTAGCACTTAAACCTGTGAATGGAAGTTTTACTTCGCCTGACAAATAAGCAATAGGATATGTTTTATCAATATCCACACGTTTACCAGTATAGGCAGTGATATCACCATTTAATACAGTTGCACCAAGCCCTGCATCTACACTCACAATATTATCTAATAATTCGTAGTAAAGAATAAAATCGCTATGATCTAAATTAATTTTATAGTTAGCTTGGCCTAAGGTTTCTGACTTAGTTTGCGTATCTAGATTTACATAGCGAATTTTTGCATTTGGAATAAATGGAATGGGATGCTCAAAAGCTAATGAAAGCTGTGCACTGCCTTTTCGATCTAAATCTTGATCATCTGGTAGTTGTGAAGACATGTTTGCTTTACCATCGTAAAACCAATAACCAACCTCTCCTTTAACTCCTATAAAATCAGCTTGTGCGAATCCGCTAAGACCCATCCCGAGTGCCAAAAAAGACATTTTTAATATCTTCATCATCATATCCTAATAAAAGAAATCTTTGAACGCATGATATAGATATCTGTGTAGTTATGCATTGATGAAAAATGGCGAATATAAAACTTTTAGAGCGTTAATTATTAATATTAATCTATCTTTTTGATTTTAATTTAAAAATATAGAATTAAGGAATATCTTATGGGGGGAAGTTTTAGTATAAATTTTGTGTAATATGACAATAAGATTTTATGGCTTCAATCATCTAAAAAATAGTTGATATATCTACTTTATAAAATAGAAAATAATTTAAATGGCAGAAAATATCATTGCTTATCATCTCTAATAATATGTTTTAAAATACGAATATTAGCTAAAAAATAACCAATCTGAATAAAAATCTCTAAAAAACGTAAAATTTCAGACGGAAATTACAGTAAAAATAAATAAAAACAGGTATTGTTCAGCTATATAGGAGCAAAAAATGGACAAAAATCTTTAAGGAAGAATTTTCTATTTTTGCTTGTTTGACATGAAAATAAAAATACTCAAAAGGTGCCTTTTATTCTCTATCAAACACAAAAGTATTCTTTGGTTCTTTTTTTGCGTGCGGAATAACAATCAACAAAAGCAGTAAAAATAAGTAATCTTTTTAAAATTAGGTGTTCTATGACAGATTCTCGTGAAAACTGGACGTCACGATCTGGTTTTATTATCGCAGCCGTTGGTTCGGCTGTCGGCTTAGGTAATATTTGGCGTTTCCCCTACGTTGCTTATGAAAATGGTGGTGGTGCGTTTCTTATTCCTTATTTACTTGCACTCATTACAGCAGGTTTACCATTACTATTTTTAGATTATGCGGTAGGCCATCGTAGTAATGGGTCACCTCCTAAAGCGTATCGAGCTTTGTTTAAAGGAGGAGAAACATTAGGATGGTGGCAGGTTTGTGTCTGTATCATCATCGGTTTGTACTACGCAAGTGTACTGACTTGGGCTGGTAGTTACATTTATTTCTCTATTGGTCAGATGTGGGGCAGTGACCCAGAAGGCTTCTTCTTTAATACTTATTTACAAACTTCAAAAGCAACTGGCTTTGATTTGCAGTTTGTAAGTCATTTATTCTGGCCGATTGTTGGAATTTGGGCGCTGACTTTAATCATTTTATATGGTGGAGTGAAAAAGGGTGTTGAATTATCTAATAAGATTTTCATGCCTTTATTGTTTGTTTTATTTACCATTTTAGTGATTCAGTCATTGCGTTTACCGGGCGCGGTACAAGGCTTAAATGCTTTCTTTACACCGAACTGGTCTGCCATGATGGATTATAAAGTTTGGTTAGCAGCTTATGGTCATACTTTCTTTTCACTCTCCGTTGGTTTCGGGATCATGGTGACCTATGCATCCTACTTAAAACCAAAAACCAATTTAACTGGCTCAGGCCTTATTGTCGGTTTTGCAAATGCATCGACAGAGATTTTAGCGGGTATTGGTATCTTTGCAGCGCTTGGCTTTATGGCACATGCTGCTGGTACTGAAGTTAAAGATGTGGTGAGTGGTGGTATTGGACTCGCATTTATTGCATTTCCTAAAATTATTTCAAGTTTAGGTTCTGGTGCTGATCTATTCGGTCTTTTGTTCTTCTCTTCATTATTCGTAGCTGGTATTTCTTCAATGGTGAGTATTTTGGAAGTGCCGATTGCTGCAATGCAAGATAAGTTGAAGTGGGGACGCAAGAAAGCTGTAACCATTATTGGTGGCGGTAGTGCGCTTGTATCAATTATTTTATTCTCAAGTGTAAATGCAATTAAGCTTGTTGATATTGTCGATCACTTTATTAATAACATTGGGATTATTGGTGGCGCATTATTATCGATTATTAGTGTAGCTTGGTTTAAACGTTCAGCACTTAAAGAGCTTCGTGACCATGTAAACCGCATTTCAACCATTCAATTGGGTAAAGGCTGGGATTTCACTTTAACAGTCATCACTTCTTTAATCTTGTTAACAACACTTTCTATGACTGTTTTTAATTTGATCAAAAATGGCTATGATACTTATAGTATGAGCTTACAAGGTGTATTCGGCTGGGGCAGTGTGATTTTCTGTGCAGTCGTAGCTATCGTGTTAAGTAAAATGAAAGATCGCTAGGAGGATAAAATAATGAATACTTCGGCAATCGTGATGTTAATAATTTCGATGGTGTTTGTATGGGGTGGACTGGCTTTATCCATCTTACATTTATCTAAGCATCCTGAAGAGTTAGATGAAGTTTTAGATGAAGTAAAAGATCAGCATACACTTTAAGATACTGATCTAGTAAAAAAGCAGGCATAACGCCTGCTTTTTTTATGCAATTTTTTGGATTCTACAATAATAAAATCCATCACCAGATTGTGCTTGTGGCAATAATTGTCTGCCATGGATTTGTTCAATTCCCCAAGCTGCTTCGATTTTCACTTCTTTTGCATCGGTATGTTCTGCAAAGAAATCAATCATCTGTTGCTCATTTTCAGCTTTTAAAATTGAACAGGTGATGTAGAGCAATGTGCCGCCAACTTTGAGTTGTTGCCACATATGTTCCAAAATCTGTTTTTGTAGCTCAATGGTTTGCGCTATATCGGTAGATTGACGCAATAGACGTATGTCTGGATGGCGACGAATTACACCTGTCGCAGAGCATGGTGCATCAAGCACGATACAATCTACGGGTTCAGCCGGAGTCCACTCGGTTGCATCGGCAGCCAGAATTTCAGTGTGGCTTTGATCTAGCTGTAGTCGGTTTAAGTTTTCAGTCACACGGACTAAACGACTTGGATCCTGATCAATAGCGATTAACTGTGCTGGTTTAAATTTTTCCAGTAAGTGAGCTGTTTTACCACCTGGAGCAGCACAAGCATCAATCACTGTTTTATTGTTTAAATCAGGCAATAGGGTTGCACATAACTGCGCATGTTCATCTTGTACAGAGAACCAGCCCTGTTCAAAACCAGGTAACTGAGTGATTTGTACAGATTGCTCAAGAACAATACCTGCTTCAGACAGAGCACATGCACGTGCCTGAATATCTAGACTTTGTAGTTTTGCTAAATAAGCATCTCGACCAATGTGACGCTGGTTCACTCGTAAGGTTAAAGGTGCAACTTGTTTTAATGATTGGCAGAGCGCTTCGGTTTGTTCTCCCCAATCTTTTTTTAGTCGCTTAAAGAGCCAACTTGGTAAGCCATGCGCTTGCTGTAAACCTTGCTGAAAATCATCAGTCTCACGAGTAGCTCGGCGCAAAATAGCATTTACAATGCCGCTGAGTGCAGGGAACCCAAGTTGTTTAGTCGCATCTACTGTTTCTGAGATGGCAGCGTGCGCTGCAATACGCGTACATAAAACTTGATAAAGACCAACGTATAGGCAGGTTTCTACTGTCTCATTGTTTAAAGGTTTGCTGAGCAGAGGTAAGCTAATTGATTTAAGTGCAAACCATTGGCGTAGCGTACCTAGAACAAGTTCATGAAATAGTGCGCGATCACGTTCTGCAACTTGATTCAGCTGCGTATTTAAAATACTAGCAAGTGATTGCCCTTGCTGGACTTTTAATAACGTCTGGACGACTTGAGCACGTAGGTTAAAACGTGATGAATTTGAATTAACCTGACTCATGGCAGAATCTGTCCTACGTGAAGTTTTTGAGTTTGTGCAATTTGCTGAGCATTTAATGCTTTACCACCCGGCCATTGCACACTCGTCAAACAAACAAATGTATTTTCACCGCAAGCAACATGCACGCCTTGTTTATCAATTGCAATAATTTCACCAGCTTGGGCATCTGCTTTGCTTTGACTAGAAACTAAAGAGTTCCAAACACGCAGTGCATTATTTTCATCAAGTTGAACAAAAGCGACTGGCCAAGGGTTAAATGCACGGATATTTCGGTCAATTTGAACAGCATCAATTGACCAATCAATACGAGCTTCTGACTTTACGAGTTTATGAGCATAGACCGTTAAGCTTTCGTCTTGAACTTCGCGTTCTGCCAAATATTTTTGTAGTGTTTCTTCTGACTCAAGTACTGCACAAATTGCTGTTGCACCTTGATCTGCAAGTTTGTCATGCAAAGTCGCAGAAGTATCTTCGGCAGTGATTGGGCAATAGGTTTTATACATCATATCGCCTGTATCTAAACCGGCAGCCATTTGCATGATGGTGATACCAGTTTCTTCATCACCTGTTGCAATCGCGCGTTGAATGGGCGCTGCACCACGCCAGCGTGGTAATAATGAGCCGTGAATATTTAAACAGCCATATTTAGGTGTATCGAGTACAGCTTGTGGAAGAATCAAACCATAGGCTGCAACGACCATCACATCGGCACCTAAAGCAGCCAATTCTTGTTGAGCAGCCAAGCCTTCTTCGGTAGAAGCTTTGAAGTGGAGTGGTTGATAAACAGGAATATTGTGTTCAAGTGCAAGCTGTTTCACAGGGGATGGCGTTAGTTTTTGTCCACGACCTGCTTTACGGTCTGGTTGAGTATAAACCGCGATAATTTCATGGGAAGTTTTTAATAAAGCCGCCAATGCTGTTGCAGCAAATTCGGGGGTGCCAGCAAAAATAATTTTCACAAATGCAATCCAAAAAGAGTTTATACGTAGTATACGTGAAAAACGATTGAAGCCCTAAACTCATGGCGATTGAGCGTTTTAGTTTTTAAATAGTGAACAAAAAATTATTGAAAAAATTTTATTGATAAAAAAAGGTTATGAAAAAATAAAAAATTATTCATGTAAGTTTTGCTAAATATTGACTGAGTATTATCGTTCTTGGCTTTCCCTATATTATTTGCTTCTATAGAATGGAGAATGATCAAATTATGATGATGAGTCAATATTCCGACTGATCTAACGCTATATCAGTATCATTCAGCCAGAGTGGAAGTCATTTCACTCAAGCACAACTTGTTGGAAATACAAATGCCTGACTATCGTTCAAAAACATCGACACACGGAAGAAATATGGCTGGCGCACGTGGCTTATGGCGTGCAACAGGAATGAAAGATGAAGATTTCGGCAAACCAATTATTGCAGTGGTCAACTCATTTACCCAATTTGTTCCAGGCCATGTACATCTAAAAGATCTAGGGCAGCTTGTCGCAGCAGAAATTCAGGCAGCAGGTGGTGTTGCTAAAGAGTTCAATACAATTGCAGTGGACGACGGTATCGCGATGGGGCATGACGGCATGCTTTATTCTTTGCCATCACGTGATTTGATTGCTGACTCAGTTGAATATATGGTGAATGCACATTGCGCTGATGCAATGGTGTGTATTTCTAACTGTGACAAGATTACTCCGGGAATGTTGATGGCTGCGATGCGCCTAAATATTCCAGTAGTTTTTGTGTCTGGCGGCCCAATGGAAGCAGGTAAGGTCAAATTCCGCGGTAATGAAAAAGCGATTGACCTTGTAGATGCCATGGTTGTTGCGGCTGATGAAAGTTATACAGACGAAGAAGTTGCAGAATTTGAACGTTCAGCATGTCCAACCTGTGGTTCATGTTCTGGTATGTTTACTGCAAACTCAATGAACTGTTTAACTGAAGCTTTAGGCTTATCTTTACCGGGTAATGGTTCGATTGTTGCGACGCATGCAAACCGTAAAAAATTATTCTTAAAAGCAGGTCAGCTTATTGTTGAATTGGCTAAGCGCTATTATGAACAAGAAGATGCAAGTATTTTGCCTCGTTCAATTGCAACTAAGGCTGCATTTAAAAATGCCATGACCCTTGATATTGCAATGGGTGGTTCAACCAATACAGTTCTACATTTATTGGCTGCAGCAAGTGAAGCTGAAGTTGATTTTACTATGGACGATATTGACGAATTATCACGTCGAGTTCCTGTACTGTCTAAAGTAGCGCCTGCGAAACAAGACGTTCATATGGAAGATGTTCACCGTGCCGGCGGTATCATGGCTATTTTAGGTGAGCTTGATCGTGCGAATTTACTTGATGTATCTGTACCGACAGTGCACGAGAAAACTTTAAAAGATGCGTTGGATAAGTGGGATATTATTCGTACTGAAGATGCAGATGTTTATGAGTTCTACCGTTCATCTCCGGGTGGCGTACCAACTCAAGTTGCTTTCTCTCAAAATCGCTACTATTCAACTTTAGATGGCGATCGTGAAAAAGGCGTGATTCGTAATGCAGAGCATGCATTCTCTAAAGATGGTGGTTTAGCAGTTCTATACGGCAACATCGCGCTTGATGGTTGTATCGTGAAAACTGCGGGTGTAGATGAATCGATCCTGAAATTTACGGGTACAGCACGCGTATTTGAAAGCCAAGATGCCGCTGTAGATGCAATTTTGGGTCATGAAATTAAAGCTGGTGACGTTGTTGTGATTCGTTACGAAGGTCCACGTGGTGGTCCGGGTATGCAAGAAATGCTTTACCCAACCAGCTATCTTAAATCGAAAGGTTTAGGAAAAGACTGTGCATTGGTGACAGATGGTCGTTTCTCTGGTGGTTCATCAGGTCTTTCAATTGGACATGTTTCGCCGGAAGCTGCGGAAGGCGGTGCAATTGGTTTAGTTGAAGATGGCGATACCATTGAAATTGATATTCCGAACCGTACGATTCACTTGAACGTTGATGATGCGACTATGGCGCACCGCCGTACAGTTCAGGAAGCGAAAGGCTGGCATCCAAAAGAAGAACGTAAACGTAAAGTATCAAAAGCGTTAAAAGTTTATGCAATGCATACCACAAGTGCAGCAAAAGGAGCTGTACGCGTTTTATAAAATATTCAATTTTAATAATTGAGTAGGAAACATGCACCCATTAACACGATGAATTGCTATCATGTTATGGGTGCATTTTTTATATCTGGTAAAAAAAATCCGCTTGTAGGAAAAGGTGTTTTCAGATCATTCTATGGGTTTGCCATAAAATGGTGATAAAATCTTCACCTACGCAGAAACTCGCGAAATAACATGACATATTTTCTGCGCGAACTTAGGTAGTCATTTTTCTATCTCGACTACTGCTTAACCTTGCTCTATGATCAAAATAACTTTTGATCTCGCTTAGGATTTATTTTTTAGAGGCACTACTCATGTCACTGCTACGCCGTTGGTTTGACCCTATCCGATCGAGCTGGTTTTACCAAAAGCCTTCTCGTCAAGCGGTGTTACCCACGGAAAATGGTTTAAGTATTTATTTACGACTTGATGATGTGTATAGCTATCTGGCTGTTCAGCAATTGTCTCAGCTAGATGAAATTTTAAGTGATGAGCTTAAACCTTTAAAAATTATTATTTCTCATACAGCTTCTGAACCTCCAAACAGTATGACGCATGAGGAGTGGCAGCATTATTGTTTAAATGATGCCAAGATTTTAGCAAATCAGCATCGGTTTGCTTTTGATGAGTTCCCAGAAATCCCAAGCCAAGAAGCTTTAAAACAAGCCGCTGTCATATTAAAAAGAACCCCATTACAAGGTCAGAACTTCTTACATTTACTTGAAGATATCTTTCACATGCTTTGGCAACAGCAATATGGAAAGTTACGTACTTTACATGCCATGGCGGTAAAGCATCAGATGCCACAGCACTTCCCAGAACGTATTTTTACAGATGAGCCTGTACAGGCAGCGTACTTTGAATTTGGTGGACGTAAATATCACGCAGTGGATGATTTATTACGTCTAACCCGTCGTTTAAAACAACAAAAGTTACTGACAGGTATTCCGATTTTTTTAATTAATCATATCGAATGGCGTGAACATTTGATTAATGATGCTGAAGCACTCAATGAAATTCAGGCTCTTCATCCTGAGCTTGATGTATTTATTGCTTTAGAAGATCCAATGAGCTGGTTACTTCTTGCGTATATTAAAGAAGAACTCGCAGACTATTATGATATTCAGTTAAAAGTCTATCCGCTTAGTTACCAAGGCAGAGACTGGTTTGACTGGAGCTTGGCAACCCGTGTTTCTAAACGTACTGAGGTGGCTTTTACACCTTTTTGTCGTCCTACAGAAGAAAGTACGCTTGAGATGGCAAAGCTTTTTTATAGTGTGCCGGAAAGTCAGCAACTCGATGCAATTTTTACTATTTTGCAGGCAGTTTGGACGAAAGGAAAAGACCTATCTTTCCAGAGGCATTTTCAAGAGTTACAACAGCAACTCGGTATTGAGCACTTAACCGAACAGGATGTCCCTTCTCTCTTGGAACAAAATGATGCACTTTGCAAAGACAAGCATCAGCCTGATCTGCCGGTTTTAGAACTACGTATTGATGGTCACAGCTATGTGTTTAATAGCTTGTACCGAGTTTGGATGATTGAAAGTATTTTTAGTAATGTTTTAGAAGAAAAATACAAAACGGCCTCAACTTCTAATTGAGGCCCACTCCTAAAAACAAGAATAGGGCAAAACCTGTTTTTTCCGTAGCATAACCATGTAGGGAATCGGAGATAAACAGTGACTTTTTTAGCAATTATTATGATGGTGTTTGCCTTTGCTGGCATGATCAAAGGCATGATTGGCCTAGGTTTGCCCGCAGTATCAATGGGTTTACTCACCATCGCAATGAGCCCTTTTCAGGCTGCATCTCTTTTAATTGTTCCTTCAATGGTCACCAATGTTTGGCAGCTTTTTGCTGAGGGGCATGTTTGGGCTTTTATTCGCCGTTTCTGGACCTTACTCGTAGGCATTGTGGTTGGTTCAATATGGAGCTTTCTACCCACTTTAAGTCAAAGTCATGGGCACAGTAGCGAGATTTTGTTGGGCTGTATGTTGGCCTTATATGGGCTTTATGGGCTGTGTGTCAAAAAGCTTCCACACTTAGGGAAACATGAGCGTTGGTTATCGCCGATTATTGGATATATTGGTGGGGCAATCACCGTAGCCACAGGCGTCATTATTATTCCTATCGTGCCATATTTGCAGTCTTTGCATTTAAAACGTGATGAGCTGGTACAAGCTTTGGGATTAACATTTACAGTCTCTACCATTTGCCTTGCTGTTTTTTTACACCATAACCCGATGTATGGAGTAACACTGGACTATCGTTTATCTTTTGCTGCGTTGTTAGCTGCACTCATTGGAATGTGGATCGGTAAAAAAATCCGTTATCGACTCAATGAGCAGTTATTTCGACGTATCTTTTTTATAGGGTTGGTGTCGTTAGGGCTTTATATGATTTTGCATTAAGCCGTTTTTTCAGGACGATGCTGCAATAAAAAATCTGCAAACTGTTGGTAACTGCTAGGCAGCTGGTTGAAGTTTTGTGTGGCTAAAAGGAGTTTACGATTTGCCCATGCACCTAGAAGTTGGATCGAATGAAAATCATAATCTGATTGCAAACGCTGTGCCGCACGAGCTGGCATAATCGCAATTCCCACACCTTTGGCGACTACTTCAGCAATTGCACTAAAGTTAGGTAAGCGCAAACGATACTGTATATTAAAGCCTAATAATTTCGCTTGAGTTTCAATAGACTGTTGCAAAGAGTGGTGGGCTTTAAGGCCAATAAAACCATAGCTTAAAGCGTCTACTAAATTCAGCTTTTGATATTGAGTTAACTCATGTGTAGCAGGACAAATCAAAACTAGAGGATCACTCGCAAATTCTTTAGTTTGCAAATGTCGGGTATCAAAAAAGCTTGAGACCAAGCCAAGGCTCGCAATTCCTTGGGTTAATGCATCTACAATTTCCGAACTTTCTGCTTCGTGCAAATCGATATTCATTTCAGGATGAAGCACTAAATATTGCGGTAATAACGGAGGCAAATATTCGCTTTGAGCAGAAGAGTTACACCAAAGCGTTAAGGCTTGTGTTGTAGAAGACTTAAAGCGCTGCATTTCTTGTTCGAGTTGATCTTTTTGTGCTAAAAGCTGACGAGCATGTTCTACAAAAGCATGTCCCGCTGTGGTGAGTTCTACACCTGTGGTTTGGCGAATAAATAAAGGTGTTTCAAAATACTGTTCGAGTTTTTTAATACGTTCACTCGCTGCTTGAAGAGAAATAGCAGAGCGGTCCGCACCTTTAGTCAGGCTACCTGTAGAGACAATATGAAGTACCAGCTGTAAATCAAAAAAATCAAAACGCATGATAGGAACGTATTGAAGCGCAAAAAATCATCATACTAAATCGGAATGAAAAAAGGCAGCTTACGCTGCCTTTTTGAATTTAAGTTTTATCTTTTAAACTGAACAACCAATTTAGAATAATGGCCGCAAATGTTGCTGTACCAATACCCCCTAAATTGAAATTACCGAACAATAATTCAAAGTTACCAGCACCTAAAATAATCGTCACAGAAGCAACAATCAGGTTTTTATTGTTAGAAAAATCAACTTTGTTTTCAATCCAGATTTTTGCACCGGCAATGGTAATTAAACCAAATACGACAATAGATGCACCTGTTAAAACTGCGCTTGGAATGGTACTAATCACCGCACCAAATTTTGGAGATAGACCTAAGAAAATGGCGAAGACACCCGCAATCACAAAAACAATGGTTGAGTACACACGAGTGACTGCCATCACACCAATATTTTCACCATAAGTGGTCATTCCCGGCGCGCCAACACTACCAGAAAGCGTTGTTGCTAAACCATCTGCAACGAATGCTTTGCCTAATTGTGGCGTTAGGTTTTCGCCAGTCATTGCACCTACTGCTTTAATATGGCCTAAGTTCTCTGCCACTAAAATTAATGCAACTGGCGCAATAATTAGCATAGCTTTGGTATCAAAAGTAGGATGTGAAAAGCTTGGGATACCGAACCATGCAGCCTGTGAGATCTGACTAAAATCGATTGGTTTACCTAGACCTAAACCATTGGTCGTGATGGCATAAATTGCATAAGCCAAAATCAAACCAACCAACAGAAGTAGACGTTGTAATAAACCACGCGTAAAGACTGCAATACTGCCCATACAAAGTACGGTAATTAATGCCATCCACATTTCAAATGGTTGGCCTGCAACGCCTTTAATGGTAACAGGTGCAAGGTTTAGACCAATAATCATCACAATTGCGCCAGTCACTACAGGCGGCATGAGTTTTTCAATCCAGCGTGTACCTGTAAGCATGACAATAAAACCGATAATTGCGTAAAACACACCACATGCTACGATTCCGCCTAAAGCCATAGAAAGGTTTGGATTGGCACCCGAACCTGTAATATGCCCAGTCGCTGCTGCAACCACACCAATAAAGGCAAAACTCGATCCTAAGTAACTTGGAACGCGACCACCTGTAATTAAGAAGAACAGGATGGTACAGATACCGGACATTAAAATAGCGAGGTTAGGGTTAAAGCCCATAAGTAATGGCGCTAAAACGGTGGCTCCAAACATGGCAAATGCATGTTGGATGCCTAAAATGGCACTTTGAACTGGGGGGAGATATTCATTGGTAGAGACCGGTCGATGGTCAACATCACCTTGGTAAGGCTGCCATTTTGGAAACCAGTTGGACATAAAATGAGCTCATTATTCTTTAATTGGTGCAATGATACTCTTTCTTTGGAAAGCATTTAATCTCTGGTGAGCAGTATGTGAGTGAAAAGTAATTATTTTTTAACGATTGGTATAATTTTAAGAATTCTAAATATAAGGAATTAGTTATTTTTTTATAATAAAACTTAATTTTATGATTTTTAAAAAATATTTAAAAAAATATAAAATCGGGGAAAATTTATGAAAAATGGGGAACTTTGCAAGTAAAAAGCAGCACATCGGTGATGTACTGCCTTGTCAAACGATTGGTAAAAACAGCTTAGCCCGTATTACGTAAACCAGCAGCAATACCCGCAATACTCACCATAAGTGCATGATCAACAGGGGTATGTTCTGCCTGACGCTCAGCAAGATAATCACGGCGGCGTTTCATGAGTTCAGCTTGTAAAAGATGCAAAGGAAGTAAGTACGGTTTACGCACTTGCATAGATTGGTCAAGAACCTCGTTGTTGCTCAGAAGCTTTGATTCATCTTTCAATTTAAGTAGCGTTTCAACAGCATCTTTTAGGCGCTGACGTAATTGGTTGCCGAGTACTTTTAAATCTTCATCTTCAGTTAAATGAGATTCGTAATAGAGTGCAATGTTGGCATCGGCTTTAGACAATACCATTTCCAACATATCAATGAGCGTCTGGAAATAAGGCCATTGCTGGAGCATTTCATCAAGTGTTGCTTTTTGCTGATCGGCAATCACTTCATTAATGGCAGCACCTGTACCTAACCATGCAGGCAACATCAAACGGATTTGAGTCCATGCGAATACCCATGGGATGGCACGTAAAGACTCGATGCCACCACTGACTTTACGTTTTGCTGGACGCGAGCCTAGAGGCAACATTTGTAACTCAAGCTCAGGCGTGACGGTACGTAAATACTTCACAAAATGTGGGTTTTCACGCACTGTTTGACGATAAACCTTCACAGAATGATCTGTCATACGGTTCATGAGTTCACGCCATTCGGCTTTAGGCTCTGGTGGTGGCAACAATGTCGCTTCAAGTGTTGCTGCGGTATAGATTTCAAGGTTTTGCATCGCAATACCTTCTAGACCGAATTTGAAGCGGATCATTTCACCTTGTTCTGTCACACGAATTGCGCCAGAGATTGAACCTGGTGGCTGTGAGAATAGTGCCTGTTGGGTTGGAGCACCACCACGGCTAATTGAGCCGCCACGACCGTGGAATAGGGTCAACTGTACGCCGTGTGTACGAGCAATTGCAGTCAGTTCTTCTTGAGCACGATATTGCGCCCAGTTGGCAGACATGAAGCCAGCATCTTTTGCTGAGTCGGAGTAACCGATCATGACTTCGTGTTTGCCTTGAATATGCTGCTTATACCAGTGCATATTGAACAGCGTATTCATGGTAGTTGCAGCGCCATCTAAATCTTTTAAAGTTTCAAACAGAGGCACGACACGTAAAGGATGTTGAATACCTGCTTCTTTTTGCAATAACAACACCGCTAAAACATCACTTGGATATTCAGCCATCGAAATAATATAAGCCCCTAACGACTCAGGCGGTTGGTCAGCCAAAGTACGCATAGTTGCAAATACTTCTTGAACATCTGGGTGGCCAATCAAACTACCTTCTGGCTCATTAATATATTTTGGTAAAAGTGGGCGTTTGCTTTGTAGTTCCTGAATGAGGAAGTTTTGGCGTGCTTGCTCAGTCCATGACTCAAAATTACCTAAACCTAAATATTCGGTAATGGCTGAAATGGCTTGGCGATGGCGACCTGATTCTTGGCGAATATCGAGTTTAAGTAATTCAATACCAAAACAGTTCACACGATAGATAAAGTCGAGAAGTTGACCATTCGCAATTTCAGGAAGGTTACTGTCAATTAAAGAGCGATAGCACAGCAATAAAGGCTGTAAGAGTTCATCTTTACTTTTAATGACATTGCTGTCATCTGCTTCTAAACCTTGTAGACGCTGCGCTAACCAGTGACGAGTCGCTTTTAAACGCTCGCGTGTTGCACGTAAATACTCGCGATAAGGTTCTGCATGTTGGCTACCAATCGCTTGAATCATTTCTTCGGAACACGTTTGAATTGAAAGTTCCCAACGTAAGTTTTCGATATCTCTTAGGTAAAGGTCAGCAGCTTGCCAGCGAGATAACCACAGTACTTCTTGGGTAATTTGATGAGTAACATTTGGGT
The DNA here is from genome assembly GCF_044538495.1 of Acinetobacter sp. ABJ_C4_1. Lineage (NCBI taxonomy): Bacteria > Pseudomonadati > Pseudomonadota > Gammaproteobacteria > Moraxellales > Moraxellaceae > Acinetobacter > Acinetobacter sp. ABJ_C4_1. Next base: position 98,324 of record NZ_JBIUCQ010000013.1, on the reverse strand, counting down.
TGCCATCACGGTCTCCACCCATCCAAGAAGCAAAGCGTACCGGCGCAATGTTAAGGGGTAAGTTTTGTTGGCAATTATCTTGAACCAACTCATTTAACTCACGAATAAATTTAGGCACAGCATTCCAAAGTGTTTGTTCAATGGTTGCAAAGCCCCATTTTGCTTCATCAACAGGGGTTGGGCGGTGCTGGCGAATTTCATCTGTTTGCCATGCCGAACTGATTTGTTGCTTTAAGTTGGCAAGTGCATTTTGTCGTTCACGCGGAGTAAGTTTTTGCTGATCAAGCTGTGAAAGACAAGCATTGATATCATCATATTTTTGAATGAGGGTACGACGGCTTACCTCGGTTGGGTGCGCCGTAAGTACCAGTTCAATATTAAGGTCACAAATTTGCTGGAATAGTTTTTCTGTCGAAATACTTTTATCTTTAAATTTTTGAAATAGGTGAACAAGTGGATTCGGAGAATTAGCCTCCGAATCAAACTCTGCCTGTCTGCGGCTACGCACGACATGGTATTGCTCGGCAATATTGGCAAAATTTAAAAAATGAGAAAAAGCGCGGGTAAGAGGCAATAGCTCTTCATCGGGCAATTCTAAAAATAATTGTTCTAATTGCTTTTCGGCTTCAGCTTGACCATCACGTGCACCTTTGGCAAGCGCACGGATTTGCTCGATCTGATTAAACAGTTCTTGTCCTGCATGTTGTTTTAGGGTTTCACCTAACAAATTGCCAAGTAAGCGGACATCCTCACGCAGTGGCGCATCGATTTGCTGAACCATGCTATTTTTCTCCTGTTCTTATTCTTATCGAATATAGCGCGATTAACAAACATTCCAAGCTTTGAGCGTAAGAAAATGTGAATTTTTGCTTAAAAAATAACATTTAATTCGCTTATGGTGACTTAAAAGATGACATGCACTCAGTGCAACTTTTGGCAATCGGACTTTGGTTTAATTCCGATATTTGAGCAGGAATAAATGAATTGCATCTTGAATGATATGGTCTAACTCTTGCGCATTGGGTACAGCAATAATTCTAAGTAGAACCTTATGGTGACGTACACCAAGCAACAACGTTAAAAGAAGCTCTGTTTGATAAACGGGATCATCGGCCTGAATAAAACCTAGCTCAGCTGCTTTTTGGAAGAACGCAACTAACAGATTTTGAAGTCGAGTATGGGATGCCGTGAAAAATTGTTCAGCTAAAGGGCTTTCTTCTGCTGCGAGCTCAAATAACACATGTTCAAGCTTTAATGCTTCAGGTGAATAAATAATCTGTAAGGCACGTGAACACACCGTATAGAGTGTTTGATAAAAATCTGCCGATGCATCTAATTCAAATGGTTTAGTGCCTAGAGTCTCTTCACAAGTTTCTGTAATCGCGCAGATAAACAGGTTTGCTTTGTCTTGAAAGTGGTTATAAACCGTGAGTTTAGTAACTCCGGCTTCCTGTGCAATCTGGTTCATGCTGGTACCGTGATAGCCAGATTTTAAAAAAATAGCTTTAGCGGCTTGTAGGATACGAGCACGCTTTTCCAGATCTTTAGGACGACCACTTTGATTAACTGTTTGCACAAAACCCTCTAATAAAAGTTTAAAAAAATAAATATTTATAAGTTTTTCTTTAATTAATGTACCCATGGGTATATTAATTAAAAAATAAACGAACTATGATGCAAACATATTGTGCCTTAAAAAACCAGTTTGAATAAGAGCGATAAGATATGAATCTGTTAAAACCTCTCATCATGAGTATGGTGATTGTTTGCACGGTCACATTAATGGGGTGTAGTAAAGAGGCTCCCAAAACAGAAGAAATACCCTATGTGATGGTGACGCAGCCTTCGACCACACTAAACGAATTAAAAAGCTATGCAGGAGATGTACAGGCTCGACAACAAACAGCCTTGGCATTTCGTGTGGGTGGACAAGTTACGGCTCGCTATGTCGATGTGGGCGACCGAGTTAAAGTTGGACAAGTATTAGCAAAACTCGATGTAGCAGATGCACAGCTACAATTAAATGCTGCCAAAGCTCAATTACAGAATGCACAAGCAGCAGCGAAAACAGCATCAGATGAACTTAAACGTTTTCAACAATTATTACCTGTCAATGCAGTAAGCCGTTCACAATTTGATACGGTTAAAAATCAGTACGACGCGGCGCAAGCAGCGTTACAACAAGCCCGCTCTAACTATGAAGTTTCTGCAAACCAAACTGGTTATAACCAACTCGTTTCTAATAAAAACGGGGTAATTACAGCGCGTAATATTGAAATTGGACAAGTCGTTTCAGCAGGACAAGCGGCTTATCAATTGGCGATTGATGGTGAACGTGAGGTGGTCATCGGTGTACCAGAACAAGCAGTTAGTGAGATTAAAGTTGGCCAAGCGGCATGGATAACTTTGTGGTCTAAACCGAATGAAAAATTTGCCGGATATGTACGTGAAGTTTCTCCTGCGGCTGATCAGTCTCGCACCTTTACAGTTAAGGTAGCTCTCAAAGAAGGCCAATCTGCTATTCAGCTTGGACAAAGTGCACGCGTATTTTTTAGCTCGACTCAAACTAATGTCATGAGTGTGCCACTTTCGAGTGTTTCAGCTACAGATAATCAAGCTTATGTATGGGTAGTCAATGCCAACCAAACTTTACGTAAAGTACCTGTAACAGTTGGGGCATATGGCAGAGATAGTGTACCCGTGTTAACTGGTTTAACACCAAATGATTGGGTTGTGATTGGTGGGGTTCATTTGCTACGCGATAAGCAGAAGATTCACCCGATTGACCGTGAAAACCGTGCGGTGAAAATTCAGGGAGCAACGAAGCCATGAAATTCAATCTCTCGGAATGGGCACTGAATAATAAAGGCATTATCCTTTATTTCATGCTGTTGCTTGGCATTATCGGTGCAATCTCTTATTCAAAACTATCTCAAAGTGAAGATCCGCCTTTTACCTTTAAGGTAATGGTCGTCAAAACCTACTGGCCTGGAGCGACTGCCAAAGAGGTTTCAACGCTGGTGACTGACCGGATTGAAAAGGAGCTGATGACGACAGGGCAGTATGAAAAGATTATGGCCTACTCCCGTCCGGGTGAGTCAATGATCACTTTCTTTGCCAAGGATTCATTGAAGTCGGCACAGATTCCTGATGTTTGGTACAACGTTCGTAAAAAGGTCAATGATATTCGCACTGAACTCCCAAGTGGTGTACAAGGTCCTTTTTTCAATGATGAGTTCGGTGATACTTTCGGTAATATTTATGTACTGACAGGCAAGGACTTTGACTATGCACTACTCAAAGAATATGCCGATCGTTTGCAATTACAGTTGCAACGCGTCAAGGATGTTAGCAAAGTCGAATTGGTTGGCTTACAAGACCAAAAAATCTGGATTGAGATTTCAAACACTAAAGCAGTTCAGCTCGGTATTCCTCTTTCTGCAATTCAAGAAGCCTTACAAAAGCAAAATAGTATGGCAAGCGCTGGTTTCTTTGAAACCGGTACGGACCGTATTCAAATTCGTGTAAGTGGGCATTTACAAAGCGTTGATGAAATTAAGAAAACGCCGTTACTGGTAGGCAACAAAACCATTCAACTTGGTGATGTCGCTGATGTCTACCGCGGTTTTAGTCAACCAGCTCAGCCTCGTATGCGTTTCATGGGTGAAAATGGTATTGGCCTTGCCGTATCGATGCGTAAAGGCGGTGACATTATTGCCTTGGGTAAAAACCTAGAAACGGAATTTGCCCAACTGCAAAAGACTTTGCCTTTAGGCATGAAACTACAGAAGGTGTCGGACCAACCTGTAGCAGTACAACGTAGTATTCATGAGTTTGTGAAAGTACTTGCTGAAGCTGTCATTATTGTTTTGTTAGTAAGCTTTTTCTCTTTAGGTTTCCGTACAGGTTTAGTGGTCGCTTTTTCCATCCCTTTGGTTTTAGCAATGACCTTTGCCGGCATGAATATATTCGATGTCGGGCTACATAAGATTTCTCTAGGCGCTCTGATTTTAGCTTTAGGCCTATTGGTCGACGACGCGATTATTGCAGTCGAGATGATGGCAATTAAGATGGAGCAGGGCTATAGCCGAATTAAGGCCGCCGGATTTGCGTGGAAAACAACGGCCTTTCCAATGCTGACAGGGACACTCATTACGGCAGCGGGCTTTTTACCTATTGCTACGGCACAGTCTAGTACGGGCGAATACACGCGTTCGATCTTTCAGGTGGTGACTATTGCATTATTGGTGTCTTGGGTTGCCGCAGTTTTATTTGTGCCTTATTTGGGTGAAAAACTACTGCCTGATTTTACCAAGACTGGGCATCAAGCACCTTGGTATGTTCGTTTATGGGCAAGATTAACGAAAAAACCGCAACCACAAACTATCGAGATTTCACAGGACCACCACCATTACGATCCTTATCAATCTAGTTTCTATTTACGTTTTAGGAAAATGGTCGAGTTTTGCGTGACCTATCGTAAAACTGTAATTGCGACAACGGTTGGGATATTCGTACTTTCTGTGCTGATGTTTAAAATGGTTCCTCAGCAGTTTTTTCCGCCTTCAAACCGTACCGAGATTTTAGTCGATTTAAAACTTGAAGAAGGCGCTTCGTTAACCGCTACAGAACAAGCGGTGAAAAAGGTTGAACAGTTCCTGTCTAAACAAAAAGGTATTGATAACTATGTGGCCTATGTGGGTACAGGTTCACCGCGTTTTTATTTACCTTTAGACCAACAATTACCACAAGCCAGCTTTGCACAATTTGTGGTTTTAGCCACTTCACTTGATGACCGTGATGAAATTCGTCGCTCGCTAGAAACCCAAATTAAGCAATTACTTCCACAAGTTCGTACTCGTGTGTCATTACTGGAAAATGGTCCACCTGTGGGTTATCCGTTGCAATATCGCGTGTCAGGTGAAGATCTCAATCTGGTACGTAAAGAGGCGCAGCAGGTTGCTAAGGTCATTAGTGAAAACCCGAATACCACCAATGTGCATTTAGACTGGGGCGAGCCGAGCAAGATCATTGCAATTCAAATTGATCAAGACCGTGCTCGACAAATGGGTGTGTCTAGTGTGGATTTGGCGAATTTCCTGAATGCTTCAATTACAGGTAGTGCAATTGAACAGTATCGTGAAAAGCGTGAACTGATTGAGATCCGCTTACGTGGTGATCAAGCTGAGCGTGTTGAAGTAGCTTCACTGGCAAGTTTAGCGGTACCAACAGCCAATGGAACAACTGTACCTTTAGCCCAGATTGCGAAAATTGAATATAAGTTTGAAGATGGCCTGATCTGGCATCGTAACCGTTTACCAACGATTACCGTGCGTGCAGATATTCGTACCAAATTGCAGCCAGCGACTGTTGTTGGCGAGTTAGCGGAATCAATGGATAAATTACGCGCTGAGTTACCAAGTGGGTACCTCGTTGAAGTCGGGGGAACTGTAGAAGAGTCAGCACGTGGGCAAAGTTCGGTCAATGCTGGTATGCCATTGTTCTTGGCAGTGGTCATGACATTACTCATGATTCAGCTGAAGAGTTTGTCGAGAGCAACGATTGTGTTCTTGACCGCACCATTAGGTTTAATTGGGGTAGTTCTATTCTTACTTTTATTCAATAAGCCATTTGGTTTTGTGGCCATGCTAGGAACCATTGCCTTGTCCGGCATGATTATGCGTAACTCGCTTATTTTGATTGATCAGATCGAACAAGATCGGCAAGCAGGGCATCCAACGTGGGAAGCGATTATTGATGCAACGGTACGCCGTTTCCGTCCAATTATTCTTACAGCCTTGGCAGCAGTGCTAGCCATGATTCCACTTTCGCGAAGTATTTTCTTCGGTCCAATGGCTGTTGCAATTATGGGTGGACTGATTGTAGCGACCTTGCTGACATTGTTTTTCCTACCTGCATTGTATGCTGCGTGGTTTAAGGTGAAAAAAACAGCATAAAATACATAAATTTTTTGTGAATAAAGGTGCGAAATATTGAAAAGTCCAATATAGTAGCACCTGTCTTTACACAAAAAATACAGGATTATTTCACTGCATAAAAAATAGGCAAAGTGCAGTGAATTGAGGTGAAATACAGATGGGGCAAGACCATATCGAACAGCATCGCCGTTATATTGTAATTTCTTATGCGTTCATGTTTCTTGCATTGTTTACGGTTATTTTTGCGGCCTTTGCTTATCTGGTCGCTCGTAAAGTAGCTGTTGTGGATGATGCGGAAGTTTGGATTCATGCTCATGCGCTCTGGGTTATGCGCAATGGTATTCTATTCCTCTTCATGTCAGTTTTTGCTGTTGTTTGGTTTATTCCTCTCTTCTTTTTTGCATGGAACAGCAACCTTTGGGTAACGGCATCAACAGTTGCTGGTGTTGTTTTTAGCGCTATTGCTTGGTTATTTTTATTAAATGCATGGTTAAAAGGCTTGTCTAAATATTTAAAAAATAAGGCAGTTTTTTAATATATCTGTTTTTTGAAAGTTTTCCCCTTGTAAATTCGGCTAAAGCCCCCCATTTAGTCGGCAATAGAGTATTGATAAAATTTCCGTGAGGAGCACCGCCAAACATGGCTAAACGTGATTATTATGAGGTTTTAGGCGTTTCAAAAACCGCAAGTGATGATGAGATCAAAAAAGCCTATCGTAAATTGGCGATGAAATATCATCCTGACAGAAACCCTGACAATGCCGAAGCAGAAGAAAAGTTTAAAGAAGCTTCTGAAGCTTATGAGATTTTATCCGACAGCGAAAAGCGCAGCATGTATGACCGTATGGGACATAATGCATTTGAAGGCGGCTTTGGTGGCGCTGGTGGTGGCTTTGGTGGTTTCAGTGCAGAAGATATTTTCAGCCAGTTCGGTGATATCTTTGGTGGAGCGTTTGGTGGCGGCGGACGTCAGCAACGCCAACGTCGCGGTTCAGACTTACGCTATGTCATGGAACTTACCCTTGAGGAAGCTGTAAAAGGGGTTAAGAAAACCATTACCTTTACTGCTCCGGCACCATGTGATGTGTGTGATGGTAAAGGCTCTCAAAATCCAAAAGATGTAGAAACCTGTAAAACTTGTCATGGTTCAGGACAAGTACGTATGCAGCAAGGTTTCTTCTCTGTACAACAAACTTGTGGCACATGTCGTGGCCAAGGCAAAATTATTAAAAACCCATGCCATGCATGTCATGGTTCAGGTGTAGCTGATCGCCAGCAAACATTGGAAGTTACTATTCCAGCGGGTGTAGATAATGGTGATCGCGTTCGTTTAAGTGGTAAAGGCGAGGCTATCCGTGATGGTCAAGCGGGTGACTTATACGTTGAAGTGGTTGTTCGTGAACACGAAATTTTCCAACGTGATGGCGCCGATTTATATATGGACGTACCAGTAAGCATTGCTGATGCTGCACTTGGTAAAGAAATTGAAATCCCGACTTTGGAAGGCCGCGTTAGCTTGAAGATCCCTGAGGGAACTCAAACAGGTAAATTATTCCGTTTACGTGGTAAGGGTGTTCGCCCTGTACGTAGCAGCATGGTGGGTGATTTACTTTGCCGTATTGTGGTAGAAACACCAGTCAACTTAACGTCTCGTCAACGTGAATTACTCAAAGAATTACAAGCATCTTTCGATGGTGAAGACAGTGCTTCTTCACCAAAGAAAAAATCATTCTTTGATCGTTTATTCGATTAATGCTTGATTAGATCGTAAATTAAAAAGAAGGCGGATATTCAAAATATCCGCCTTTTTATTGCGCTGATTCATCTTATTATTTTTATTCTGCTTAAAAGAAAATGACTACCGATTACTCTGTCGGATGAGCGACATCAATATCGTCAACACTTACAATAAATTCGCTTGATGCAACTGGAGCTACTACAGCCTCGACAGTAGCCTGAGTAACTGGTTTTACAGCTATTTTTACTGTTTCTACTTCTGCGATTTTTTCTTCAATGATCGGGTCGATATCTTCAACTTTAACTTCAGCAGTGGTATTGCTTGCTACGCTTGTTTGAGGTGTAGGTGTTGCTGCTTGAGTATTTACGTTTGTGGTAATGCGTGCTTTAGATAAGCTTTCTAATGTGTCCCCAGGTTGGATTGCAGGCTCTGCAAATGCTACTGAACTCATCATCCCCATAACGGCTATTAAGCCCATAATTTTCGAATGCATGCTGAACTCCTTATAGTCATCTTTTTTTCATTCGTGGGTCCGTAGTGTGCAGATCAATTCTTTAACTTTTGTGAAAACTGATTAAATTTCGGTGCATCTTAAAAAATATTTTTTACTTTTTATTGTGAGCAAAGAGTTTTGATATAGTAAGCCAATTACGTAAAACACAAGATTGGGAAGGATTATGTCAGCAGCTCCACGCATTGGTATTTTGGGTGCAGGCGGCCGTATGGGTCGTATACTTATTCAGGCAGTACAACAAGCAGGTTATCAATTGGGAGCCGCTGTTGTACGCCCAGAAAGTACTTTAATCGGTGCTGATGCTGGTGAACTTGCAGGAGTGGGTTCAATTGGAGTGAAGCTTACGGGAAGCTTGGCTGAGGTTCTTAAAGACTGTGACGTTGTAATTGACTTTTCGACTCCTGCTGCAACATCTGAGCATCTAAAGCTATGTCGTGAAGCTGGGGTAGCTATCGTGATTGGGACAACGGGAATGTCCGATGAACAAAAAACTGAGCTTGATGAAACGGCAAAACATATACCTGTTGTATATGCTGCAAACTATTCTGTTGGCGTAAATGTATCAATCAAGTTACTTGAGCTTGCAGCAAAAGTATTTGGCGATACAGTAGATATTGAAGTGATTGAGGCTCACCATCGTCATAAAGTAGATGCACCATCTGGTACAGCGTTAATGATGGGTGAAGCGATTGCTGATACTTTAGGCCGTAACTTAAAAGAAGTTGCTGTTTATGGCCGTGAAGGGCATACCGGTCCACGTGATCGCCAAACCATTGGTTTTGAAACCATCCGTGGTGGCGATATTGTAGGTGAACATACTGTCATGTTTATTGGTGAGGGTGAGCGTGTTGAAGTCACTCACAAAGCCACGAACCGTATGAACTTTGCTGCTGGTGCAGTACGAGCTGCAGCATGGGTTGTAGGTCGTGAAGCGCACAAATACGACATGAAAGATGTTTTAGGATTGAACGACGTACAGGTGTAAACCATCTGTATACGTCGCATATGTGGCGAGAAAAACAAGATAGAGCAGAACATGAATAAAAAACAAATTGCTTTGACCACTCTTCTTTGCTTAAGCAGCCTCTATGCAGGGGCTGCCTCTACAGACAAGGCGAAACTTAGCCTTGACCGTAATCATATTAAAGTGTGGACCTATCAAAAGGCTGATAACCCAGTCTTTCAATACAAAGCTGAAACAACCTTTGATGTACCTATTGAACGTGCTGTTGCGGTGATTTTAGATGTAAAACGCGCAGCGCAATGGGTGCCTTATATGGGTAAAGTTGAAATGCTGTCTCAGGATGAGAAAAAGGGTGAATTTACGTTATATATGGTGTTGGATTTTCCTTTTCCGCTAAAAGACCGCGATGTTGTGGTGAAAGGAAAAATGAGTAAAGCTGCTAATGGCGTTATTACGATTAAGAACACAGCAATTAATAGTAATTATCCGATTCAACCCGATGTGGTTCGTTTAACTCGTTATGAAGGTGAATGGACGTTCCAGAAACTAGCGAACAACAAAGTTAAAGTAACCACGAGTGGCTATGCTGACCCAGCGGGTTCAATTCCTTTAAGCTTTGTAAATATGTTTGTTCAGCAGCAACCGTATCAAATGCTGCTTAAAATGAAGCGGGAAGTAATGAACCCGATTTATGAGCAACCTAAATTGCCCGATATTTTAAAATAATAAGCAATAAAAAAAGCGCCTGACTTCAGGCGCTTTTTTTATTAGTCTGAACATTGTTGTAAAGCTTGTGTCGGGCTGTTTTCTCGTTTGATTTGGAATAAAACCAGTAACAAACCTAACCCAGCCAGTAATGCACCAGCAAATGATACTGCGCTATAACCCCAACCTAAATCGAGTACTAACGCACCTGCTGCTGCTCCAACTGCGTTACCTAAGTTAAAGGCACCGATATTCACTGAAGAGGCAAGGCCCGGTGCTTCATGAGCAACTGACATTACACGCATTTGCAAAGGTGGAACTAAAGCAAAGGTTGCGGCACCCCAGATCACTAAGGCAATGGCTGCGCCAATATGACTTTGTGCAAGGATTGGGAAAGTCACCATCATTACAATTAACAGAACTAAGAAACCAATCAGAGTTTTGTTAATGGATAAATCTGCAAAGCGACCACCTAAATGGTTACCAATTGAGAAACCGACACCAATCAACACCAACATAAAAGTAATGAAGGTCGGTGAAGCATGAGTAAACTCAGTCAAACTTGGCGCGATATAGGTATAAAGCGTAAACATTGCACCTGCACCGAGTACGGTGGTAAGTAATGCAAGTACCACAGGGCCACGTGTTAATACTTTCAACTCAGCTTTCACATTTGGTTTTTGGGCAACCATACCTTGCGGTAATGCTTTCCATAAAGCGAGCATGGTAATCACACCCAGTAAGGAAATTGCAAGGAACGACATACGCCAGCCAATGTTTTGTCCTACCCATGTTGCCAACGGTACACCACCAATATTGGCAATGGTTAAACCCATAAACATAGTTGCCACAGCACTGGCTTGTTTGTGCGCGGGTACAATACTCGCTGCTACAACAGAGCCAATCCCGAAGAAGGCACCGTGGTTAAGGCTCGTAATGAGACGTGCACCTAATAAGCTCATATAGCTTGGTGAAAACGCTGCGATCAGGTTACCCACCGTAAAGATTGCCATCAGAAAAATCAGTGCATTACGTCTAGCAAAACCACCAAACCACAGGGTCATGAATGGGGCACCTAGCATGACGCCAAGTGCATAGCCCGTAATTAGCATTCCGGCTGTTGGAATTGAAATACCTAAATCATTAGCGATATTCGGAAGTAATCCCATTGGAGAGAATTCCGTAGTGCCAATAGCAAAGGCACCAATTGCCAATGCCAGTAACGAGAACGCCGTATTTGATTGAGTGTTCATGAGTTTAGTCCCAAACTGGTGCCCATGGCTCTGGGCTAACTTCACGACTGTTACGGTCGAGTTCAGCAATCATTTGCATTTCAGCTGAAGTTAACTCGATATCCTGTGCTTTTAAATTGCTAATCAGGTTTTCACGTTTAGTCGAAGATGGAATGACTGCAAAACCACGTTGCAATGCCCATGCAAGTGCAATTTGCGCTGTTGTTGCTTTATGTGCTGCTGCAATTTCAGCTAAAACAGGGTCTTGAAGCACTTTGCCGTACGCAAGCGTCATATATGAAGTAACATCAATCTTCTTCTCTTGTAAGAAATTTACAAGTTTATGGTTTTGAAGATAAGGACTTAGTTCAATCTGGTTTGTTGCAATATGCTCTACACCAATTGTGTCAATTGCTTGTTGAGTAAGTGCAATATTGAAGTTTGAAATACCAATTTGTTTAGTTAAGCCCTGTTGTTTTGCTTCAAGTAAAAGCTGCATGATTTCAGGAATCGAAACGCCTAAATCCGGTGCTGGCCAGTGAATCAAAGTTAAATCGACATGGTCAGTACGAAGCTTTTCTAAGCTCTCTTTTAAGCTTGGAATAAACTTATCTTGCGCAAAATTATCTACCCAGATTTTTGTGGTTAGAAATAGGTCCTGACGTGATACACCGCTTTCGGCAATCGCTTGACCAATCGCTGCTTCATTTCCATAAATTTGAGCAGTATCAATTACACGGTAACCTACGTCTAAAGCAGTTTTAACAGAATCAATCACCGCTTGTTCTTGAAGACGGAAAGTACCTAGACCAAAACGTGGGATATTCATGTGTTCACCTAAATTTGAATAATCATTTAACATGACATGCATTTTGCTTTTTTTATTGTTGCGAAAAAATACATGAATAAGCAAAATATCTTTGATCATTAGTCAATAATGGAATAAGACATGAAATCAACTATTGAAGAGCTGGTAGCGTTTATTGCAATCGTTGATACAGGTTCTTTTGTTGCGGCGGCAGATCACCTCAAACAAACACCTTCAGGGGTAAGCCGCTCATTAACACGCTTGGAAGCTAAGTTAGATGTGACTTTGTTAGAGCGAACGACACGTAAGTTGAAACTCACTCAAGAAGGGCAGCAGTTTCTGGTAAAGGCTCGTAAAATATTAAATGAACTGAATGCTGCCGAAGAAGAATTACAAAAATCGGATCAAGATACTTCGGGTCTTATACGAATCGATTCGGCAACACCTTTTGTTTTACATGTGGTTGCTCCTTTAATGCACGCGTTTCGCAAGCGATATCCTCATATTGAAATTGAATTAAATAGCAATGATCAGGTGATTGATCTATTGCAGCATAAAACTGATGTTGCATTTCGATTTGGTGAGCTCAATGACTCTAGTATGCGTGCCAAATTGGTATGTAAAAGTCGTTTGTATATGGTTGCTAGCCCTGAATATTTAAACCGAGCAGGTTATCCTCAGCAACCACAAGAATTAAACGAACATGAACTGATAGGCTTCACCAAACCTGCCCACTTAAATACGTGGCCCCTAAAAATTGGGACTGACTACTTTGTAGCTCAACCTCATATTAAAGCTTCAAATGGGGAAACCGTCCGCCAGCTTGCATTACGTGGACATGGTATTACTTGTTTATCAGAGTTTATGGTTTGGAAAGATTTAGAAGAAGGTCGTTTAGTTGCTTTATTTGAAGACCAGATAGAACTACAGCTTCAAAGCATCCATGCTGTGTATTATCAACAAGAACATCTACCAAAACGAATCCGTTTATTCATTGAGTTTTTGGCAGAGCAATTACAAGATGGTTTTAAAACCTGTCTCTAAACTTACCATAAGCATCACTTGGAAAATGAACTTCTAAAATTGGAGTCGTTTGTCCTTGTGATGAATGTTGAGATAAGAAATAGCTTTGTTGTTGTTCTCGGCAGCTAAAATACAAATTCGAATAAACCGAGTTCACCATGACAACTTCGTTTGAGTTATTACGTTTATATTTATAATGAGAAATCGTATAGGTCTCATCATCAGTGCGCTGTTCTAATTTATAATCCTGTTGGTTGGTCATTTTTAAATAACCTTCTATGAGGCTTTGGCAAATCGTGTGTCTGTGCTGCTCATTTTTGGGCTGTGGTTGGCAACCCGCTAAAACAATAGTAAATAACAATATAACTTTTAATTTCATGGCTTTACTACTCTTTGAGTTGATTTCTATAGCCTAAAGGTGTTCTATAAACCAGTACAGATACAGAAATTTTTAAAAAAGCAGCACAGAATGACTTTTCAATATCAGGTTCTTGCCAATCAATTAGCACATCGTATTTATCAAGATGAACTTAAACCTCATCAGAAGCTTATTTCTTTACGAGATTTCGCTCGTCAGCACAGCATTAGCTTAAGTACGGCAAAAAGTTGCTATGAATTGCTTGAGGCGAGGGGACTCATTTATGTAAAGCCGAAGTCGGGTTATTTTGTAGTTGCTCGTACCCAATCTAGTCCTATTCCAGATAGCCCAGATTTTTTATCTTTGCCTCGACATGTTTCCAATCTGGAGTTGCATAACCAAATTCAGGAAGCTGCTTTACAAAGTCATCTTGTACCGTTGGGTTCGATCCAGTTAACGCCGCACTTTATTCCGGTAGAGGGTTTACGTCGTTCTATTCAACGCGCTTTAAAAAATTGTCAGCCTCAAGATTTTCTCTATTGTAATAAACAAGGACATGAGCAATTAAGAAAAGCACTTTCTGATCATTGGCGTGAAGATGGCATTTATATCGCGCCTGAAGATATTTTTATTACCAATGGCTGTATGCCTGCTTTGTCTTTAGTGATTCAGAAGCTTACTGAAGTGGGCGATAGTATTCTTATTCCTACGCCTACCTATAATGGTCATTTACAGTTATTAGCAAGTTTAAAACGACAGATTGTTGAGATTCCTGCCGATCATCGTGGCATTGATCTTGAGCGTTTAGAGTCCTTAATGCAGCAAGGTTTGGCTAAGGTTTATTTAATGACTGCGAACTACCAGAACCCTTTAGGATATTGTTTTAGCAATGCAGAGAAAAAGAAGATTGCTGAATTAGCCGCAAAGTATCAGTGTTTTATTATTGAAGACGATATTTTTGGTGAATGTGGCTACAGTAATGAGCGACCACTACCTATTCGATATTGGGACCGCGAAGGTTATGTGATTTGGTGTGGTTCAGTTTCTAAGTCTTTGTCGAGTGCGTATCGGGTAGGGTGGTTTTGTTTAACTACAAAGTTAGAAAATTTAAAGCTTGAGCTGCTAGTAAGTAATATAGGGGTGAATACGCCTTTACAGTTAGGTTTAGCTGATTTTATTTATAGTCGTGCTTACAGAGAGCATTTAGAGCAGTTAAGACCAAATTTAATGCGGCAAGTCGAGGAGTATCGTAGTTGTATTTTAAATGCCTTTGAAGGCATTCCAATCGCATTGAGTCAGCCCGAAGGTGGCTATGCATTATGGATACAGTTACCTAAAAGTGTAGATAGCTTGGCGCTGTATTACACTGCACAAGCTCAGGGAATTACCGTAGTACCAGGCCATGTTTTTGGTGAGGATGAACGCTATAGGCACTTTATTCGTTTAAATGCAGGTCATGAGTTAACAGCAGATGTCCGCCAAGCGATTAAAGACTTGGCGAACTGGTCACGACAGCAGATGAAAGTCGTGAGTTAGTTTTATTCTGCGAAGTCTGCTTTAAGCACAATACGATAGCGTGCTTGACCTGAATGTAGACGCTCAATTGCTTCATTAAGCTGTGACATTGGAAATAGCTCAATTTGAGGTGCAATTTTTTTGCGTGCAGCAAACTTTAAAAGCTGACGTAGTGCAGCAGGTGAGCCTGTAGGTGAACCAGTCACTGACTTAGCACCACCAATAAGAGAGCCAACAGAAACAGGAACAGGCTCAAGCGTAAGGCCTAAGAAATGTAAGGTTCCGTTTGGTGCCAGTGTTGCAATAAAAGCAGACCAATTTAGAGTCACATTCACGGTACTTAGCAATAAATCGAATTTCCCTTTTTGTGCTGTTACTGCATCGGTATCGCGGCTATTTACGACATGGTCAGCCCCCATTGCTTTAAGTTCCTCTGTTTTATCAGGGTTGGAACTAAATGCAGTGATCTCACAGCCCCAAGCTTTGAGTAGCTTAATGGCTATATGACCTAAGCCACCAATACCGATCACACCGACATGATGTGTTGCTTGAATTTTATGTTTGAGTAGTGGGTCAAAAACGGTAATTCCGCCACAAAGTAAAGGACCAGCACTTTCAGCGTCTAAATCTTCAGGGAGGGGAATAGCCCATTGCCAACCTGCACGGACTTTATCGGCAAAACCACCAGCATGCCCGACGATTGTTGCAACACTTCCGCCTGTACAAAGTACTTGCTGACCACCAATACATTCATCACAGGCTTGGCAACTTTCAGCAGTCCAGCCAATGCCGACACGTTGCCCGATTTGTAGACCTTTGGCTTCTGAACCCAAAGCAACAATTCGTCCAATAATTTCATGACCCGCAACCACAGGGTAGACAGTCGAGCGCCATTCATTGTTCAGAACTGAAATATCAGAATGACATAAACCACAGTATTCAACTTTTACCTCAACCTGATGCGGTTGTAATTCACCTGCATCAAATTGGTAGGGAACCAGTTTCTCACCTGCTTGCATTGCGGCATAAGCCTGAATCGTATTATTGCTCATCGGAAACTCCTTAAGCGGATTTGAACCGTTCGAGTGGGTTATGAAGCTTTAAATTGACAATCGTTTTCATGATCATCGACCATGCCTACTGCTTGCATAAAAGCATAGCAAGTGGTTGGACCGACAAATTTGAAGCCATTCTTTTTAAGAGTCTTGGAAAGTTTTACGCTGAGTTCAGTTTGTGCAGGAGCCTTACGATAATCTACAACATCATTGTGTTGTGGAGCTGCATCTACAAACTGCCAAAGCCATTTAGGAACATCACCGACTTGTGCTTTGAGCGCTTGCCAAGCAATTGCATTATCACGAATAGCTTTGAGTTTGCCTAAGTGACGAATTAAGCCTGCATCGGATAATTTTAGTTCTAAAAAATCATCTGTGAATGAGGCAATTTCTGCAATCGGATGATTAAAAAAATGCTGACGGTAGCTTTCTCTTTTTTTCAGTACGGTAATCCAAGATAAACCAGCTTGCTGGCCTTCAAGGCAAAGCATTTCAAATAAACGTGCTTCGTCATGTTCCGGTTTGCCCCATTCTTCATCATGGTAGGCAATATAGAGTGGATCGTCGGAACACCATCCGCAACGTTGAGTTTTCATGATAATGCTCCTTATATTTATCTTAGAATTTTAAAGTTTAAACAGTACCCATTCATTTGGGCGAGTATCCCAATAATACAGTTCAGCTTGAGTTAAGTCTTCAAACTTTAGCCAAAAGTCTTTGCCAACTTTATCTGAAAAACCGGTACTGATTAGCAGGGCATCATCACTGATTTCCATGATCCAGCCTTGATAGCTATTGCCATTTAAAATGATCTTTTGCTGGTTGCCAGACTCGGCAAACTCTACTAAGCGATTGATCAGCGCTTCCGACATAAAATGTTCCTAGCGTAAATATGAATAAGGATTAACAGCACCACGTCCTTTACCATTTAGGTAAAGACCATAGTGGAGATGAGGTGAAGTATAACGTGCATTGCCCGTATTGCCGACATAGCCAATTAGATCGCCCTTTTTGACATAGTCACCAACACTTAAGCCACGTTTGTGACCATCAAGATGAGCATAATAATGCCATGTTCCTGCTGGGCCTAAAATCCAGATGACTTTGCCACCCAAGTTATTATTACGAAGATCGGCAACTAGTCCTTCGGTTGTGCTATACACTTTGGTTCCACGTGGAGCCAAAATATCAATTCCTTCGTGACTACGACCTTGACTGCGTGCCGCACCCCACGTGTCTTTTAGTTCGTCTCGATCGACACCTTTTACCGGAACCGGGAGTCGATTTGGAAGCTGCATACTCTCGAGCTTACTAATTTGAGCGGGCGACAGTGGTGTAGGTTTTTTAGGTGCGCTGGCACAGGCAGCCAATAGAATAATAAGAAAGCCAAGTGAGAAATGAGAAACAAAACGTCGCACGAAATACTCCCTGTCATAGTTATATCAAAATTATTTTGACCACTATGTCATGAACGGCTTGTCGAGATCAATTTTTTCATAGCAGTTGGTACACCTTTGGCAATGGCCTGTTCCGGACTCAGCCATTGGCCTTCAAGTTCAATCGCCAGATGTTCTTTTTGATCAGGTTCCACGTGGAACACATGAGCATTAAGTAACCATGTAAAGTGAGTGAAGCTATGGCTGATCTGAAAAGTTTGTGCCTGAGGCTGTAGTTTAAATTGCTGGCTTATGTTCAGTCGTTCATGTTCATTTTCTAAAATAGGTAAACAGAATAAACCACCCCATAGGCCATGAGCTGGGCGTTGTTGCCAGAACCACTCATCTTCACACTGAATAATAAGAACATCTGCTGTTTTAACAGGGGGTGTTTTTTTCGGCTTTTTAAAAGGTAATTCTTGTTCTAAACCTTGCTGGTAAGCCTGACAATGAGCTTGCATTGGGCAGTATAAACAAAGAGGCTTTTTAGGCGTACAGATGGTTGCACCCAAGTCCATAATTGCTTGTGTGTAGTCATGGTTGCGATGTGTAGGGCAAAGCTCTTCAGCGAGTTTCCACATTTCACGTTCGTGTTGTGGCTTACTTAAGTCATCTTCAATGGCAAAGAAGCGAGCTAAAACGCGTTTCACGTTGCCATCCATAATGACGCCGTACTGACGTAAACCCAAAGACATGAGCGCGCCGGCGGTCGAGCGACCAATGCCGGGTAGTGCAATCCATTCTTCTAGGGTTTCAGGAAACCTACCTTGCTGTGCTACAAGACCAGCGGCTTTATGCAAATTGCGGGCACGAGCGTAATAGCCAAGACCTGCCCAATAAGGGGCGACTTCATCCCAAGTTGCATGACCTAAAGCGTCTACCGTTGGAAAGCGCTCCATAAAGCGGTCAAAATATTGCAGAACTGTTTTTACCTGACTCTGCTGTAGCATAATTTCAGAAACCCAAACTTTGTATGGGTCATCTGCGACTTGCCATGGCAAATCATGACGACCATGTTGATCGAACCAGTTTAAGAGGGCATCAGAAAAAGAAAATTCAGGCATGAACAGCTATAGAAGAAAAGTAAGGGCTAAATTATAGCTGAAATTGGGGAGAAGTTTTGTTTAAAGCAAGCAATCAGAACGAGCCTGTTCAAACAGAGACTACTTTAAAACGAGTAGTCTCTGTCCAGCATAAAAAGGATTAATCCGCTTTTACGCCCCAACGTTGATCAAGTTTCAACGGTTGGTTTTTATAGTAAGGAATGACATGAATGTGGAAGTGGTCGGAAGTCTGGCCAAATACTTCACCATCATTAAAGCCAATATGGAAACCAGCTGGTTGATGACGAAGCTGTGTTTCATGACGGGCAATTTCAAGAAGTGTCAATAAGCTTTCATGCTCTTTCGAGGTAATATCAAAAAACGAGCTTACATGGCGCAGTGGAGTCACTACACAGTGGCCTTTAGACAACGGATTTGGGTCAGGTAAAATTACAGCAAATTCATTCTTATCAATGATGTCATATTCATCAAAATTGCAATACGGACATTTATTGTCAGTCATTGTTGTATCCTCTCATGTTATTCCATTAAACCCCGAGTGCGGGAAATAAGACTAGGCTTTGCTCTAGCTCAACGGGAGTATATTTATTGAAGTATGGTTTAAAAAATACAGGAAAAATATTGCAAAGTCATAAAGATTTAAGGGAGCAAATGCGAAAAAAGAACCATTTGCTCCAAATTTGCTTCTTTTATTTTAAAGTACGTTCTAATAAAGCGTACATTTTAGCAAGGCCTTGTTTTTCCGCTTCGCTGTTGTAGCCAAGGTCGACACCATTCGCTTTAGCTCTTTCATCTGCAAGCGGGTTACTAAAGCCATGTTTAGCATCCTTTAAAACCACTACTTCATGTTTAACCTCAGCAGCTTGCATCTCTTTTTCAAAATTAGCAACATCTTCTAAGGTGACCATGCTGTCTAGTTCACCATGTAGAACTAAAACTTCACCTTGAATGTTGCCTTTTTGAGCAGGAGCCTTAGGTGTTAATGTGCCATGGAATGTCGCAATTGCTTTGAGAGGAGCACCTGAGCGAGCTAGATCGAGTACTACTTTGCCACCATAGCAAAACCCTACCGCTGCAAGTTTTTCACTGTTCACTTCTGGTTGAGCAGCTAAAGTTTGAAGCCCTGCATTAGCGCGGTCAGTCACCGTGTCTAACTCTTCAAATGTCTGCATCATCCATTCGTAAGCTTGAGCCGCAGTCGTAGTCACTTTTTTATCGCCATACATATCGATTGCAAGTGCAGCATAACCGTGTTCAGCAAGTTCACGCGCACGTTGTTCAGTGTATTCGTTACGACCCCACCACTCAGGACCAATAATGACACCAGCTACAGGGCTTTCACTCTCTGGAGCTGCAAAGTAACCAATTAAATGGCTGCCATCTGGTGCAGTATATTGAATTTCACGGGTTTTAATTGCTGTACTCATGACATTAATCCTGAAATTTAACTTGATTTAAATACGCTTGATTAAAGCATAAAAAATAAAAGCCATATGAATAACTATATAAAAATCTACATCAAAAGAAAAACATAGAAACAATCAGCCAATAAAAAAGAAGGAACGAGTTCCTTCTTTTTGATATGGTCATAATTAAATTAGGTTCGGCCTCGCGAAATAAAACCAATAACAGCGAGAATTACAGCGATCACTAATAAAATCACGGCAAAGTCTTTAGATAACCCTGCAACACCACCAAACCCTAATAGACTGGCAATGAGTGCAATCACTGCAAAAATTATTGCCCAACGGAACATATGCTGTCCTCCTTATTTTTCATTGTCTTTTTACTATATAGCGTGTTTTTTGCACGAAATGTGTCGTTTATGTGGTTGAAATGTATATTAAACAATCATTTTGTGATGCCAAAAATACGGCTTATTTTCTTAAGCCCAGTGTAGTTCAATGCTATAATCTCACTTTGCTTTATCTATATAGCTGTTAAAAACTTATGTCTACCGAGACCTCACTTCGTCCAATGTTTTGGAAAAATTACACGCTAGAGCAGCTGACACAGGCTGAGTGGGAAGCTTTGTGTGATGGGTGTGGTTTATGCTGTTTGGTTAAGCTAGAAGATGAAGATACCCATGAGGTGGCTTACACCAAGGTAGCGTGTAAGTTACTCGATTGCAGCACAGGGCGTTGCTCGGATTATTCAAACCGTCAACAGCAAGTACCTGACTGTTTGCAACTGACGCCAGAAAGCTTAAAAACCATTCATTGGTTACCATCAAGCTGTGCCTATAAACGTTTGAACGAAGGCAAGAATTTACCTTCTTGGCACTATTTAAATACGGGTACGAGACAAAGCGTCGTTAAGGCGAAAAAGTCGGTTGCAGGACGTTGTATTCCTGAAACTGATGTACATGAAGATGATTTAGAAGATTATGTAGTGCGTTGGGTGCGTTAATACGCTCCCGATGGGCATTTAAATTACAGCGTATAATAAAGTAACACTTTTATCGTAAATTTTTTAATGATCTCCGTTATATAAAAATAAAAGCAAAAGGAGATAAAAATGATGAGACGACTAGCAGCCCCCTTGTTATGCAGTAGCTTCTTATTATTAATGGCCTGTGGCTCCAATAATACTAATTCAAAAAATCCTGAACAAAATACAACTGCAAAAACAGAGCAAACCAATGCTGCCAAACAAACTTATCAGCTAGAGGCAATTACACATTTTAATGAACCTTGGGCGATTACCAGCTTGCCGGACCAACGGTTACTCGTCACTGAGCGACAAGGCAAATTAAAAATTTTTAATCCCCAAAATAAACAAGTGCTAGACGTTCAGGATGTTCCAGCGGTGAACTATGGCGGACAGGGCGGTTTAGGGGATGTAGCTCTACACCCAGACTTTGCCAAAAATCACTGGATATATCTCAGTTATGCAGCCAAAGGGCAAGGCGGATCTGGGGCAGTGATTTCACGTGCGAAATTAGATTTATCTAATCCTAATCAACCAAAACTTACCGATATAAAGCAAATTTGGCAGCAAGTACCTAAAGTGTCAGGACAGGGCCATTATGGGCATCGTATGCTTTTTGGCGTAGATGGTAAGCTGTGGGTGAGTTCAGGTGAGCGCCAAAAGTTTGACCCTGCCCAAGACATGAAAAGTAACTTGGGTAAAATTCTACGTTTAAATGATGACGGTTCGGCGGTTGTAGATAACCCTTTTTATCAGCAAGGCGGCGTCACTGCGGAAATATGGTCGCTTGGACACCGTAATCCCTTAGGTATGGCTTTTGACCGCCAAGGACAGCTCTGGATAGTTGAGATGGGACCTAAAGGTGGTGATGAGCTTAATATTATTACCAAAGGTGAAAATTATGGTTATCCAATTGTCTCAAATGGCGACCATTATTCAGGTCAACCTATTCCAGACCATAATACTCGTCCTGAATTTAAAGCACCTGAGATAGACTGGACTCCGGTAATCTCACCGTCGAGCTTGATTATTTATCGCGGGCAACAATTTCCTGTATGGCAAAATAAAGCCTTAATTGGCGGGTTATCTTCCGAAGCCATTGTCGTTGTAGATTTAGAGCATAAGCCGGTAAAAGAAGTGCAGAGATTAGAAATGAAGCAACGTATTCGTGGTTTACATGAAGCACAAGACGGTTCAATTTGGGTAATTGAAGACGGTCCGAAAGCCCGTCTATTGAAGCTGAGTAAGAAACTCTCTTAAGGCCTCGAGTTAGCCTGTAAATAAAGGATGTGTCTTATAGATTCAAATTGTAGATTTCTGTGAGACGCAATAGACTATAGTGAAAAGACGATAAAGCTATTTGAGATGTCAGACACCCATATTCCACTTCCTGAACGCCTGCGCCCGAGAGACTTGTCTGAAATTATTGGGCAAGATCATTTGTTAGGTGAACATGCACCTCTACGTCAAATGATTGATCAGGGACATTTGCCTTCTATTATTTTTTGGGGGCCGCCAGGTGTCGGTAAAACGACGATTGCTTTACTTTTGGCTCAAGCGATAGATCGCCCATTTGTAAGCTTATCTGCGCTGAATACGGGTGTAAAAGAATTACGTGAAGTGATTGCAGAAAGTGGTGATTTACTGACACCTGTGGTTTTTATTGATGAAATTCATCGCTTTAATAAATCTCAGCAAGATGCATTATTAGGTGCGGTAGAAAAAGGAAAAATTACCTTAATAGGCGCGACGACTGAAAACCCGTCTTTTGAAGTGAATAGTGCGCTTTTATCACGTTGTCAGGTCTATACCTTAAATAGCTTAGATAGTGATGCAATTCAGACGCTGCTCAACAATGCACTTCAAGCCGATAAATTATTAAAAGAACGTTATATTCATATTGAAGAGTACGATGCTCTTTTGCAGTTTGCGGCAGGTGATGCTCGTAAAGCGCTTAATTTACTGGACTTAATTGCGAGTACTTTTGAGCCTGAAATTGAAAATACCATTACCAATGCTGTGGTGGTAAAAGTCGCTCAGCAAAATATTGCGCGTTATGACAAATCGGGTGAGCAGCATTACGATCTCGTTTCTGCATTTATTAAATCGATTCGTGGTAGTGATCCAGACGCAGCCTTGTACTGGATGGCGCGGATGCTTAAAGGTGGGGAAGATCCGGTTTTTATTGCAAGACGTATGTTGATTGCCGCTTCAGAAGACATTGGAAACTCGAATCCAAATGCATTATTGCTTGCAGGTGAATGTTTCCGTTCTGTACAGGCGGTGGGAATGCCTGAGGCTCGAATTATTTTGGGTCAAACAGCAGTTTATTTAGCGACCAGTGCAAAAAGTAATAGTACTTACCTCGCGATTAATAAGGCCTTGGAACTTGCTGAGAAAACGGCAAATTTACCAGTACCTTTACACTTGAGAAATGCGCCAACCAAGCTGATGAAACAGCAAGGTTATGGAATTAATTATCTCTATCCTCATGACTACCCTGAGCACTTTGTGTTGCAAGACTATTTGCCGCCTGAGTTGAAGGGAACCAAACTCTATGAGTCGGCAAGAAACAAACGTGAAGTCGAAGGTGAGCGCCTCCAGCAACGCCGATGGCAGCAGGAGCAATAATTTTTATTGCTTCTTGTTATTCCAACTCTTCAGTGACCTGACCGTAAATCAGTAGCGTGAACACGCCTGTACCACCAATAATATTGCCAATGGTGGTTGGGATCAGGAAATTAAATAGATATTCGCCAATAGAAGCTTCTCCTTGCCAGACCAGATAGGACATTTCGGTAGAGCCAACGACAACGTGGGTAAAGTCGCCTAGTCCTATCAGATAAGTCATGAAAAAGATGACTAGGAATTTATTGCTAACAGAGGGTAACATCCAGACCAATGCGGCAATTAAAAGTCCCGACATAACCCCTTTAAGCAGGTTCTGGATTGCAGAAAAAGATGCAACATGATGCGCTAGCTCATCTAGTGCTTTATCAATGTCTGGAGTAAAGAGGTCAGTGGTCAAGAAGAATAAACTCGCCAAAGCTGTTCCAATGATATTACATAGAATCACAATCCCCCATAAACGGCCCACGGCTCTTAATTTGTCCAATGTAAAGGGCTTAAATAAGGGCACAACTGTAGTAATGGTATTTTCGGTAAAGAGCTGCATGTGGCCCAAAATGGCAATTAGAAAGCCAATGGTATAACCGAAATTGGTGATTAAATCTGTCCAGATCGCATCAGTTGGGATATAAGAGGCAATAATCGCTTTAAATACAAATGAAAAACTGATGACCAGACCTGCTGCAATGCCTGAAAAGATCAGTGCAGCTGTTGGGCGATCCAGTTCTTCTGCACCATCACGGCGGATAATTTCATAGACCAAACGGGGTGACAGTTTCTCATGTTCTTCTACTGCCATTTTTTCACGCCAGCTTAAGGTTTGCTCGACCTTTTTTTCCTCTATTTCATGATCCATCAGGTTTGCTCCTCACTGAATAAATATTTTCTACTTATTATTTTTATTTATTGTTAAGGCAGCATTCGGGATAAATCCAGTTTATTCCTAACAGCTTTATGTGTCTTTTTATAAATTGAATGATACGGTGGTAAACAAAATAATATGCAAATAAAAGCAATTAACCAGATAGGACGGTTAAATATAAACAGAGATAGAGAGTACTTTGTATAACAAGACTATTTGTTGCCTGAGTTAAAGGCGAGCAAGTTCTATGAATGAGTCCGAAACCAGCAAGAGGTTGGGGCTGCGCGCTTACAGTAAGGTCGATGATTAAAGCAAGGTATATGTTCTCAATGTGCGTATGAGTTTCATATAGTCACCTTGAGAAGCTTCAGAAATGACAGTTTCTACTTCAGCTTCGCTCCAGCCTTGTTTCAAAGCGGAATCGCTAAAATTAGATAAAATCACTAATGGATTTTCACCAAAATGTATCGAGTGATTCATTAATCTCTTTTCAGGCTTAAATAGTTCCATAAAATTCACCATACTTTAAATTTAATTATTGTGATGCAATTAGTGTTTTTTTAGATTTTAGTGCTTTGCTTTTATATTGTGCAAGTCATAATTTAATTAAATATACAAATCTGTCTACTTTTCCTAAATTTTAGGGTTCTGAAAATAAAAAACCGAGCGGAAATGCTCGGTTTTTTAATGAAGCTGGCGAATTAGATGTCAGATAAATCTACACCTAAACGAGAAGCAACTTCTTCATAAGCTTCAACAACACCGCCTAAACCTTGACGGAAACGGTCTTTGTCGAGTTTCTTCTTAGTGTCTTTATCCCATAAACGGCAACCGTCTGGAGAGAATTCATCACCAAGTACGATACGGTCATGGAAAACACCAAATTCAAGTTTGAAGTCCACCAAGATCATGTTGCCTTCAGCAAATAATGCTTTCAATACATCATTTACTTTATAAGTTAACACTTTCATTTGTTCTAACTGTTCAGCAGTCGCCCAACCTAAAGCAATCGCTTGAGATTCGTTAACCATTGGATCGCCTAGGCCATCATCTTTGTAGAACAATTCAAATGTAGGAGGAGTAAGTTCTTTACCTTCTTCAACACCTAAACGACGGCATAAAGAACCCGCTGCGTAGTTACGAATTACGCATTCAACAGGAATCATTTGAAGTTTCTTAACAAGAACTTCAGTTGGAGAAAGCAATTTTTCAAAATGCGTTTCGATACCTGCTTCAGCAAGTTTTTCCATGATGAAGGCGTTAAAACGGTTGTTCACCTTGCCTTTACGATCTAGTTGTTCGATTTTTTCGCCATTGAACGCAGAGGCATCATCACGAAAGACTAAAATCAGATGGTCGGCATTGTCTGTTTCATATACAGATTTTGCTTTACCAGTATAGAGCAAGGTTTGTTTTAACATGAGGGAACCTTTTAAAAAAAAATGCCTAGTAAACGACTAGGCTGGCCAATTTTGGTAAATCTGGTTTAACACTTCCGCAGCAACATCAGGGCTTGCAAAAGTGTTGTCTGGATTAAAGAGAGCAAGGCTATGACTAGAGCCAACACCAGTCAGTTTAAGCACATAAGTTTTGTCATTTACTTTAATCGTCGCTTGATTACTGCCTTGAGCGATGATGTTGTAATTTAACGTGCTTAAGGTTGCTTTGGTGTATTGCCAAATTTCAGCAGTACTTCCATCAATTTTTAACAGTGGGTTTTTATTACCATCTGTCACAAGTTGAGGGCGACTAAGCGCGCTACCTGATTGAGCAGATGTATCTGCTGAATCATCTTTCGTTTGCTCAGGGCGTGGCAATGCAAAACGGTTGCCACGCTTGTTTTCAAACTTCGGCGCGTGATCGATAGCGAGCTGGTCTACTGTTGGTGCAGGATACAAAGGCGTCGCTGGTCGTACAGTTGCATCGGCAGGATACTCAAGCGGGGCGAGTTGCTTTGCTTTTTTATAATCTAAAGAGTGATTATTGAGTGCGAAGCGACCACAGCCAGCTAAACTTAAGGCTGAAACTGCAAGGACTAAACCAAGACGTAATTGCATCATAAATTGCTCTTATTAAATAATTCCCGCATCTTTTAGGGCATTGCGGAGAGGTTCGCGATATTGCTCAGCGAGAGGAGTGAGTGGTAAACGAATACCAGTATCAATCAGTCCCATCTCATGTAGTGCCCATTTCACAGGAATTGGGTTTGATTCGCAAAATAGAATATTGTGTAAATTTGCAATCTTATTGTTAAGCGTCTTCGCTTGTGGCTCATCTTTAGCAATTGCAACCGCACATACTTCGCTCATTGCCTTAGGTGCAATGTTTGCAGTAACCGAGATATTACCGTCTGCGCCAAGAAGCATAAGTTCCCATGCAGTTTCATCGTCACCCGAGTAAACAGCCATCTTGCCGTTTAAAGCATCGATTAAAGCTTTACCACGAGGTACATCACCTGTTGCGTCTTTAATCCCTACAATATTAGGAATTTCTGCTAAACGTACCGCTGTATCGTTTGACAAATCTACGCCAGTACGACCAGGTACGTTATAAAGAATAAGAGGTAATTCAACAGCTTCAGCAACCGCTTTATAGTGTTGGTAAAGGCCTTCTTGGGTTGGTTTGTTATAGTATGGTGTTACAAGTAAAGCTGCATCAGCACCGAGGTCTTTAGCTGCTTTAGTTAATTCGATTGCTTCACGGGTTGAGTTTGCACCAGTACCGGCAATAATTGGAATACGTTTATTGGCTACACGAATAATTTCTTTAATAACCTGTGTGTGCTCTTCCATGCTCAATGTTGAGGCTTCGCCGGTTGTCCCGACGGCTACAATACTGTTTGTACCTTGTTCTATGTGCCACTCAACCAGCTTCTCAAGACTCTTCCAATCTACACCGCCATCTTTCAACATGGGAGTGACAATTGCGACGATTGAGCCTTGAATGGTCTGTGCTTGCTGAGTCATTTTAAAAAATATCCTATTTATCCATCCGAATCTGAGGTAAGAAAAACAAAATGTGGGATGGTTGCAGTATTTTGATTGTCCAGTTCTAACAATAACAGATTGTTGAATGACAATTATGCAAATTATGACTGATCAGACGCATAAGAACAATATGCTTAACTGATAAACCCTATGTAAACTTGAGCAAAACATAGAATGCCAATTTGATCATTTCAAGTAAAAGACAGTAAATATGACAATATGGTGCAATTCTGCGAATCCCTACTTGATACAGTCTTTTTTATGGCAAGATAAAATGCATATTTTTCCCGAATGGGACTTAAGATGGCATGAAAATGAAGAAACAACCACAAAATTCGGCTTTAGTCATAGTTGATGTACAAAATGGTTTTACGCCGGGTGGAAACTTGGCAGTTGTCGACGCCGATACAATTATTCCAACCATTAATCAATTGGCAGGTTGTTTTGAAAATGTCGTTCTGACTCAAGATTGGCATCCAGATAATCATATTTCTTTTGCAGTCAACCATGCTGGCAAGCAGCCATTTGAAACCATTGAACTCGACTATGGATCACAAGTGCTTTGGCCTAAGCATTGTGTACAGGGCACCCAAGATGCCGAATTTCATCCAGATTTAAATATTCCGACAGCTCAACTGATTATTCGAAAAGGCTTTCATGCTCATATTGATAGCTACTCGGCTTTTATGGAAGCAGACCACACCACAATGACTGGTTTAACAGGCTATTTAAAAGAGCGCGGTATTGATACGGTTTATGTGGTTGGTATTGCCACGGACTTTTGTGTTGCATGGACTGCTTTAGATGCAATTCAACTCGGCTTTAAAACTCTAGTGATTGAAGATGCGTGCAAAGGTATTAATCTCAACGGTTCGTTAGAACAGGCATGGCAAACCATGCAGCAACAAGGGGTTATCCGTATTCAATCGACTGACTTGTTAAGTGAATGCTAGAGATAGTGCCCATGATGTTTGGGCTTTAATTGCGATTTGATATGGATGAACAGCATGTCTGCATTATTACGTTTTACTCAATTTGTTCAGAAAACGTTTGCTTTATGGGTCATCGTTTTTGCGGCATTGGCACTATGGCAACCTGAATTTTTTGTCTGGCTTAAAGCTTATATTCCCTGGATCTTGGGCATTATTATGCTCGGCATGGGAATGACCATGACCGTCGATGATTTTAAAGGGGTATTACAAAGCCCTAAAGCGGTGTTGATTGGGGTGGTAGCACAGTTTGTGGTGATGCCTGGTTTGGCATATGTTCTATGTAAATTATTTAATTTACCGCCTGAAATCGCAGTTGGGGTTATTTTGGTGGGGTGTTGCCCAGGTGGAACAGCTTCAAACGTGATTACCTACATGGCCAAGGGTAACGTAGCGTTATCGGTCGCTTGTACATCGGTATCAACACTTTTAGCACCTGTATTAACACCTGCTATTTTCTATTTGCTTGCCAGCCAATGGTTAAAGATAGATGCAGCTTCGATGTTTATTTCGATTTTGCAGGTCGTACTACTGCCTATTGTAGTTGGTCTGATTTTAAGAACATGGCTTAAACGTCAAGTCGAATCCTATATTCAAGTCATGCCATTAGTTTCAGTGATTGCAATTGTAGCGATTGTGGCAGCCATTATTGGTGGCAGTAAAGCAGCTATTTTACAGTCGGGTTTACTCATTTTGGCGGTAGTGATATTACATAATGGATTTGGATATTTATTAGGTTTTGCAGCAGCGCGTTTCTTTAAATTGCCTTATGCGGACAGTAAAGCAATTGCGGTAGAAGTAGGAATGCAAAACTCAGGCTTAGGCGTGGCGCTTGCAGCAGTGCATTTTGCGGCTTCCCCGATTACGGCTGTACCAAGCGCAATTTTCAGCCTTTGGCATAATATTTCTGGGCCTGCGCTTGCGACTTATTGGGCAAGTAAACACAAACAAGAATAACGGTACAAACAACATATATTACAAAAGAAGGCCAAACGAATAGTTTGGCTTTTTTATTTAAAGAATATTTTAGGGGGAAGCTGAATTTAGAACTGGTATGTCTTTTGCTTTGGATTGATGCACTAAAAATAACGTGAATATCAACATAAATCGCAAAGAAAAAAATAAGGCTTTTTTTGATGAACCAGATTTTTAAATTATTTATTCCCATGCTCTCAAGCAATTTAATTCTAGTTTTAAGTGGATTGATTGATCTTGCTTATGTAGGGCATTTTAGCAATGACCATGTCGCCGCATTATCGGTAACCTTATCTTTATATACAGTGATTTATGTCATTGGGATGGGTATTTTGCAAGGTGTGATACTCAAGCTTTCAGAAGCCTATGGTTGCCATGACATACCACGTATTCGTCAGATTTTTATTCAAGGCATTTGGCTGATGTTATGTTCTGCATTGATCAGTATTGGCTTGCTTTACGTATTCCGTGATTTACCAAAACTATTTGGTGCATCTGAACATGTCATTTCAATTACCAAAAACTGTATTTGGGCTTTGGTATTTATTTTACCTGCCCATTTATTGATGCGCTTATTTACAGCTTTGTCTCAGGTCACTGAAAATGCGTATAAGGTTTTATTATCAGATAGCATTTTCTTCATTCTTAAAATTATTTTGTCCTATCTTTTAATTTATGGTGTCGCTTTATTTTCAATTCCGCCACTCGGTGCGATAGGGGCTTTGTTAGCCACTCTCATTGTACGGTGGTTTATGTTGGCTGTTTATTACCTATTTTTCTTGGAGAAAGGATACATCTTTATTGAGCATCCAGAACGTTCGGTTGAAGATAGCCGACAAAGTCTGCGGATGATTTTAAAAATAGGTATCCCGACAGCAATCATGGCGTTGATGGATGTTGTTGCATTTTGTTCGGTTGCTATTCTGATTTTACCTTTTGGGAGTGTGGTGTCAGCAGCCCATCAAATTGTCGCGAGCACTGGCGGCTTCATGTTTATTTTTCCTTCATCCATTGCCTCGGCTTATAGCATTTTGGTATCGAGATCTATGGGCAGTGGCAACATGGAAGAAGCCAACAAAATTGCCAGACAAAGTATATGGGTAATTATGGCAGTGAGTGGCAGTCTGTCCCTGTGTTTATGGTTGGAACGGGACTTAATTGTCACGTTCTATTCAGATGATTTGGCCGTGCAGATTTTGGCTGCATCCTTGTTGTTGATTGTGTGTCTGTCTCACTTTCTAGATGGCTTAATGACGTTATTGACCTCTTTGTTACGCTGTTGGGATGTGTCGATTTTACCGATGCTAATTTTTTTGGTCGTGGTGTTATGCTTCGGATTGGGCGGTGGTTGGTGGATGGCTTATAAAGGGCTGCACTGGGGAAGTCACTCGATTTCTGCAATGGGAATTTATGGTTTCTGGAGTATGGCAGTCATAAGCTATTTAGTTGCTTGTATATTGAGTGCTTTCTGTTTCCGTTTTAGAAAGCAATTAAAAGGGTTTTGATTGAGCAGACAATGGTTAAAGAGGATGTGCTGCTAACCAATCTTCAATTTCGTTTTCAGAAATCACTTTAAAACCATGGCGCTGTAACAGTGCTGTGGTAATCCCAACACCCGTAATCTTCTCGCCTTGAAAAGTACCGTTATAAATTTTTTGACTGCCACAAGATGGGCTATTTTCTTTTAAAACCACACAACTTGCTTTTATTTGCTGTGCAATTTCCAAAGTGCGGTGAGCACCTTTTAAATAGAGCGTTGTCACATCTAAACCAGATGAATCCGTGATTTTTGCCTTGCCATCAAGCACATCTTGCCCCGTACCCCCAACAATTTCTGCAGGTAACCTTGGAGTAGTAAAACCACCTAATAACTCCGGACAAAGTGTATGCGCTTTTTTATTTAAAAATAACTGCTTGAGTGTAGTGTGTAAGCAAGAGCGGCCATCGTAGCGTACAGGCTCCCCAATTAAACAGGCACTGATTAAAAGCATGATTTTTCCGCCCTTAGAACTTTAAAAGCCATGTGAGTGTACCCAATGATTTAAAAATATGAAATCTAAAACAAGCACAAGCAAACAGAGTAATTTGATTAATAAATTACACAATTCATAATTAAATTATGTATTGCATAATTTAATTGTTTTTAGTAGCATCTGTTTTAAGGTAAATGGCCATTGGAGGTCCAACAAGGATGTTGGCCTCCATAAATCTAGGAATAACTTTAGGAAAAGACGATTTTTAAAGGTTTATTGAAAAATCTCAATCGTACTTTTAGATAAGAAAGGACAGTGTGTATGGAAAACAAACACCATATAGAAGGGAAATTAATCATCGGCTTTGCGCTCACTCAATCTTCGTTTTAGTTATTGGTTTTTTTCTCATAGGATGCGTTGGGCTAAGGCATTTTGACGGTTCAAACATACTCCCAGCAAATGCGTATTCTATAGAGAAAGGAGCTGACCAGATCAGCATGAGAAGTAAACGGATCAGGTAATTACCAGAGGGAAACTAGATGGATATTTTAGAGAACCCATTAGAATTATGCGGTTTTGCATTTATTGAGTTTGTTTCAAAAGAAAATGAATTAGATCCAATTTTTGAAACAATCGGCTTTTCAAAAGTAGCCAAGCATAAATCGAAAAAAGCGTACTTATGGCGTCAAGGAAATATCAATATTATCCTGAATTATCAGCCAGAATCTTATGCTTCATTCTTTTTTAATGAGCATGGTCCATCTGCTTGTGCGATGGGATTCAAAACTCGTGATGCAGCAAAAGCTTTTAAAAAGGCGGTTGAGCTTGGTGCAGAACCAATGTACTCAAAAGTTGGGCCAATGGAGCTTAACATTCCGGCAATTAAAGGTATTGGTGGCATGCCAATCTTCTTGGTTGACCGCGATATTTATGAAAATGACTTTGTTTTCTTCGATGATGCGCAGCGTAATCCTGAAGGTGCGGGTTTAAAAGAAATCGATCACTTAACGCATAACGTCTACAAAGGACGTATGGAGTATTGGGCAAACTTCTACGAGAAGATTTTCAACTTCCAGGAAATTCGTTATTTCGACATTAAAGGTGAATATACAGGTTTAACCTCTAAAGCATTAACTGCACCAGATGGCATGATTCGTATTCCTTTAAATGAAGACTCAGACAAGGGTAACGGCCAAATTGCAGAATTCTTAGCTGATTTTAATGGCGAAGGTATTCAGCATATCGCGTTTATTTGTGATGACTTAATTTCGACTTGGGATAAATTGAAAGGCCTTGGTCTTAAGTTTATGACACCACCGCCAAATACGTATTATGAAATGCTTGAAGAGCGTTTACCTGAACATGGTGAACCAACTGAAGAGTTAAAACAACGCGGTATTTTATTAGACGGCAGTACTAAAGATGGCCAGAAGAAGCTTTTATTACAAATCTTCTCTGAAAATATGATTGGGCCAGTCTTCTTTGAATTTATTCAACGTAAAGATGACGACGGTTTCGGTGAAGGTAACTTCAAGGCATTGTTTGAATCGATTGAACGTGACCAAATTCGCCGTGGTGTTCTCGAAGCAAAATAAGTTTTGCTTTGTCTCTAGTCTAAAAAAACCAAGAGCAATGCTCTTGGTTTTTTTATGGCTATTGATTAGCGACTTTTAATATATTGATTAATTAAATTAATCTCATTTTTAAGCGTTTCGATAATTTTACTTTGTGGATCGACGGGTAAAAACATTTCGCTATCAAGCGCTACAATACAAAACTCAATTCCTTGATTTGAGTTAAATACTGGTAGACCGACTGCGTTAATACCTGTGAGTAAGTCACCTCTCGCTGCCGACATTTGTTGCTGGCGGATCGTATCTTTAAGTTCTAAAAACTCTTGCCAGTTGTGTGGTGCGATGTTTAGACCAAGCTCTTGATGCTTTTGCCATTCAGCTTCTAATAAAGGACGAATAAAATGCTCAGGAAGGTAAGAGGCAAATAAACGTCCCGCAGCAGAATTGACTAAAGGCATAATTGAGCCAACTTTTGTCACAATCGAAATAGGGTGGTTAGATTCAATAGACTGAACCACAACAGGGCCTTTCGGTGACCACTTACTAATTTGAATACCACAGCCAATTTTGCTTTGTAGGTCATAAATTAGATGCTGTACCAGCTGTAAAGTGTCACTGTGCTGAATGCAGTTTAAGCCTAAACGCCATGCCTGATCGCCTAGGGCATATTGCCCATCTTCAAGTTGTTTGGCGTAATCCATACGAATTAAGCTCACCAAATAACGGTGTACTTTGGCAGGATGCATCTCGAGCTTACTCGATAAGTCTTTGAGAATAATCGGTTGATTGTGCTCTAACAGGGCATTTAGTACGGATAAACCAACTTCAAGTGATTGAACCCCCCCAGATACTTTTTCTTCAATCATTTAAATACCCTTAATCGATTTACTTCAGCAGTTAAACAGTTATGTATAAACATAAATTGGAATTGATGCGTTTTACATCATGCCTGAGCCTATAGAAAAATAGAAATCACCTTTTTCTATTAGCAAAATTCACATGTTTAATAATCAACAATTCTTACAATGACCTTCATCTTTTATTTATAGCGTAAATTGAGAGAAGTTTAGTAGATTTAAACAATATAAATCGGCATTGATATAGAACAGTTCATTCAAACTATTCCCACCAATGCCGACTTTTGAAACGATTGCTTTGAAAGAATTATGCGCCTAATTCTTCTTCATGCAAGAAATGAGTATGGTGTGGAGCACGTTTAGTTTTACTCCATTCATCTAACATTTCAGTTTTCATTTCTTCAGTAATTTTTGCAATTTTTTCTTCTGCATGGATATCGTTATAAGTCAGTTCTAAACGGTGTCCATTTGGATCAAAGAAATAAATTGAGTGGAAGATACCGTGGTTGGTAATGCCTAGTACTTTAACGCCGTTTTCTTCCAAATGTTTTTTGGCAGCTAAAAGGGCATTTAAATCTTCAACTTCAAAGGCAATATGTTGTACCCATTGAGGTGTGTTTTCATCTCGGCCCATTTCTGGTTGGGTTGGCAATTCAAAAAATGCTAAAACGTTGCCTTGACCAGCATCTAGGAATAAATGCATATAAGGGTCAAAAGCTTTGGTTGAAGGCACATGGTCTTCAGCAAAAGCTAAGATAAAGTCCATGTTGAGCATTTTTTTATACCACTCAACAGTTTCTTTCGCATCCTTACAGCGATATGCAACGTGATGTATTTTTTTAATGGCAAATGTCATGTTAAAACTCCTTTTACTATTCCCAATCTGGTTGTTGTTCTGGCGCCGCGTTATAGAAGGCTGGGATAGACAAACAATGTTGATAAATTGATTCAATTTTTGGAAACGCAGATAAATCGATTTTGAAGCGTTTCGCGTTGTAGACCTGTGGAATGAGGCAGCAATCGGCAATCGTTGCTTGTAGTCCAAAGCAAAACTGTCCGTTTGAATCTTGAAGTTGCTGTTCGAGACTTTGAAAGCCTTCAATAATCCAGTGCTGATACCAATAATTTTTTTGTTCGTCTGAAACGTTTAAGTCATTTTTTAAATATTTCAGAACGCGTAAGTTGTTTAACGGGTGAATATCACAAGCGATTGCTTGGGCAAAAGCACGGATTTTGGCTCTTTCTTTCACATCATTTGGAAGTAATTTGGTTTCTGAATATTGTTCATCCAGATATTCCAAAATACTTAATGATTGTGACAAGGTTAAATCGCCGTCCACTAAAGTTGGTACTAGGGCACTGCGGTTTAACTTTAAATAGTCTTCACCTTGCTGCTCATTTTTAACCAGATGAACTGGTGCAGTTTCATAAGCGAGATTTTTAAGGTTCAGACCAATCCGTACTCTGTAAGCTGCAGAGCTACGAAAGTAACTATACAGCTTCATAGTCAGGCTCCGAAGTCTCTGCAAAATCAAAAGCTAATGCAGGAAGCACAGTATTTCGAACCTCACCAAAGCCAATGCGAATACCATTTTTCTCACAGTGGCCTTTCATAATGAGCGTATCGCCGTCTTGTAAGAAACCACGAGTTTCACCATTGGCAAGGGTCAAAGGTTTAGTGGTGTTCCAAGTCAGCTCAAGCAAGCTGCCATACGAGTCCGGTGTAGAGCCAGAAATAGTACCTGAACCCATTAAGTCACCGACCTGAACGTTACAGCCTCCAATGGTATGGTGAGTGAGCTGCTGAGCCATAGACCAATACATATATTTGAAGTTGGTTTTACAGATCACATCAGTTTGTGCTGATTTTGGTGTTTGAATCTCAACACTCAAATTAATGTCGTAACTGTTGGCGATATTTTCTTGTAAATAAGCCAGTGGTTTTGGTTCTTGTTTCGGGCCTTCAACTTTAAATGGTTCAAGTGCTTCCAGAGTTACCACCCAAGGTGAAATAGCGCTAGCAAACGATTTTGAGTTGAATGGGCCTAGAGGAACGTATTCCCATTGCTGGATATCACGTGCTGACCAGTCGTTTAGCAGAACCATTCCAAAAATATGGTCCCAAGCATTTTCAATCGAGATAGGCTGCCCCAACTGAGTTGGTTTACCTACAATAAATGCTGTTTCAAGTTCGAAATCGAGTTTACGCGTTGCTGAGAAAACTGGGCGTTCTTCATTTGGAAGTTTGATTTGACCTGAAGGGCGTACCACTTGAGTTCCGCTCACTACAACAGAGCTAGCACGACCGTTATAACCTACAGGTAATTCAGTCCAGTTTGGCAGCAAGGCATTTTTAGGGTCGCGGAACATACAGCCCACATTGGTTGCATGTTCTTTAGAAGAATAGAAATCGGTATAGCCAGGTACGCGAACAGGTAAATGTAAAGTTACGCTGTCTTGCTTAACTAGAACTTCCTGACGTAATGCTTCGTTTTCTTGAAGTGTTAAATTTTCAACTGAAAGAAGAGACTGTAATGTTTTACGAACTTTAGACCAGTTGGCTTTGCCTGATTCAATAAATTTATTCAGTGTAGGCTGGTTAAAGTATGTGTCTTGATCTGAAAGTTTTAAAAGACCATGCTTTTCAAGAGCAGCGAGATCAATGACCCAATCACCGATAGCTACACCGACCTGACGCTCGCCTTCGGCTGTTCTACTAAAAATACCATAAGGCAAATTATGAATAGTGAAATCAGATTGAGGTGAAACTTCAATAAAAGAGTTTAGTTTTTGTTCCATTTTCGCTTCCTTGTCTTCATCTCGCGTCTTATACAAATAAAAGTTCGGTCTAGGGACTGAGCTACTCAATAAGTTTTAACCTTTAGTGAGATCATCTTTTTACTTATGAGTTTGATATAGACCGAGAACAACCAATTGCTTCATGGTTCTTATAATACTGAATTCATCAAATTACGCAATACATAATTTAATTACACATTGCATAATAATTGTTATTTCTTGCATTTTCTGCTTACATGCGCGGTTGTGAGAAAAGTAACGCAATTATTTTTTCATCAATCTCTATGAAAATCTGATCAATTTATGATATACGTAATTTATTGGAAAAAAATTACGTGACAAGGATGAGAATAATCATATGTCAACACAAGAGCAAGGAAACCTGAAACACGGTTTGAGTAATCGTCACATCCAGCTGATTGCATTGGGTGGAGCGATTGGTACAGGGCTGTTTCTTGGTATATCACAATCGATTAAATTGGCAGGTCCGTCGGTAATCTTGGGTTATGCGATTGCAGGATTTATTGCTTTTTTAATGATGCGCCAGCTCGGTGAAATGGTGGTAGAAGAGCCAGTAAGTGGTTCTTTTAGTCATTTTGCTTACAAATATTGGGGACCTTTTGCAGGCTTCATGTCAGGATGGAACTACTGGGTACTCAACGTACTGGTATGTATGGCGGAGTTAAGTGCAATTGGTCTTTATATTCAATATTGGTGGCCGCAAATCCCAACGTGGGCATCCGCTCTAACGTTCTTTATTCTCATTAATGGTATTAATTTATTGCATGTTAAGTTTTTTGGCGAAATGGAATTTTGGTTTTCCATTGTCAAAATCTTAGCCATTTTAGCCATGATCGGTTTCGGTTCGTATTTACTTGCAACTGGTACGGCAGGGCCACAAGCCAGCATTTCTAACCTTTGGGCATTAGGTGGTTTCTTCCCATATGGTATTAAAGGTTTAGTGATGGCTATGGCAGTCATTATTTTTGCTTTTGGTGGTATCGAGCTTTTCGGTATTACTGCGGCTGAAGCACGTGACCCAGATAAAACCTTACCTAAAGCGGTAAACCAGATTATCTATCGTATTTTGATTTTCTATATTGCGACGCTTCTTGTTTTATTCTCATTATTTCCTTGGAATCAAATGGCACAAGGTGGCAGTCCTTTTGTAATGGTATTTGCTTCTTTAGACAGCCAAGGTGTTGCGACTTTACTTAACTTCGTTATTTTGACTGCTGCGGTTTCAGTTTATAACGGTACAAGCTATTGCAGTAGCCGTATGTTGCTCGGTCTTGCTCAGCAAGGAAATGCACCAAAGTTATTTGCACGTATTAATAAACGCGGTATTCCAACGAATGCAGTGATCCTTTCTGCGGCAGTCACTATTTTATGTGTGTTGTTAAATTACATTTTCCCTGAAAAAGCGTTTGGCTTACTCATGATGCTCGTGGTTGCAGCGATCGTGATTAACTGGGTAGTCATTTCATGGACACATTTAAAATTCCGTAAATTCATGATCCGCCAAGGTCAAACCACTAAATTCCCAAGTTTCATGTATCCATTTAGCAACTATCTTTGCATCGTGTTCATGCTTGGAATTTTAGTTGTCATGTCGCTAACACCAGATATGCGTGTGGCTGTGATGATGATTCCGGGTTGGATTTTGTGCCTAATGGTGGCTTATCAATTTAAACGCCGTAAGTTAAAAGCTGAGCAGCCTGTACATGCTTTAGAAGCAGATGTGTAATTAGGTCTGAGTTAGAAACTAGAAGGGACGTGCATCGTCCCTTTTTTATTTTTAAAATTTACAACAGAAATGAAAGGACTTTATAATTGTTATATTATAACATCTCTTACATGAATAACTAAGGCTTCCCGATGTTCAGGGAGGAACAACATATTTATGAAATATTCCTATTTAGGTTTAATCTTACTTTCTCTTACCGCGTGTACGACTCAAACACCTAAGCCAACGGTTTCTAAGCATCCACACTCTTTGCCTCAGCCATCTAAAACGGTGGTAAGAATAAAACAACAACCTGAAGATTATATTGCTTGGATTGCAACCGCAGATCACGCACATTCTGTGCAGGCTTATAAGCAATTTCTTAAGCAGAAAGGACTTGCCAATTTAGTGCCAGATTATGAGTTATTACGTTCAGCTCGAGACTGGCAAAAATGTGGAGTGGAGCCTTATGCGGTGCCGCCGAGAGAGGTTTGGTCCAATATTGTTCCGACGCTTAGCATTTTAAAAGCACTAGTTGACGATGGTGTAATTAACGATTTTGAAGTGACATCGGCTTATCGAGCTTTATCTTTAAACCGCTGTGCAGGTGGGGCTGATGCTTCCCGACATGTCTTTAATGCAGCGCTTGATTTTCGAATTGGGCCAGAACAGCCTACCGATTTAGACCAGTTTAATATTCAACAAACCAAAACCAAGCTTTGTCAGTTCTGGGAAACTAAAGGGCAAGCACTTAACATGGGTCTGGGTGTTTATGCTTCGGGACAAATCCATATTGATAGCCAAGGGTTTCGTTCATGGGGACCTGACCAT
This sequence comes from Acinetobacter sp. ABJ_C4_1, assembly GCF_044538495.1. Classification (NCBI taxonomy): domain Bacteria; kingdom Pseudomonadati; phylum Pseudomonadota; class Gammaproteobacteria; order Moraxellales; family Moraxellaceae; genus Acinetobacter; species Acinetobacter sp. ABJ_C4_1. The sequence continues at coordinate 59,343 of NZ_JBIUCQ010000013.1, read as the reverse complement.
CACTATAGAACCTCGATTTGTCAGTGACTATAAAAGCAATTTTTTCAAAGTCTAAGTGTATTGGCTTGAATAAAACTCGAATAAAAACTTGATCAATAGTTATGTTATAACATAACATTATTGTGGTTTAGAAATAGATTACGCCTGTGATCTGGCCATATTTAAATGGCCAGCCATGATCAGTTTAAATATTATTCAAAGAGATCAAGCCATGCGCACTGCAATCGCCAACTCATTTGCCAAGCTTCCCGTCACTGTTTTATCGGGCTTTTTGGGTGCAGGAAAGACCACATTACTCAACCATATTTTAAATAATCGAGAAGGTCGCCGTATTGCCGTGATTGTTAATGATATGTCTGAGGTGAATATTGATGCGGCATTAGTACGCGAAGGTGGGGCAGAGCTTTCAAGAACAGATGAAAAACTGGTTGAAATGAGTAACGGTTGTATCTGTTGTACGCTACGAGAAGACTTATTGGTTGAAGTGAGACGTTTAGCCGATGAAGGACGCTTTGACCAATTGGTGATTGAGTCAACAGGCATTTCAGAACCTTTACTTGTGGCAGAAACTTTTACTTTTGAAGATGAAGATGGAAACTCACTCAATGAGTTTGCTCGACTCGACACTATGGTTACGGTAGTCGATGCTTTTAACTTTCTTAAAGACTACAGTTCAGTTGACTCCCTACAACAACGCGGCGAATCATTAGGCGAGCAAGATGAGAGAACTGTGGTTGACCTTCTTATCGATCAGATTGAGTTTTGTGATGTGATTGTGCTGAATAAAATTGACCTGATTGATCAGGCCCAGCAAGACCAACTCATCGCGATTTTAAAAACGCTAAACCCGCGTGCTCGAATTGAAATTGCTCAATTTGGAAAGATTGCTTTAGATAAAATCTTAAATACACAGTTATTCGATTTTGATGAAGCTGCACAAGCACCAGGCTGGTTAAAAGAGTTACGTGGCGAGCATACGCCAGAGACTGAAGAGTATGGAATCAGTAGCTTTGTTTACCGCGCTCGCCGACCTTTTCACCCAGAACGTTTTTATGATTTGGTTCAGGCTGAATGGCCGGGAGTCGTGCGTTCCAAAGGCTTTTTCTGGTTGGCTGCTGAACCGACATTGGCTTACTCATGGTCACAAGCAGGTGCGATGGCACGGCACGGATTAGCTGGTTATTGGTGGGCGGCCGTTGCAGAAGAAGACTGGCCAAGTGACTTAGACAGCATCGAACAAATTAAAAAGGTTTGGGATGCTCAAACAGGTGACGCACGTCAGGAGCTGGTGTTAATTGGTATGCAAATGGATGAGCAAGCTTTAATAAAACGCTTAGACCGTTGCTTGTTAAGTGATGAAGAAATGGCTTTAGGACCACAAGCTTGGCAAAGCTGGTCTAATCCTTTTAAGCAAGATGATGAAACCATGTTGATCGCTTAATAAAAAAGCCCCTATTTAAAAGGGGCTTTTTTTATGATTTATCTTTAATGAAAATCTTTCGAATATAGCTGTTAAGCGGTGTCGAATAATATTTTTCAATCACTGCGCTAATGATGAAAGTCAGAACTAAATAGCCAATTAAAAGCATAATTTTGATGCTAGCGTCGGTTTGAGCTGGAATAAAAGCAACTTTCATAAGACCCAGCACAACCAAATGAAACAAATAAGTTTCATAACTTCTTTGCCCCAACCAGACCATCACTTTGGTCAATAGATTATGCGCTTGCGTTCCTGACGGATGTTGAAAACACAAAATCAGTAAGCCTGTGGCAAGAGCAAATAAGCTGATACCCCAAGTACTCACTTCTTTAATTGGCGCATATAAATAAAGAGCGACCATGCTCAAAATAAGCAACCACGAAAGAGGTTTTTTATAAGTCCAATTTGGTCTATATGTATGAGAAAAAATCGCCGTTAAACAGCCAATTGCTATACCATCAAAACTCGAAAAATAATGATATAAATAGGCGCCACTTTCTTCTCCAAAATGGAGAGACCTAAAATAAGGCCCGTATAAAATTACTCCAATCAGTACAGCAACAAAGACTTTATTACTACGGGTGAGCAGGCACAATAATGGAAAAACAAAGTAAAAAACTTCTTCTACAGAGAGCGACCACAACACGCCTAAAGCGTAGTTTACCCAACCGAATTTAATAATCAGGATATTCATCCAGAAGGTTAAAGCTGCAAATATGGTTAAAGGATAAGAGACCTCAATGCCATTGGGTGCTTGGTTCATAAAGGGTTTTAAGTCAAATGAACCAAGTATGCTTACACCTAAAATGAGTAAAACCAGACACGGTAAAATACGCGCTGCTCGTCGGATATAAAAATGCTTGAGGTTAATTGCGGAAAATTGTTTGTCTCGTTTTAAAGTGTGATGGGTAATTAAAAAACCTGAAATCACAAAAAACATAGTGACACCATAATTTCCATTTCTTGCGATGACTGTGCTAAATGCTTCACCTAAGAAATCAAAACCTAACCATGTATCTTTAAGTTTATAAGGAATATTAAAATGATGTAAAAGAACCAAAAGGATAGAAATTCCTCGAAGAATATCTATTTTATAATTACGCATTCGATGTGCTTCCAGTTTTATTAATATACTGTGTGGCAGAAGAATACTATCGATCAGTTATTTTAAATAAAAATTTTAAGCAGCATTTCGTAAACCAGAAAAGACGATACCTTTTACATCCTTGAATTGAGCACAGGCATAGCAGAAATAACTATTAAATAAATATTGATAAAGCCTTTATATATTTGAATTTCTCTACATAAAACTTTAAATTAGCTCTTATCGAGCTATGTTTATTTTTTAAACTTTTTAAAATCTATTTAATTCATAAATTAACATGTTGTATGTGGTTGTATATACATAGCATGTCAACTAAAATACCTTTTTGCCTGCCGCCTTTTTGAGTATTTGTTATGCCCAGAACATCAAAACAAGAACATACTGAGCTTTCGATTGAAGCTGATAGTCCAGTTCCTTTATATCAACGCGTAAAACAACTGATTTCACAAAAAATTTATGAAGGTACTTGGGCTGTAAATAAAAAAATTCCTTCGGAAAGTGAACTGGTTAATCAACTCGGCTGTAGCCGTATGACGGTAAACCGTGCGCTACGTGAGTTAACAACAGAAGGCTTACTCGTTCGAATTCAGGGTGTTGGTTCTTTCGTTGCTGAAGGGCAAGGCCGAACTGCACTTTTTCAAATTAATAATATTGCCGATGAGATTATTGCACGAAACCATAAGCACCACGCTGAAGTTTTAGTCTTAGAACAAATTTATGCAAATGCAGAGCAAAGCGTGTTAATGCAGACTCGTGAAGGGCAAAGATTATTTCACTCGATTATTGTGCATTATGAAAATGATGTCCCTGTTCAGGTCGAAGACCGTTTAGTTGATGCAGCACTGATTCCAGATTATCTACAACAAGATTTTAAAACCATTACACCGAATGCTTACCTCATGGCAAAAGCACCTGTCTCAGAAGGTGAACACATTGTCGAGGCTGTTTTAGCATCTCCTCAAGAGTGTAAATGGTTGAAAATTACTAAAGCTGAGCCGTGTTTACTCATCCGTCGTCGTACATGGTCAAACAAGCAGTTGATCTCAAGCGCACGTCTGATTTATCCGGGTAGCCGCTATTATCTCGAAGGGAAATTTAATCCATGATTGAATTGATCAGGGCCGATCAATATACAAAAATGCTTTGGAAAAACGGTGCGGGTTTCACTTTAGAAATTGCGCGAAGCCAAGGTGAGGCTGACTTTGAGTGGCGCATTTCGATGGCAGATGTGACCACTTCTGGGCCATTTTCGCTATTTCCCAATAAGCAGCGCATTATTAGTGTACTCGATGGACAGGGCATGGTATTACATGTCGATGATCTTCCTGCCAAAACGCTGAACCAAGGCGATATTTTTGCTTTTCGTGGTGAAAGTCAGGTCCAAAGTGAACTGGTCGATGGGGTAATTCGAGATTTAAATTTAATTTATGACCCTGCAAAGTTTCATGCCCGTTTTCAGTGGTTGAATGATGCAGCGGAGCAGGCATTTATCAGCTCGGCAGACCTGATTTTTATTTTTAATCAGGGTGGTGAGACACAAGTAAACGTTGAGGGTGATCTCTTTCAACTTGCTGCTTACGAGACACTAAAAATTGAAAAAAATGCGAGTGTGACCTCAATTAATTTTTCAAAAAAACAACGCCAAAATTGCTATGTTATTGAGTTAATTCAACGATAAAAAGACATCATTTACGACTTAAAAAGCACATGTCTTGTTAGAGGATATGTGCTTTTTTTATGCCTAATATAAAAATAAATTAATTTAATTCATAAGCTTATTCATTTTTTTTAAAAAAATATGAGTCACCCTCTTCACGCCGAAAAATATTTGTGTAGTATATGGATGTATATACAAGTTAATACATTACTATACAAATGCAGAAACAAGTGATGTTCTGCTGATGTAAGCTCAAAGGAAGGAGTCCGACTGTGACAACAACGACAACAAAATTTCGTGATGTAGAAATTCGTGCACCACGTGGCACTGAATTAACGGCTAAGAGTTGGTTAACTGAAGCCCCATTACGTATGTTGATGAATAACCTTGATCCGGACGTTGCAGAAAACCCGAAAGAGTTAGTTGTATACGGCGGTATTGGTCGTGCAGCACGAAACTGGGAATGTTTCGACAAAATTGTAGATACGTTAAAAAATCTTGAAACTGATGAAACCTTATTAGTTCAATCAGGCAAACCAGTTGGTGTGTTTAAAACTCATAAAGATGCGCCACGCGTTTTAATTGCAAACTCAAACCTTGTACCGCACTGGGCGAACTGGGAACACTTTAACGAATTAGATGCTAAAGCTTTGGCAATGTACGGTCAAATGACAGCGGGTTCGTGGATCTACATTGGTAGCCAAGGTATTGTACAAGGTACTTATGAAACTTTCGTTGAGGCAGGTCGCCAACATTACAATGGTGATTTAAAAGGTCGTTGGGTTCTTACTGCTGGTTTAGGTGGTATGGGTGGTGCTCAGCCTCTAGCTGCAACACTTGCAGGTGCGTGTTCTTTAAACATTGAATGCCAACAAGCAAGTATCGATTTCCGTTTACGTACCCGTTATGTAGACGAACAAGCGACTGATTTAGACGACGCTTTAGCGCGTATTGACCGCTATACAAAAGAAGGTAAAGCAATTTCAATTGCGCTTCATGGTAACGCTGCTGAAATTTTACCTGAGCTTGTTCGCCGTGGTGTACGTCCAGACATGGTGACAGACCAAACAAGTGCACACGATCCACTTAACGGTTACTTACCAGTAGGTTGGACTTGGGATGAATACCGTGAACGTGCGAAAACTGAACCAGAAGCTGTGGTAAAAGCTGCAAAACAGTCAATGGCGAAGCACGTACAAGCCATGCTTGATTTCCAAAAAATGGGTGTTCCAACATTTGACTACGGCAACAACATCCGTCAAATGGCGAAAGATGAAGGCGTAGCAAACGCTTTTGATTTCCCAGGCTTCGTACCTGCGTACATCCGTCCATTGTTCTGTCGTGGTATTGGTCCATTCCGTTGGGCAGCACTTTCTGGTGACCCAGAAGACATTTATAAAACAGATGCCAAAGTTAAAGAATTAATTCCTGATGATGAGCATTTACATCACTGGTTAGACATGGCTCGTGAACGCATTAGCTTCCAAGGTTTACCAGCGCGTATTTGCTGGGTAGGTTTAGGCTTACGTGCAAAACTTGGTTTGGCATTTAACGAAATGGTTCGTAGCGGCGAATTGTCTGCACCAGTTGTGATTGGTCGTGACCATTTAGACTCAGGTTCAGTTGCAAGTCCAAACCGTGAAACTGAAGCAATGCAAGACGGCTCAGACGCAGTATCAGACTGGCCTTTATTAAACGCATTGCTAAATACAGCAGGCGGCGCAACTTGGGTGTCTTTACATCACGGTGGTGGTGTAGGTATGGGCTTCTCTCAACACTCAGGCGTTGTGATTGTGTGTGATGGTACAGATGAAGCTGCTGCGCGTATTGCTCGCGTACTAACCAATGACCCTGCAACAGGTGTTATGCGTCATGCCGATGCAGGTTATGAAATTGCGATTAACTGTGCCAAAGAGCAAGGCTTACACTTGCCAATGATCACGCAATAAAAATACATGGAAGAACTAGCGGTGCTTTTTGCAATTGTGAAAAGCACCGTCTCAGCAGAATATAGTGCAAAAAATTAGGAAGCCAACATGGAATTACTTATCCAACCGGGAAAACTGACCTTAGCCGATTTACGTCAAGCGTACCTCAACCCGATCAAAGTTAAATTGGATGAAAGTGCTTCATCTGCAATTGATGCAAGTGTGGCTTGCGTTGAGAAAATTGTAAATGAAGGGCGTACAGCTTACGGTATTAACACAGGCTTTGGCTTACTCGCGTCAACCAAAATTGCTCCTGAAGATTTAGAAAAGTTACAACGTTCATTGGTTCTGTCACATGCAGCAGGTGTAGGTGAAGCACTTGATGATGCAATGGTTCGTTTAATTATTCTGTTAAAAGCAAATAGCTTGGCGCGTGGCTTCTCAGGTATCCGTCGTAAAGTAATTGATGCTTTGTTGGCTTTAATTAATGCCGAAGTTTACCCACACATTCCACTAAAAGGTTCAGTAGGCGCTTCAGGTGACTTGGCACCACTTGCACACATGTCTTTAGTGTTACTTGGTGAAGGTAAGGCACGTTATAAGGGTGAATGGTTACCAGCGGTTGAAGCTTTAAAAGTTGCAGGTTTAGAACCGATTTCTTTAGCTGCTAAAGAAGGTTTGGCACTTTTAAACGGTACACAAGTGTCAACGGCTTATGCGTTACGTGGCTTGTTTGAAGCTGAAGACTTGTTTGCTGCTGCAACGGTTTGTGGTGGCTTAAGTGTTGAAGCAATGTTGGGTTCACGTGCGCCATTCGATGCGCGTATTCACGAAGTACGCGGCCAACGTGGTCAAATTGATGTAGCTGCGGCTTATCGTGACCTATTAACAGACTCAAGTGAAATTGCACATTCACATGAAGACTGTAGCAAAGTTCAAGACCCGTACTCTTTACGTTGCCAACCACAGGTGATGGGTGCATGTTTGACGCAAATCCGTCAGGCTGCTGAAGTATTAGAAATTGAAGCAAATGCTGTATCGGATAACCCGCTCGTATTTGCTGAACAAGGTGACGTGATTTCTGGTGGTAACTTCCATGCAGAACCTGTTGCAATGGCAGCAGATAATTTAGCATTGGCGATCGCTGAAATTGGTTCACTGTCTGAACGTCGTATTTCGATGATGATGGACCGCCACATGTCACAACTTCCACCATTCTTGGTTGCAAATGGCGGTGTTAACTCAGGCTTTATGATTGCACAAGTGACAGCTGCTGCACTTGCGAGCGATAATAAAGCACTTGCGCATCCTGCAAGTGTCGATAGCTTACCAACTTCTGCCAATCAGGAAGACCATGTATCGATGGCTCCGAATGCCGGTAAGCGTCTTTGGTACATGGCTGACAACGTTCGTGGCATTTTAGCTGTTGAATGGTTAGGCGCTTGTCAGGGTTTAGACTTCCGTGAAGGTTTAAAAAGCTCGCCTAAACTTGAACAAGCTCGTAAAATCTTGCGCGATCAAGTTCCTTACTACAGTGAAGATCGTTTCTTTGCTCCTGATATCGAACAGGCTAGCGAATTGCTTGCGAGTGGTTGCCTAAACGAGTTACTCATTCCAAAACTACTCCCTAGTTTATCTGAAGTGTGATTGATAAAACGGTCACATGGAGTGGCCGAATCCAACTAAATTTCCTCAAGGATTGGAGATTAAAATGTCACAAAACTCCACACTACAGCGGGGTTTGAACACCCGCCATATTCGTTTCTTGGCATTGGGCTCAGCAATTGGAACTGGGCTTTTCTATGGTTCGGCGACTGCTATCAAAATGGCAGGGCCTTCAGTATTACTTGCGTATATCGTTGCAGGGATTGCAATTTATATTGTTATGCGCGCACTGGGTGAAATGGCTGTCCATAACCCTGTCTCTGGCTCATTCAGCCACTATGCATCTCAGTACATTGGTCCGTTGGCTGGTTTTACCACAGGTTGGACCTATGTTTTTGAGATGGTGATTGTTGCAATTGCCGATGTCACTGCGTTTGGTATTTATATGGGGTTCTGGTATCCCGATGTACCGCGGTGGATCTGGATTTTGTCTCTCATCATGTTCTTGGGTGCAATTAACCTTATTCATGTAAAAGTCTTTGGTGAACTCGAATTTTGGCTTTCAATTGTCAAAGTCAGTGCCATTGTTGCCATGATTGTCGGTGGTTTAGGCCTTATGTTTTATGGCTTCCATGTTGATCACAGCAATGTTGTACCGGGGCTTCAAAACCTATGGATTTATGATGGTTTCATGCCGCATGGTATTGCAGGTTTAGTGGCATGTTTATCTGTAGTTGTGTTTGCCTTTGGTGGTATCGAAATTATTGGTTTAACGGCAGGTGAGTCACAAGACCCGAAAACCACCTTACCAAAAGCAATTAATGCTGTTCCAGTCCGTATTTTACTGTTCTATGTGTTGACTATTTTTGTACTTATGTCGATTTTCCCATGGAACCAGATTGGTAGCCAAGGCAGTCCGTTTGTACAAATTTTTGAAAACTTAGGCATTAAATCTGCTGCAAATATTTTAAACGTTGTGGTGGTAACTGCTGCAATTTCAGCAATTAACAGTGATGTATTTGGTGCAGGCCGTATGTTGTACGGTATGGCAAATCGTGGTCAAGCACCGCAAGTGTTCAAGAAACTTTCACGTAATGGTGTGCCTTGGATGACTGTTGTGGTTATGGCTGGCGTACTGTTAATTGGCGTAGTGTTGAACTACCTGATTCCTGAAAATGTATTTGTCATCATTGCATCAATTGCAACGTTTGCAACAGTTTGGGTATGGCTCATGATCTTGCTTTCGCAAGTGGCGATGCGCCGTAAATTATCTACTGCTGAAATTAAGGCACTGGATTTCCCTGTATTCGGCTGGCCATATGCACCTGCTTTTGCAATCGGGTTTATGGTGTTCATTTTAGTGATGATGGGCTACTTCCCAGACTCGCGTCCTGCAATTTATGTAGGTGCGGCATGGCTTGCTCTATTAACCATTGCGTATCGCATTTGGGTAAAGCCGGAGCAAAGCTTGGGAAAGGAAAGTGAGCCTGTCCAGCAAAACATAGAAATGGAAAGCTAACAAATCAACTGCCCAATGGTTTTACTGTTGGGCAGTTTCGAGGATAGGCTAATGAAAAAACTTTGGCAGAACTGCCATATTGCGACCATGCAAAATGGGCAATATTCTTATATCGAAGATGCTGCAATTGTTACCGAAGGGCATCTCATCCATTGGATTGGAAAACAACAACAACTTCCTGCCGACACTTACTCCGAAACAGTTGACTTAAATGGTGCTTGGGTGACCCCAGGTTTCATCGACTGTCATACGCATAGTGTTTTTGGTGGCAACCGTAGTGTTGAGTTTGAAAAACGCTTACAAGGCGTGAGTTATGCTGAAATTGCAGCGAGCGGTGGTGGTATTGCCAGCACAGTACGCGCAACGCGTGAAGCCAGCGAAGAACAATTACTGAAATCAGCCCTTAAGCGTATTCGTTGCATGCAACAAGATGGTGTAACGACCATCGAAATTAAGTCTGGTTACGGACTCAATTACGAAAACGAGCGCAAAATGCTGCGTGTGATCCGTCAAATTGGTGAAAAATTACCAATGACGGTCAAAAGCACGTGTTTAGCTGCTCATGCTCTGCCACCAGAGTACAAAGATCAAAGCGATGCTTATATCGAGCATATTTGTACAGAAATGTTGCCTAAACTACATGCTGAAGGTTTAGTCGATGCAGTAGATGCGTTCTGCGAACATTTAGCATTTTCACCCGCTCAGGTTGAACGTGTTTTTAAAACGGCACAATCATTGGGTCTACCCGTTAAGCTTCATGCAGAGCAGCTTTCATCGTTAGGTGGCTCAAGCTTGGCAGCACGTTATCATGCTTTGTCGGCTGACCATTTGGAGTACATGACCGAAGATGATGTCAAAGCAATGGCAGAGTCGGGTACGGTTGCTGTGTTACTACCGGGTGCCTTTTATCTATTACGTGAAACACAATATCCACCGATTGAAAGCCTCATTAAACATGGCGTGCGTATTGCGCTGTCGAGTGATTTAAATCCGGGCACATCTCCAGCACTTTCTGTACGTTTAATGCTGAATATGGGCAGTACGCTCTTCCGTTTAACGCCTGAGCAAGCATTAGCAGGTGTCACTATTCATGCGGCACAAGCACTCGGTTTAGAGCAAACGCACGGCAGTCTGGAGCAGGGCAAAGTCGCTGACTTTGTGGCTTGGGATATTGAACATCCATCTGAAATTGTTTACTGGCTTGGCGGAGATTTGCCTAAGCGAGTCGTTCAGCATGGACAAGAAGTTATTTTTTAAACGGTGTCACATGAATCACACATTTAAATGGCAAGGTCGCCATGATGGCGAGGGTGAAGCACACCAACGTATTCACCATATTGTGAATACCACCCAACATGCTGAATTTGCTCTGATTGGTTTTAGCTCTGATGAAGGCGTGAAACGTAACAAAGGCCGAGTTGGTGCTGCCGATGCGCCAGATGCGATTCGCACACAACTTGCTAACTTACCGATTCATCGCCCAGTGAGTCTGGTCGATTTGGGTACGGTGACCTGCGAATATGAGAATTTAGAGCAAGCACAAACCGAGTTAGCTGAACATGTCGCAAACAGCCTACAAAATGGTTTAAAGCCGATTGTGTTGGGCGGTGGACATGAAGTCGCTTTTGGTAGCTTTAGCGGTCTATTCCAATATGTACAAGCCCACGCGCCAAATAAAAAAATAGGCATTATTAATTTCGATGCCCATTTTGATTTGCGTGAAGCAGAGCATGCCACGTCTGGAACACCTTTTTTACAAGCGGCAAGGCTTTCAGAACAGCATCAAAAACAATTTAATTATTTATGTATTGGGGTTGCCAACCATGCCAATACTAAAGTTTTGTTTGATACAGCCGATGCGCTAAATTGTTCATATTTACGCGATCATGAGGTTAATATTTTTAACCTACCAAACGTGCTTGCAGCGGTTGATGCTTTTATTGAAAAAGTAGACTGTTTGTACGTTACGATTGATTTAGATGTCTTCGCGGCTGCGGTTGCACCGGGGGTCAGTGCACCAGCTGTAAAAGGAATTGATTTAGCCACTTTCGAAGCAATTTTTAAGCATATTCAAGAGACTGGAAAAATCAAACTTTTAGATATTGCTGAGTGCAATCCAAAATTTGATTTAGACAATCGAACAGCAAAACTGGCTGCGTATATTGTTTATCAATATTTGTTTTCTTGAGAAACAATTTTTAATGTAGAAATGAAAAAGTGCACTGAGATCGCTCATGTGCGCTTTTTTTTGACTTTCTGGTAAATTAAAGTCAGATACGGAATATAGATAGCAACTATAAATAATTTAATTAAAAAGAAAATTAATTTATAAAATCATTGAGTTAAAAAAATACTCGATTTTTACACTATTTTATAGGCTGCTTGGCACGTAATTTGTTTTGTCTATATTTTAAACTTCGTTAAATATTTCTGGATAATTAAATGAAAAACAGAACCTTACATTATGCTTGTATCAGTGTTTTATTTTGGATGTCTCATTCTTCTCATGCTACACCTCCCGAAATAAATACAAATACCACCGAAAAATCACAAGCTAAACAAAACAGTGATGTCTCTGTTCGGGTGAAAGCTTTAAACCAGCTTTTACAAGAACAGTGGGAATATACTTTAAAAAATAATCCTGAAACTGCAACGACTTTAGGCGATTTACGCTACAACGATCGATGGACCGAGTTTTCAAAAAATCAGATTGAGAAAGATAAAAAAACTACTCAAAATTTTTTAAAACGTTTTGAAGCGATTGATAGCACAGGATTTTCAGCAACTGATCAATTAAATAAAGACTTAATGATTTATCAGTTGAAAGAGACGCTTAAAAGTTATGATTTGAAACTCTATGAGATGCCTTTCAATCAAATGTGGGGACTACATTTACAATTTCCGGGATTTATTAGTTCGATTCCATTTAACAATGCTAAACAATATCAAGACTATATTGCTCGTTTAAAACAAATTCCTCTTATTCTTGATCAAGGTATTCAGTTAGCGAAACAAGGACAAAAAGATGGTTTGATACCACCGAAATATTTACTTGAAAAAGTGGCAAAGCAGATTGATAGCATTGCAACTCCAGCAGGGAAAGACAGTGTGTTTGCTTCGCCATTAAAGCAATTTCCAAAAAACATTTCGAAAGCAGAACAAGAACGTTTAAGCCGTGAAATACTACAGGCCATAGATCAGAATGTTCGGCCTGCTTATCAAAAACTCGGTACGTTTATTCAGAAAGATTACTTACCCTATGGACGACAACACGAGGGTATCTGGAGCTTGCCAAACGGTGACGAACTCTATCGCTTTTATGTAGAAAACAATACGACAACCTCGGAAAGCCCTGAAACTATTCATCAGCTTGGGTTAAAAGAAGTTGCTCGTATAGAAGCGGAAATGCTGAAAATTGCTAAAGCACAAGGTTTCAATGACTTAAAAAGTTTCCAACAATCTTTAAAAACAAATCCTGCGGTTTTCCCAAAATCTCGTGAAGAAATTTTAGAGATTTATCGTGGATATATTGCCCAAATGCAACCAGAGTTGCCGAAGCTGTTTGGTTTATTACCCAAAAATAAAGTCGAAGTTTTACCTGTAGAGCAATATCGAGAAAAAGAAGCGGCAGGTGCCGAGTATCATCAAGGCACGCCTGATGGTTCACGCCCCGGACAGGTGTATGTAAATACTGGCGACTTCTCTGAACGTTCCAAAATATCAATGGAAGCGACCGCTTACCATGAGGCAATTCCCGGCCACCATATGCAGATTGATATTGCCCAAAACCTGCCAAATTTGCCGATGTTCCGAAAGCAACCCAACCATACTGCCTATATAGAAGGATGGGCACTTTATGCCGAGCAATTGGGTAAAGACGTTGGTTTCTATAAAGACCCGCTTTCAGACTATGGAAGACTATCGAGTGAGTTGTTCCGTGCTTGTCGTTTAGTGGTGGACACAGGTGTACATTATAAAAAGTGGACCCGTCAGCAAATGATTGATTTTATGCGTGAACACTCAGCTTTAGATGAACCAGATATTCAGGCAGAGGCAGACCGCTATATTGCTATTCCTGCCCAAGCATTGGCATACAAGATGGGCCAACTCAAAATTTTAGAGCTACGGGAGCTTGCGAAACAGGAGCTTGGAGACCGTTTTGATATCAAAGCGTTCCACGACATGGTTTTAAATGCAGGAACCTTGCCTTTAAATATACTCGATGCCCGTATTAAAAATTGGATAAAGGAACAAAAAGCGGCAGCTTAAAATAAATTCGAAATTTAGGTCAGGTCCTCGTTGGGCCTGATTTAAAAACCAATAGAAAACAGAATATAATAATAAAAAATATATTTTCGAAACTAGAAATGGAAAAAAACCTAAAAGAATATCAGGCTATTATTTTTGATTTAGATGGCACCTTAGTCGACTCCTTTCATTTTTTTCTAAGCGTTTTAAATCAACTTTCCGCAAAGTATAAGTTTAAATCGGTAAGCCTCCACGAAGTCGAGTACTACAAACAACTTACGCCTAGAGAAATTATGAAAGAGATGAATGTTTCTAGGTGGAAACTGCCTTGGATTGCGAAAGATTTTATTCGGTTAATGAAAGAAAGAGATGAAGAAATTCATCTGTTTGAAGGCATGCGAGACCACTTAATTGAACTGCATAAGCAAGGGTATATGCTCGCAATTATTACTTCAAACTCTAAAGAAAACTGTCAAAATGTACTGGGTAAAGAACTCTGTGAGCTTTTTAGTCATATTGATGGCGGCTCGTCTATATTTGGCAAAGCAAAGCGAATTAAGCGTGTTCTCAACATTTTGGATGTAAATAAAAACCAAGCAATTTATGTCGGCGACCAAACCACCGATGGCGAAGCTGCACATGAAGCAGGTATTGATTTTGCTGCGGTAGGTTGGGGCTATACATCGGCCGAAAAATTAAAAACCATTCAGCCCAAAGTCGTGCTCACAGACTTGGCAACCATGAAAGAATTTTTCTAAATACATGAAATACAGGACCAACCATGAATAACAATAACAACCCGATTGGAATGATTGATTCTGGCTTAGGCGGGTTGTCTCTCTTTAAGCATATTCGGCAGGCTCTTCCGAATGAAGATATTATTTATTTTGCAGACTCGAAATATGTCCCTTATGGAGACAGGGAAAGTGACTGGATTGTTTCACGAACCACGCATTTAATTTCAAACCTAGTGACTCATGGCAAATGCAAAGCGATCGTGATTGCTTGTAACACCATGACGGCCGTAGCGGTTGAAACGATTAGAGCGCAAATTGGTGTGCCGCTTATAGCAATAGAACCAGCGGTAAAACCTGCTGTGGCAATGACCGTGAGCAAGCATATTGCTGTTTTGGCAACTGCCACTACGGTGAGGGGTAAAAACTTAAAAAGTTTAATTGAAACGTATGCGCAAGATATTAAAGTGTCTTTGGTGCCTTGTATTGGCTTAGCTGAAAAAATTGAAACGGGTAAAGCACATACCGCGGAAGTTAAGGATTATTTAAAAAATATTTTGGCGCCGTTGGTCGAGCAAAAAGTCGATACGATTATTTTAGGATGCACACATTATCCGTTTGTTTCAGATACGATTCAGGAAATTGTAGGTCGTGATATTCAAATTATTGAGCCTTCGGAGGCTGTGACAGCGCAATTAATTCGGCAGCTCAATCAATATCATTTAAATTCTGAAAGTCCAAATGAGGGGAATCATATTATTTGGACCAGTTCAGACCCGTTGGAAGTTGCGGACGTTAGTTTTTCTTTGTTAGGTACGCATTTACCTGTAAAAGATATCGCAATATAAATTTTATAAAGATGGTAAGAGCATTTTCTCTTACCATCTTATGTTCTAGCTCAAATTAAGCTTATTTCAATTCCCAGCGCTGTCTCGGATCATTAGATCGTTGACTAATACCTACAGATGAACCCCAGAGATGCGTTAGTACAGCATCTGGTTGTCCTTCTACAAAGATATAACCATCTTCAAATGCCCAATTAGTTTGGTACTGGCGACCCGCGCCTTGCAAGAAGACATTACCACTATGCCAATTAACTGGTTTTATTTCTTTACCATTGGTACTGTTTAATGCTGTTTGCAGTTGTTCAAAAGACTCATTTGATTTTAAGCTGACTTTTAAAATCTTTTTGACTGTCTCCATATTTTTTTCATTCGTATGTAAATCTAGTGCTTTTCTAAGCTCTAAAAGGACTTTTACGGCTTCTTTTTTGAGGTCTTGAGTATTTTCATATTCTTTATATGCTTTTACACGAAGCTCTTGCAGGTTCTCTTTTTTCATATTTTTTAGTAGAGCATCGATATTTTGATGGCGTAAATGCAATCGGAACTCTGATCTTGTAGTCCAATCTTTTTGATCCAAGACATCTAATTGCACAGAGGCAAGAATAATCTTATAGAGTTGTTCATTCTGCTGAGTGAAAGGACTATTAGGTAAATCTTTAAGTTCAGGAATATCTAAAAATAGCAACGGAGAGGAAGCATATTCATGGAACTTTTGTTCGATGCGATGAATTGACTCATGAGCGAGTACGGCATTTAAATATTCGTTCAGCTTAGTCTCATCAAGTTTACCAACAAGCTCCGATTTAATCGTTTCTTCGCCATTACTATAAATAAAAGTCTCTAATAAACGAACGATATCAAGACAATCACTGGTTTTTAAATGGGCGAGTGTTTCTTCATCTTGCTTTGGTAAAAGACTAAGGAAATGCTCTAAGTCTTTATCAAATAATTTATAAGCAATCGCATTTGTTTCAACACGAGCACCGAGCACCCAACTAGAACGGATATCTTTAACTTTGTTGTATAGCTTATTCTCTCGGCCACTACGATAGTCGCGGCTCTCAAAATACCAAAGCTCTTCGTCTATATTTTTAACCTTGTCATGTACCGTAAATTCTCGATCGGCGGTATGAGTATACGCTAACTGACCCGTTTCACCACGTGCAGTTACTGCATCTTGCATACCATGGATATAGCCACCATGTGCACTCGCGATACATGCACCTGTTTCTTTGTTAACGATTCTAAAGTTTCCACCTGGAAATCCATTAGCCATGATAAGTTGCTCCTTATATTTAGAAAGTTTTTGTAATAGTCGAAATTTATAGTTATTAGGCAAATTTCGAAGCGTGATTTATATCATGATTTTTCATGTAAAAAGCCAAGTGTTTTTGTTGGTTTTTGTATATAACATGTTGATTTAGTTGTATTTATTAGAATGTCTTAATAAAGGCCAGAGACTATGCTTTAGAGCTTTATAAATTCAATAAAGCTATAGAGAAATAAGTTCTGGAAAAGATGCTAGAAGTGTTCGCTTATCAACTTATGGGGTAGGGGCGTTCTATAAGTTATTTTTATAGCTAAATCGTCTTTATCTTAGAGTCATTTATATAAACTATTAAATTAGTATTAACGAATAATCTATTTTATTAACTAAATATATATAACCCAAGTTTATATTTTAAATTTAATTAAAAGTCATAAATATAATAAGAAGGACAATATTATTTAAATATGAATAAAATGATTATATTTAAACTTTTTTATTAAAATAAATTGACGTACTTAAAATCACCGATTATTATTTCGTTGCTGGCCTACATTGCCAGACGGTTTTGACAGACCGTACTTAGCAAATGGGTTATACTTTCTGAGTATTTCCCATGTGGAACCTTTGTGCCCCCTTTTTCTCTATGGTAGGGCGGAAGGGGGACGCGTTCGCGCGTGCTGGTCGCTAAGTCTAGTCTGTCAACCCTCTTTCGTTCTACCACCCTAAATTAGTTCGCGGTGATTTGGTGGTAGAACTCCATTTTTAAGGAGTTGGCCATGCCATTATTCAAACTCATTTTCTCTTTTAGTTAACTATTTTATTTATTTAAAATATGGGTTTTTTGCGACCTGATTTTTTAAATTTATAAATTATTTCTATTTAAAATTTTAATTATTTTATTTTCCTATGATTGTGGGAGGATTAATTGTTATTTGAAAAATTATTTTAATATTTAATTGAATCATATTTTTATTTTATTTAAATTTATAAATAATCATGAGAATAATATGAAACTTCATAAATTTATATTAGTTTTAAACCTTGTGGTCGGTGCTTACGGTATTACAAACGATGACGCCAATGCTCAGCAGGAATTTAAAAGAATTTGTTCACCTCAAACCGTACAACGTTTAAAACGCACCAGTTTGCAAAGTCCTGTTCTCCCACAGGACTTTGCCCCTAACTTGTTCAGCCGTATTCAACGCTGCGATAAAACTGAAATGGGCTAAGTTCGCTTAGCTCTTTTATCTCTGTGTCGCAATGATGTCTCAAGCTTTAAATCAGCGCAAAAGTAAAAGTCTGTTGTGACACGGGGTCCTAGGGGAGTGTCCTTTATGTTCTGGTATGAACGCAATTAGAAAGCCCGATATGTAACGCATATCGGGCTTTCTAATAAATGAGTTATCAAAGCGATGGTGGCTTTTGTTTTTGAAAAAATAAATTTTAAAATCAATAATTTAAAAAATATATACTAGTTGATTTTTACATTAAAGCCTTAAACTTTCTTTAAGGCTTTAATGTCTGAATTTATAATATCGTTTTAAACTAAGCTATACTGCCTTTATTAAGTTCTTTACAAGTCATGAGTTAATCTAAATTTAGTATATCTTTTACCTCTGGAAGTTCTCTATGCGCGCGTAAGTAGACAATAGCTGCACGTGATAACATTTCAGTATTATCCACCATACTTCTCAACTTAGCCTTAGCCGTTTGTACATTATCATTATTTTTTATATTTTTAATTTGTTTTTCCACTTCTATACGTACATCATTTCTGGCTCTAGTTAATCTCTTTTCATCAAGATGAAATATCTCGGTAGAATTGTTTACCTTTGTTTGCTGGCTATCCGTTGCGTCTGGTTTCGGAATTGGGTATCCATCATTATCAAACCAAAGTAATTTTTCATCATCAATGTTAAAAGGATCTAAAAAGTATGGACGCTCATTGCTTAGATTGATCTCGTCGAGAGGTGTAAAGGCTCTAACCTCTGGGTTCTCAAGTGGGAAACGACATCCTTTACCACCCTGAGTTTCTTCAAAAACTCTGCGGCTATTACAAAATGTACAAGCACATCTATAATTTTGCCAATCGAATGCTAACCACCAGTAACCATCATGTGTTTTATCATCATCAACCTTATTTTTGGGTCTGAAATGATCAACTGTCATATCTGACCGTAATATCTCAGTTTCACAATACCAACATTTATGCTGTAAATGTGGAGGTAGCAGTTCATAGAAAGCTCGCCAAACATTTGATGATGCCTGAAGTATAGCTTTTCTTGTATTTGCGTCCGGAGCAGAAAGTAATTTATCTCTTGCTTGGTTAGCCATATCTCTCCAAGCCTGATTCAAGCATCTCTCAATATTATCTTTAGAAATCCATCTCATTACTGACTTCCCTCATATTTAACATGATACTTCTGACGAAGAAATTCAAGGTAATCTGGGTCATCCGTTGCTAAATTAAAACCCAATTCTTCAAGTTCAGAATTCAGTCTAGTTAAATATTGCTCTTCATCCTCTGGCTGAAAACCCTCTTCTCGAACTATTTTTTCTTTTGACAATATTTCTTTTGCTGCAAGCAGGTTTCTGCTTGTCAGCCTTTGGTTAGTGTCATCGTCGAGTGTTGTTTTTAAACCAAACATGTCGCTACGCAAAATTAAATTGATCCCCATTCCACGAGGATTTTCATCAGGCATGTTGGCGGATATTTGATTTTCATTATCTCGTTTCATTACTTGTACTTGTTCTTTTTCCAACTCTGCAATAGCTAGAGGATGGTGAGTCACCATTAGTAAATGGCAGGTTTCAGGAGTAGGTACAAATTCATGTAGGAATTTAAGATATTTAACAGCCCATGATGGATTAAGATGTGTGTCAGGTTCATCAAGTAGAAACAAGGAGTCTTTACCACCTGTGAACTTTAGTAGGCCTAATACAGTCAGTAGCTGTTGTTCACCTTCGCTGAGTTCATGAAAAGTGATAGGATCTTGAGCATAAGTTACTTTAACTCGAATGTGAACTTCAGAAATAATTTCAGAAAGTACCGTACTTTCGAGCATTTTGAAGAAAATACTCGGTGTTAGCTGTTTGGCTATTTCATGGAGGGTTTCAACTGATGGCAAGAATATATGGATAAAATCATTTTTTCTAATTTTTCCTGTAAGGCTGGTATTTTCATTTCTATTAACCTTCACGGGAGCTAAAGCATGAGGGTAAAGTAAATTTAGGAAGTCACGGACAACGCCATCAGCGCCCCAGAATTTGTCCTCTTTATCTTTTTCCCATGCAGGCCGCCTTAACACGAAATGTATTGAATCAAGGCTCTCTATGCCAAGTTCTTTTTGTAAAAAAATACGCTCTCTTTTGAGTTCAGGACTAAGAAAAAAAGCCATCAAAACAAATTGGCTATGAAAAGACTTAGCATAAAATAGCGATCGAATATCTGCCTTCAAGTCGAGCCTGTTATAAAGTAGGTCACGGTAATAATTATCACGATGTTTTCGGAAGTATTTTTCTAATCTATCTGATGGCCCAGAATAGTAGGCGAACAGGAAGTTAGGAAGATACTCCGCTTGTTTATTTTTAATATCACGTGTCACTTTAGAGAACGGTATAAGTTTGAAATCCGCTTTGCTTTTGTGCTTGTCCTTGACAGATACTTGGTATTGTTTTGCTAACGTTCCACGATCTGGATCTGCATCTACTTTGACGTCATACCACTTATCCGAACCTTCTGCACCAAGTTGAAAGTCCAACTCATAAGAAAATATTGGTGCTTCGCCTAAATCAAGATTACGGAATATAACCACTAAAGCTTCTAGAACATTAGATTTGCCAGAACCGTTACGACCTACTATAACGGTCATCAAGTGATTCTCGTCAAAGTCAACTTTTACGTTTTCAAGATTTTTAAAACGTGAGCGAATATGTAGTTTGTCAACTTTCATAGATCATCCTTAGTTTTTTCTTTATTTATTAGTGTTTTAGCTAAGGTGAACCAATCTTGACCATCGTCACCACGCTCAAGTTTTACAATAGATTTTTCGATGGTAAGAGCATTACGGATGTCCAAAAAGAATTGTTCTAGTTGTTCAGTATCGCTGTCACTAGGATAACCTGCTGCTGCTAACAATTGCTGACCGCTTAGAGGCTTTCCAGCTTGTTTTAGTGCTTCAGTTACTTTGATGATCTGTTTGCTCATAAGGTTATCTGTCTTCTTTTTTATAGTGGAACGTTTTGGCTTAGGTTTTCTTTCGATGGTTTCACGATCTGTCTTAATTTTTTTTAATAAGGCTTCAGCACTATTATCATCACTAATTAACTCGGGGTTAGCATCACGCCAATCCGCTGTGAGTTCTCCTCGGAAAGCTTTCGCTAGGATAGATTGAGTCAGATTATTAATACGGGCTAGAGCAGCATTAACTTGTTGCTCGATATGATCAGTTAGAGTGAAAAATTCTTTAATACGGTGGAGAATTTCCTGCTGTTCATCTAAAGGCGGTAGAGAAATAGGGGTATTAGAAACCACCTGTTGATTTATCTTCGGCATATTCCCTGAAGTACCGGTAGCATTTTCTCTAAAGTATTTTCTTACTTTTTGTGAAGATAATACTAGATGCAAGTATTTACCCAATACTTTTTCTGGGTTAGGTGTACATTTCATCATTAAATCAGGATATACATATTGATTATCTTGCCCTTCATAAATTGCGCTTACACCAACATAATCAATAGAGTTTGCACGCTGAATCAAGATATCTCCCTGTCTAACCCAAAGATATGAGTCACTATCAATATTTAAGTCAATATATTTATACTGATTTTCTATAAATTTACCTGATGTTGTTGCAGATAGTGTTAAGTTTCGATATGGGGTTTCATAAGCTACCCCTTTGGGTGAGTGACCATTGCGTGGTTTTCCTTGAATAACATCAAGCAACTTTAATTTTTTCCAGTGGACTAAAGTGATGCTTCGCCATTCCTCGGTTAACTTTCCACTTACACCTGCCATAAGTATAGATTGGCGAGAAGTTTTAAGTATATCGAGAGTAGATTCTAGGCGGATCTTAATCTTAGCAACTTGTGTTAGCAATGCATTTAATTTATCTGCGATAATTTTTTGTTCGGCTAAGGGTGGAAACATAATTTCTGTAGTTTCAAACATTCCCTTAGTTACATGCCTTAAGCCAACTCCGCCATGAGCCCCTGAAATTAACTCATCTAAGGTCTGATTAATCGCATATTGAATAAATCTTTTATCTATAAGAGACTCATTGAACATAACTTTGAATATATGTTGATTGAGCGCGCCTACATCGCCATTCCATATATGTGCGCCAAACGAAGTTCCTGGAGTCCCTGACCAAGCAAAAAGTAGATCACCTTTTTCAACTCTATGCTTACTATCTAACTCCCCATTAAAAAAGTTAAAGTTTGCATCAGGGTTATTTAAATTCTGGATGCGAATAATAGGCAACCCTTTGTCTGTCCATTCTGTAGACTTAAATGCACGACCATTTATCAAATTACAAAATTCACCAATTGAAGTCATACACCAACTTGGTGGAAGCTTGCTGACTTGCATCAATTAGCCCCTTCGAGTACAGCTAATAATGATTCAAGTTCAGCCAAGGCGGCCTCAAGTTCTTCTTTTGCCTCATTCACTAAAATTGCTGGTTCAGGTAAGTTATCAGCATTTACACTTTCTTTATCTTTAAGCCAACTAATATCGAGAGAATCACCTTTGCACTCATCAATCCATTCGCGGCTAAAACAACGCCAGCGAGAATGGGCTAGTTGTTCATTAATATCTTGATTTTCATTTTGGAGTTCTTTATCTATCTCCGTCTCTAAGGCGTCAAAGCTGTATTCACCTTCAGTACGCTTGCTAGTTCCATTAGGATTATCACCAAACACTTTCTCAAATGGACCAAGATGTGGATCTGTACCAAACTCTTCTGATTTAAATCCAATTTCTGAATTACCAAAAGGAGTACGTTTACCAAAATTAGGCATATTGGTACGCAGGTCATATATCCACACATTTTCAGTGCAGTTCTCTTGCTGATATTTGTCTTTAACAGAACCCTTAGTAAAGAATAAAACGTTAGTTTTAACGCCTTGAGCGTAAAAGATCCCCGTGGGCAAGCGTAAGATAGTATGAAGGTTACACCTATTCATTAAGTCACGACGTATATAAGTACCTATGCCGGATTCAAATAGTACGTTATCTGGTAACACTACAGCAGCTCTACCGCCAGCCTTAAGTCCCAAATAAATATGCTGCAAAAAAGCGAATTGCTTATTTGTATTAGGGAAAGGAATATCATTGCGCAAAGGGCGTTGTCCTCCAGCCTTATTACCAAAGGGAGGATTAGCTAAGATTATATCGGCCTTGTCCAACTCTGCCACGTCATCTGTCAACGCATCGCCGTAAACAATATTTGCATCTAAATGATGTAAAAAGATATTCATCAAGCAAATTCGACGAGTATTTTTTTCTATTTCTACGCCTTGATATTTAGGGGGGGTAGTCTGATATTCTTCTTCTGAATATTTGGTTCGAATATAGCTATCAGCAGAAATTAAGAAACCACCACTTCCGGTCGCAGGGTCTTGAATTAAGTTGCCAAGGTTTGGCTGTACTAATCTTATTATACTATTAACTAGAGAGCGTGGAGTGAAGTACTGTCCGGCCCCCGAACGGGTATCCTGAGCACTCTTGTCAATCAAACCACTGTAGAGATCACCAAATCCATCTTTTCCTACTTGATGCCATTCAATTTTGGAAATGCCATCTATAACAGCTTTTAGATTTTCAGAATGGGAAAAAACTGTAGTAGGAAATGCATAAATATTTCTTATAACTTCATTTTCAATATTTGCACCTAAATGAGTAAGCAACTCTTGATAGAATCCCAATAATCCTTTCTCTTCATGGGATTCTAGATCAACCCATCGATAGCCTTCAGGGATAAGTACTTCTGAACCATTTTCCTGAGCAATCTTAAGAAACAATAAATAGCTAAGTTCTGACACATACTGATAGTAGGTAATACCATCACCTCTTAGTATGTTGCATAAACTCCATATTTTTTGAATGACAGTATCTTGTTTCATTGACTCAGTGGGGGCTTAACAGGTGGTAGTAATCTTATGTTATAACGACTCTTTAGACTAGTAGTCATATCGATAATAGAGCCTTATACAGGATCTTACTTTTCCATTTTTTATTTTTAGATTTGTTTTATATGAATCCTTTGAATCAGGCAATAAAAAAGCCCGATATGCGTTACATATCGGGCTTAATCAATCAGTTATTAAAGCAAGTGATGCCTTAATAATGATCTTTTTTGAATTACTCTACAGTTACTGACTTAGCCAAGTTACGTGGCTGGTCAACGTCTGTACCACGTAATACAGCAACGTGATAAGACAACAACTGAACTGGTACGCTGTAAATGATTGGAGCAAGCCATTCGTTTACTGCTGGAATTTGTACAACGTGTTGACGATCTTTTTCGACTACGCCGCTATTTTCATCAGCAAAAACGAATAATTCACCGCCACGCGCCTGAACTTCTTCCATATTCGACTTAAGCTTATCAAGCATTTCGTCGTTTGGCGCAAGAATCACGATTGGCATTTCAGTATCAACAAGTGCCAATGGGCCATGTTTTAACTCACCAGCCGCATAACCTTCTGCGTGAATATATGAAATTTCTTTAAGCTTTAATGCACCTTCCAAAGCGATTGGATAGTGTGTACCACGGCCTAAGAATAAGCAGTGTTGTTTTTCAACGAACAATTCTGATAAACGTAAAATTTCAGAATCTTGCTTAAGCGTATCAAGAATGACTTTCGGGCTGTGCCACAATTCGCGAGCAATCTCTTCAATCATGACATTGCTAATACGCTGTTTTACTTGTCCAATTTTTAGAACGAGTAGCATAAGCGCAGCAAGCTGAGTCGTGAACGCTTTAGTTGATGCAACACCAATTTCAGGCCCAGCAAGGGTCAATAAGTGGTGATCAGTTTCACGAACCATTGAAGACGTAGCAACGTTACAGATAGTCAAAGTTTGAATATCGATATTGTTTGCTTTCGCACGTTTTTGAGTTTCACGTAATGCAGCTAAAGTATCAGCTGTTTCACCTGATTGAGAAATACAGATATAAAGCGTATTTTCAACAATCACAGGTGTGCGATAGCGGAATTCACTTGCGATTTCAACTTGGCAAGGCACGCCAATCAGTTGTTCAAACCAATACTTTGCGATCATGCCTGAGTGGTAGCTTGTACCACACGCAATAATCTGTACGCTTTGAATTTTGCTGAAATCTGCCTCAGCATCTTGCAAGAAATCTTCGCGTAAGCTGTTGCCATCAAGTGCTTGAGAAATCGTTTGTTTGATTGCTTCTGGTTGCTCATAAATTTCTTTGAGCATGTAGTGCTTGTATTCACCTTTTGAAGCATTGCTTACTGTTGCGTCAAGCTCTTTCACTGGACGTTCAACAGGTTGACCGTTTGCAAATACTTCAATTGAAGTACGAGTCAGGCGAGCAATATCACCTTCTTCTAAATACATAAAACGGTTAGTTACAGGTAACAATGCAAGTTGGTCTGAACTGATAAAGTTTTCGCCAATACCTACGCCAATTACGAGTGGTGAACCTTCACGTACAGTGATTAACTCATCTGGGTAATCGCTATGGATAATACCTAGTGCGTATGCACCTTTAAGCTGAGGAACAACTGATTCTACTGCTTCAAGTAAGCTGTCAGTGCTTTTTAGTGCTTCTGCAACTAAGTGAGCAACAACTTCTGTATCTGTTTGAGAAGTAAATACATATCCTAAAGCTTGAAGGTCATCTTTAAGCTCTTGATAGTTTTCGATAATACCGTTGTGAACGACTGCCACTTTACCCGACATATGTGGGTGAGCATTATTTTCAGTTGGTTTACCATGTGTTGCCCAACGTGTATGAGCAATACCGACTACCCCAGTGAGCTGGTGTTCAGCAACAGCATCGGCAAGATTAATCACCTTACCAACACGACGCTCACGTAAAACTTGTTGATTATTCAGTAAAGCAACGCCCGCTGAATCATAACCGCGATATTCAAGACGTTTTAAACCTTCGATTAAAATCTCGGTTACACAACGCTCTGCAACGCCTCCGACGATACCACACATAATTCAATCCTCTTATTTTTCACGCTTTTGGGGACGTTGATAATTTGCCTTAGAAATTTGTTGAGCACGTTCAAAGGAGAGACTTTGTTCAGCTACATCTTTCGTAATCACAGAACCCGCACCGACTGTTGCTCCATTTCCAATAGTCACAGGCGCAACCAGCGAGCTATTAGAACCGATAAAGACTGCATCGCCAATAGTGGTTTTGTGTTTATTTGCACCATCATAATTGCAGGTAATTGTACCTGCCCCAATATTTGAGTCAGCACCGATCTCGGCATCACCTAAATAGGTGAAATGATTGGCTTTACTGCCAAGACCAATGGTTGTATTTTTGACTTCAACGAAGTTACCAATGTGGACTTCGTTTGCCAATTTAGCGCCTGGACGTAAGCGTGCAAATGGACCAATTTGGGTGTTTTCACCAACAATTGCACCATCAAAAACGCTATAAGCTTGAACTTTGGTTCCTGCGGCAATTTTTGTATTTTTCAAAATACAACCAGCACCGATTTCTACAAAGTCACCAAGTTCACAGTCACCTTCAATAATGACATTTACGTCAATACGAACATCGTGTCCAACTTTTACAGAACCGCGTAAATCAAAACGGGCAGGGTCGGCAAAAGTTACGCCTTGTTGCATGAGTTCTTTTGCTTGCTGTTGCTGAAAATCACGCTCAAGTGCTGCAAGTTGTAAGCGGTCATTTACCCCTTCAACTTCAAAAGCTAATTCTGGCTGAATAGAGGCAATTTCTAAGCCATCTGCAACCGCCATCGCAACGATGTCAGTTAAATAGTATTCGCCTTGCGCGTTTTCATTAGAAAGCTTAGGCAACCATTCATGAAGTTTTGCATTGCTTACACAGTAAATACCTGTGTTGATTTCTTGAATTTGGCGCTGCGCATCAGTTGCATCTTTATGTTCAACAATCGCTTGAATTTTTCCGTCTTGGCGAACAATACGGCCATAACCTGTTGGGTTATCGACATGTAAAGTAATCATGCCAATACCGGTTTTACTTGATACTTCAACAAGTTGCTCTAGCGTTGTTTGACGAACTAAAGGAACATCACCGTATAAAATTAATGAAATACCGTCTTTAGGAAGTACCGGTAAAGTCATTTGTACAGCATGACCTGTACCTAATTGTTCTGCTTGCTCAACCCATTGAATGTTTTCTTGTGCAAACGTCTGTTTTACGTGATCGCCGCCATGTCCATAAATGGTAATGATATTTTCTGCTAATAGTTGTTTTGCTGTCTTAATAACATGTCCTAGTAGCGGGCGGCCAGCTAAAGGCTGTAGTACTTTAGGTAGTTGTGAACGCATTCGCGTTCCTTTGCCTGCAGCAAGGATAATGACGGTAGTTGACATGAGTAAACCTACTTAAATGGCGTTACGCCCCAGAAAGTAATAAATATGATGATACAAAGTGCCGCCCAAAGCCCTGCAATGATGTCATCCAGCATAATTCCGAAACCGCCAGCAACTTTCTGGTCGGCTACACGGATTGGCCAAGGTTTCCAAACATCAAACAGGCGGAATAAGCAAAAACCAATTAGTGCCCATTGTAACGACATTATATTAAAAAATATTAAAGGCAGAAGAGTAATTGATTGTCCTGCAAATTCATCCCAAACAATTCGTCCATCATCATGAACATCAAGGACTTTTGCCGTTTGACCACAAATATAAATTCCCACCAAGGACATGATGAGAATAGCGATTAAACTTAAGTTAAATCCGAGAGATAACCAGATAGGAATGAAAAGTAAGGCAAAAGCAGAGCCAAAAGTACCGGGTGCTTTAGGAGCGAGACCAGATCCAAAACCAACCCCACAGAAAACGATGCAGCGGTTGAACCAAGACATGTTCTTAAAATGAATCGGCGGTTTATGCAAAGTGTTGGTATCCATGAATTTGCAATGGGTAATCTGAACCCAAATGCTCAAAAGTTAGTTTTGTTTGTTCAACGATCTGTCCAATCATTGTAATCTTAACGTCCAGTTGTTTTTGCAAAAGTTTTTCATAATTTTGCGGTGTTATTGTAAAACATAATTCGTAGTCATCACCACCTGCAAGCGCATACTGCCAACGTTGTTGTTGTTCGAGTTGTTGCAGTACCGGATCAACAGGTAATTTTTCCAAGATGAGTCGAGCTCCAACCTTGGATGCTTTTAAAATATGTCCTAAATCTTGAGCTAAGCCATCTGACACATCAATCATGCTAGAGGCAAGGCCTTTTAGCTCTTGTCCAAGCTGACAGCGTGGTGTCGGATAGTCGAGTCTTTGTTGCAGTGGATGGCCTAAGTGCTGTAAACCGTAGGCTGCATCACCTACCTGACCGCTCACACATACATAATCACCGACTTTTGCACCTGAACGTAACACGGCTTTTCCGGTTTCTATCCAGCCCATCGCGGTAACGGTAATCGTGAGATGTGGGCCTTGGGTGGTATCTCCACCAATTAAGGCAACACCAAATTGATTACAACAGTCATAGATTCCCTGACTAAACCCTTCAAGCCACTCATGGTCAACTTGAGGCAAGCTGATTGCTAGTAAAATACTGTGCGGTTTGGCACCCATTGCAGCAATATCTGAAAGATTTACAGCAACACTTTTCCAGCCAATCGCATGAGGTGAGGTTTCAAGAGGGAAATGACGTCCAGCAACAAGTGTATCTGCACAGATCACCAGTTGTTGATTTAGAGGGGGAGTAATTAAGGCTGAGTCATCACCAATACCAAGTGCGACATCGGAGTTTGACTGCCGATTAAAGTACTGGTCAATAATTGAAAACTCAGCCATAGAACACCAAGCCTATTAGTTTGCTTGTTGTTTTTCTGCGCTACGCAGTGTCGAACTTAGGCGGTCTAATACACCATTGATGTATTTATGACTGTCTGCTCCGCCAAAATGCTTAGCGAGTTCGATAGCTTCATCAAGTACCACACGATATGGAATTTCTAAATGATCACGTAACTCGTAAGCACCTAAACGTAAAGTCGCGAGCTCTACACCATCAAGCGCGTCAATTTCACGGTCAAGTACCGGAATAAGTAACGCATCAAGCTCTTCGTGCTGAGCGATAACTTGAGTAAGTAGTTCGTGATAATAGCTTAAGTCTACCTTGTGCATTGCATTTTCAGCACGGGTACGTGCTTCAATTTCATGTACAGGGTTGTGACTCATTTGCCACTCGTAAATACCTTGTACAGCAAAACGACGTGCTTTGCGTTTTGCTGCGTAAGCGGCTTGCAGTGTTTGAGACATGCTTTAAATTGCCTTTAATAAATTAACCATTTCAATTGCAGTTAAAGCAGCTTCGCTACCTTTGTTTCCTGCTTTTGTACCTGAGCGTTCGATTGCTTGCTCGATGCTGTCAGTAGTTAATACACCATTGATAACAGGCAAGCTGCTTTCTAACGCAACTACACCTAAACCTTTTGCACATTCACCCGCAACAAAGTCAAAGTGAGGTGTGCTGCCACGAATCACTGCGCCAAGAGCAATGATGGCATCAAACTGGTTTGATGTAGCTAATTTTTTAGCAACGATCGGGAGTTCCCATGCGCCAGGAGCGTGAATAACAGTAATGTTATCTTCATTTACGCCGTGACGTTTTAATGTGTCGATCGCGCCTTCCAATAAGTGTTCAACAACAAAGCTGTTGAAACGACCCACTAAAATCGCATAACGACCTTCGCTTGCGAGATGTAATAAACCTTCAATACGGCGAATTGCCATAGCAACCTCGATTATTTCGTTGTGATTTGATCAGCAGTGACATATTCCACTACTTCTAAATTAAAGCCAGATAAAGCATTGAAACGTAATGGTGAGCTAAGAAGCTTCATTTTTTCAACACCTAAATCACGCAAAATTTGAGCACCTACACCAATCGTTTGATATTGATGTGAAAGTGCTGCATTGGATTTCACCGGTTTTGGCTTGTTTAAATCATCCAACGCTGGTCCCAAGTCTTGCAAATGATCTTGTCCGATCCAGACTAAAACACCGCGATCACTCGCTGCAATCGTCTGTAGTGCGCGGTCAAGATTCCAAGCAGGTTCGCCGTCAGCCTTATTCAGCTTAAGCAAATCACGAATTGGGCTGAAACCATGTACACGTACCGTTGTAACACCTTCTTTAGGCTCGCCTTTCACTAGAGCCAAATGAATGTCCGGGTTACCAATCTCACGATAGCGATAGAGCTCAAATGAACCATATTCTGTTTGAATCGTTTTTTGATCCAGACGTTCTACAGTCTGCTCATTCGTCATACGGTAGTGAATTAAGTCGGCAATTGTACCAATTTTTAGACCATGCTTCTCAGCAAATATTTCTAAATCTGCACGACGTGCCATTGTGCCATCTTCATTAATGATTTCACAAATGACAGAAGCTGGTTCAAGACCTGCTAAACGTGCCAAATCACAACCCGCTTCGGTATGACCTGCGCGGTGTAATACACCACCTGGTTGTGCCATGAGTGGGAAAATATGACCCGGTTGTACGATATCGCTTGGTTTAGCATGCGCTGCAACAGCAGCTTGAATGGTATGTGCACGCTCTGCTGCCGAAATACCCGTAGTAATACCTTCAGCAGCTTCAATAGATAACGTAAAGTTAGTGCTATGCTGAGCGCCGTTCTGGTCAACCATGAGTGGAAGATTCAACTGCTTACAGCGTTCACGGCTTAACGTCAGGCACACTAGACCACGTGCATGGGTAATCATGAAGTTAATATCTTCAGGACGAACATGCGTTGCTGCGATGACAAGATCACCTTCATTTTCGCGATCTTCGTCATCCATCAAGATAACCATTTTGCCTGCACGAATATCGGCGACAAGATCTTCAACACGACTCAGCGGCATTCGCTTTCACCTTTTTTTGTCGTAAGACAATTTCTATTGAATAAATTTCGCATAGTTTACGCTGTTTATAGAATTTTGCCTATGATTCTGATTTATCCAAATTTACCACCCAACATAATAGATCTGGATTTATTTATCTGAATAAATCATAAGAAAATAAAATTATTTAAACTAAATACCATGAATTTAAATAAAAAAAACCTAGCCAAAAGGCTAGGTTTAAATGCGCACAATGACTTTTTAAGAAGCTGCACTACTTGGACTATCATTTTGTGGGATTGATTTTTTACCCATCAAAATTTCAGTTCTAATATTTTGTGCAAGCTCTGCACATTCAGCGTTCATGCCATTAATCATAAATGCATGACGAGTCATGATATTACTTGGGTTTGGCATTGCAACAAGCTGATAACTGTCTTGAATAGCTTTAAGCTGATCGTTCTCAAGATAAAGCGCAGACTCTTTCGCATGTAGATGTTGTGCTAAACGCTGAGCAGCTTCTTTCGCATCAATCTGCATTGCTTCTACGGCATGACACACCGCACTGCGGGTTTGCAGCGCAAAGCGTTTATCTTCACGGTAACGTTTATATAAAACGTCTGACAGTAATTGGAAAACTGTACCTACCATAAGTAAGCATTCTACAGCGTGCTGATGTGAAGTTGAGATTGCGAGTGTTGCGCCTTCTGCATGAAATTCATCTACCACCTCAATATCAGTCGCCTTTAAATGATAATGCTTTGTGCATAGCTCGATACTTTTATTTAAGAAGAGCTGACAAAGTTTAAAATAAGGAACCGAAACAGACTGGTTAACGCTACTTAATAACTGTTTAGGGTCATAAAACTGAATATTAAGTGCCAAGGTATCTTGGTCTGTAGCTTCGATGCTTTTTTCTGGTTGTGGGCGAACCGGTGGTTTCGCTTTAGCTTGCTGCTGAGCTTGTGCCACCAAGGTTACTGTATTTTGTTTTTCAAGCGCGAGAGCCTGTGTTAACTCTTGAATTTCATGTTTTAAACGATTTTCTTCGTTAATACGAGCCAAGTATTCGCTACGGGTTGGACGAGCAATGGCACGGTAAGCAAGCCATAATAAAACATGTAAAAACAGTGAAGCTAAAATCGCAAGCCATTGGGTACGAAGAATTTCCCCAATACTTGGTTGAATAAGCGTAATTTCAATAGAACCGACTTTCTTCTCGTTTTGAAGGGCATCACGAACAAAAATTTCACCTTCGCGAGTTTTTGACATGCCGCTTGTTGCCAAAACTTGTTTATTGGCATCAAGAATACGGATAGATGCCACACTTGGATTGGTCGCATAGCGATTGGCAATAAGCGCCAAAGATACCGTATTGGCAGGCTCAAGCTCAGATAAGCTGTCTGCTACGAGTTGACTGGTCATGAGCTGACCTTGACTCGCACGGTTTTCATTGAGCTGGTGTGTCGTTGCAATCACCAATAAAAAGGTATGCAATGCAAAACTAATGATCAGTAGGCTAGCAAATAGCCCTTGTCTAGGCGCAATCAAGTTAAACTTCCAAGGCAATTATATTGAAATTCGATTATGATTCTTACAATAGTTGTCACTCAGACTAGAGTCAATTCATGCGAGAAATCATTCTTATATCCTTTTTAGGACCGGACCAACCAAACCAGTTTACCCGATTAATGCAAGTACTATCCGTACATTCATTGCAAATACTGGATGTAGGTCAGGCCGTTATTCATAATCAACTGACATTGGGCATCGTGGTCGCTTCAGATAATGAAACTGCGACAGCGTTGGCAATGAAAGAGATTTTGATTTTAGCACATGATATTGGCTTAACAGTGCGCTTTAAACCAATCTCGGGCGCAGAATACGATCAATGGGTAAGCGAAGGTGGACGAACCCGTTATATCGTCACGGCTTTGGCGCCAGAACTGACTGCTGCACATTTACAAGCAGTTACACAAATTGTGTCTACACAAGGTTTTAACATCGAAACGATAACGCGTTTATCTGGCCGTGTAGACCTTGAAAAAGATAGTACATTGCCTCGCCGTGCTTGCGTACAGTTTGGTTTAAGTAGTGGTCCAACTTTAGATGCACAAGCAATGCGTGCTGCTTGTTTACTTCTTTCAAGCGAATTAAATATTGATGTTGCTGTTCAAGAAGACAATGCATATCGACGTAACCGCCGCTTAGTGTGCTTCGATATGGACTCAACTTTAATTGAGCAAGAAGTGATTGATGAGTTGGCGATTGAAGCAGGGGTAGGCGCACAAGTTGCTGAAATTACTGAAAGAGCAATGCAAGGCGAACTTGATTTCCAACAAAGCTTCCGTGCCCGTGTTGCATTATTAAAAGGGCTGGATGCTGCTGTTTTACCTAAAATTGCTGAGCGTTTAACCATTACCGAAGGTGCAGAACGCCTCATTTCAACGTTAAAAGCACTTGGATATAAAACTGCAATTTTATCAGGGGGTTTCCAATATTTTGCTGAATATTTACAAGGCAAACTTGGTATTGATGAAGTTCATGCCAACGTTCTAGATGTACAAGATGGCGTTGTAACTGGTGAAGTAAAAGGTGTAATTGTTGATGGTGCTCGTAAAGCAGAGTTGCTGCGTGAGCTTGCCAACAAACTCGATATTTCATTAGAGCAGGCAATGGCTGTCGGTGATGGCGCAAATGATTTACCGATGCTTGCGATTGCAGGACTTGGCGTAGCATATCGTGCTAAACCGCTTGTTCGCCAAAATGCGAATCAGGCGATTTCAAGCGTTGGTTTAGATGGTGTGTTGTATTTACTCGGTATGCATGACAAAGATTTAAACCGTGCTTAAATAATACTGAACAATCATTAAGCGCTGCTCAAGAGTAGCGCTTTTTTTATGCAGAATAGTCATAAAAACAAGCAAGTTATGACAGAATTTTGCACAGAAAAAAGGCAATAAAAAAAACTGAAAAAAACTTATTTTCAGGCAAAAAAACAGCATAGTTTTTTGTAATGACACGCCAGAATTGATGCCATATAGGCCGTAGAACTTTTTTAAATTTACAAAAATGTAATGACAAAAGAATGTTGCGACAAAGTATGTCGCATCGACAAATAACAGGTCTTTTTTTCTAAAAAAAAACATCCATAATGCTTTCTAAGCTTCAACACAAATCATGAATTAAAGTTGTTTTTGGAATGAGGTCTGGTGTTCAGACCGAATGTTTTTAGACGTTTTCATTAAGACGGAGGTTTCTATGGTAACAGCGAATTTTGCCGCTATCGCCGGATTCAGCTTAATTGCTGTCGCGCTTGTTGCTGTTTTCTTTTCTCCTTACCGTCGTTGGCTTGGTTTTATGCTTGCAGGGATGTTTTTTTGGGGGCTATTGGAAGTGGTCCGTTTTGGAGTTCAAGTCACTTTTGAAATGCCAGTCACATATAGTTATTTAACTGCACTAAGTCTAGCGATGGTAATGGTCACATTTGTTTTATTACGTGAGGATAAACAGGCACAGAAGGCTTTGGCAAATCGCCAATATATAGAACATACGCCAGTATATGAAGATGATCAGCAGCAATGTTCTAGCCGATAATTAAATTGTTATCTAACGGTAAAAAGGTATGCACAGCATGCCTTTTTTATTTACGAAAACATGATTTTTATTATACAAAGCATTTATTAAAAAATAGCCAGTTATGCTACGATAGGCTGGTCTGTTGACGTTTCATATATAGATTGCGTTGCCAATTAGAATATCATCAGTCGATGCACAAAACAGGCAATGGGGAGCCCTTGCTGAGTTTTGCCCCAAGGTTTTCATAAAAATACAATAGGCGTGAATGTTCATGAAACTTTCTTCTATACCTGTAGTCAAGTTACCACTTGTTGATGTCAGTACAGACCCGTTAGATTTATTGGTAGCAGGTTTGGCACTGCGTATGAAACAGTTGGCACGTACAAGTCCTAAGTTTATTGAGCTAGTGCATGACCGCGCATTCCGCATTCAAATTGGTACTGATTTAGGTGTTGCTCGCCAAATTATTATTAACAATGGTCACATCGATACAGTCGCTGGCTCACCTGAAAAAGCGGACTTTATTTTGCAATTTGCAGATAGCGAACAAGGTGTAAAAACTTTACTTAAAGGCGACCCAACTGCATTTATGACGGGTATGCAAGACGGTAGCATTAAAATGGAAGGCGATTTCAGCTTGCTCGTTTGGTTTAACCAAGCAGCTAAACTCATTCCACCAAGACTACCAAAACCAGTAAAAGATAAAGTACGCCAAGCACGTGCTTTTATTAAAGAAAAAACTGGTCGCTAAGATCTAATAAAAAACTCCCGATTGGGAGTTTTTTTATATTTACGCTTCAACTTCTAAATTGAAAGTGACTGGCCCATCATTAATGAGATGTACTTTCATGTCAGCAGCAAAAATACCTGTTTGAACATTTGCAAACTGTGAGCGGGTATATTCAACCAACTGTTCATAGAGTGCTTTTGCGTCGCTAGGTGGCATAGCTGGACCAAAGTCTGGACGCAAACCTTTTTGGGTTTGAGCCATGAGCGTGAACTGAGAAACAAGCAGGACTCCGCCATTTGCCTGAGATACGTTCCAGCCCATCTTGCCTTGCTCATCATCAAAAATACGATATTTCAAAATCTTATCGATAAGCTTCTGGCCTATGGCTAAAGTATCGTCTCGGCCAATTCCTAAAAAAACCAATAAGCCATGCTGGATTTCACCGGTTGTTTCACCGTCTACCACCACTTTAGCTTCAAGAACTCGTTGTATTAAAGCGCGCATTGTTAGAGAGAGTTTCTGCAATTATTTGAATTGATGCAGTTTAGCAGAAATTAATTTAAATGATTTTTAAAAGGAAATTTCATGGAGTTGCAACAATGGTATAAAAGCTCATAATTCATCTATAAAAATATGCTTTAATGCTAAGAAGCAAGCGAATAATCATTGACTATGTCTCCAATTATCCATTCTTTACTTGATACAGACTTGTACAAATTTACAATGCTACAAGTGGTTTTGCATAAATTCCCGCAAACACATAGTGTCTACCATTTTCGTTGCAGAAATTTAGAAGATACTGTTTATCCTTTAGTGGATATTTTGGATGACTTAAACGAGCAACTCGACCATTTATGTAATCTCAAATATAAAGAAGACGAACTACAATATTTAAGAAAACTACGCTTTATTAAAAGCGACTTTGTCGATTATCTAGAATTATTCCAGCTTAAACGACGTTTTATTCAGGCCAGTATTGATGCCGAAGGCCGACTAGATATTCGTATTGAAGGGCCAATGGTTCAGGCCATGATGTTCGAGATTTTTGTCTTAGCTATTGTAAACGAGTTATATTTTAGCCGTATTAAAACAGATGAAGTTTGGGCTGAAGGTGAACGCCGTTTAAAAGCCAAGCTTGAATTGATTCAGCAATATGAAAAATCGCAACAGCCGAATGACCCTCCGTTTTTAGTTTCTGATTTTGGTACACGCCGCCGCTATAGCTTTGAA
Organism: Acinetobacter sp. ABJ_C4_1; assembly: GCF_044538495.1. Taxonomy (NCBI): domain Bacteria; kingdom Pseudomonadati; phylum Pseudomonadota; class Gammaproteobacteria; order Moraxellales; family Moraxellaceae; genus Acinetobacter; species Acinetobacter sp. ABJ_C4_1. The sequence continues at coordinate 23,346 of NZ_JBIUCQ010000013.1, read as the reverse complement.
TGGCAAAAACATGTAGTGGCTGCATTTCATAAAACTGTTCCAAATGTGTTTCGTGGAACGAGTAATGTCTTGCTGGCTAAGGAATTAAATATCACGCCAATTGGAACCATGGCACATGAATTCCTTCAGGCGTTTCAGGCGCTTGATGTCCGTCTACGTGATTTTCAAAAAGCTGCTTTAGAAACTTGGGTTCAAGAATATCGCGGAGACTTGGGAATCGCTTTGACTGACGTTGTTGGGATGGATGCTTTCCTCAGAGATTTTGACCTGTATTTCGCAAAACTGTTTGATGGCTTACGTCATGACAGTGGTGACCCATATGAGTGGGGTGATAAAGCCTACGCGCACTACCGTAAATTAAAAATTGATACCAAAACTAAAATGTTGACCTTTAGTGATGGTCTCAATTTGCCAAAAGCATGGGAATTGCACCAATACTTCAAAGACCGTTTTCAGGTGAGTTTTGGTATTGGAACCAATTTGACTAACGATATGGGCCAAACACCGCTCAATATTGTGTTGAAACTGGTTGAGTGTAATGGTCAGTCGGTTGCCAAAATTTCGGATAGCCCAGGAAAAACCATGACTGACAATGATACGTTCTTGGCTTATTTACGTCAGGTTTTCCAAATTGAAGAGCTTGAAGAAGCTGTTTAATGACAATGTAGTTTGACAGCTTGGCAGGCACTTAACGCTTGAGAATGTTTATATCTGATTTTTTGCTAAACGGTAGCAGAAAATCAGAGTTTGATAGATATAAGCTTATGCTAAGATGAAATTAAGCTGGTATAAAAAGTAACCATGACGATGACACTCCCTGATTTTAAACTCGATTTATTAATAGAAGCAGAAGAGTTAGTGCCTTATTTAGGCAATGAATATATCCGTATTGTAGATTTGAGCCGCGCCTCGGTTTATGAACAACTCCATATTCCACATGCCATTCACTTACAGCCTAAATGGTTGGTGGCTCAACATGAAGAAGCCACTGGTATTTTGCCAGATGAAGCAGGTTTACAAGCGCTCATTGAAAAATTGAATATTTCGCCAAATCACCATGTGGTGGTCTATGACGATGAAGGTGGGGCATGGGCTGGGCGTTTAATCTGGAATTTGCATTGCTTAGGGTTTACCCGCACCAGTTTAATTAATGGCGGCATTCATGCATGGCTTGGCGCAGGTTTACCCACCACAGCTGAGGTTGAAGAACTCCCTCGAGTTAATGATTTAATCCAGATTGATTTATCACATGCTGCTCAGTTCCGAGTGAACTATGAAGAACTACGCAAACAGGTTGAACAAGAAAGTATTCAACTGTGGGATTGTAGGACGAGTGATGAGTACAGTGGTGTTCGTTTAGCGGCTCGACGCGGTGGTCACATTCCAAATGCACTCCATTTTGAATGGAGTACTGCACTTAATCGTCAAAATCATCTAAAATTGCATCCGCTTGAACGCACGCGGCAGCGTCTTGAACAACTTGGGTTCGATTTAAAACAACCTGTAGTCGTATACTGCCAGTCACATCACCGTTCTGGTTTGGCCTATATTTTGGCTAGACTTTTGGGTTGGGAAGCAAAAGCCTATGATGGTGCGTGGAGTGAATGGGGCAATCGCCTCGATAGTCCTATCATTACTGGAGAATCGCCGTCTTGAGTTTTACATCTCGCTTAAAAAAAGAATTATTTATTAAGGCACAAAATCTTGTTCCTCAGCATCAGTTAAGCCGTGTGGTGGGTAAAGTTGCTGCAAGTGAAAATCCAGTGTTAAAAGCTGCGGTTATTCATGCATTTAAAACCAAATACGGCATTGATTTATCAATTGCTGAACAAGGCAATGCACTCAAATATAAATCTTTTAATGATTTCTTTACCCGTGCATTGAAAGATGGCGTACGTCTAGTTGACGAAAATCCAGACAGTATTGTTTCACCAGCAGATGGCGCAATTTCTCAAATTGGTAAAATCACTGCTGGCGAAGTTTTTCAGGCAAAAGGCCAAAGCTTCTCTGTAGAAAAATTAATTGGTGACCCACAACTTGCTCAACCTTTCCAAGAAGGCGAGTTTGCAACTGTTTATTTGTCTCCACGCGATTATCACCGTGTTCATATGCCATTTTCAGGCACATTAACTGAAACTTTATATGTACCGGGTGAGTTATTTTCAGTAAATCAGGTCACTGCTGAAAATGTACCGGGTTTATTTGCCCGTAATGAGCGTATGGTTTGCTTGTTTGATACTGAGCTTGGTCGTATGGCTGTCGTTTTAGTCGGCGCTATGATTGTTGCAGGTATTGAAACGGTAGCAACAGGTAAAGTAAAACCGTCGGGTCGTATCGAATTACAGCATCATCAGTTGAAGTTAGAGAAAGGTACTGAGCTTGGCCGTTTTTATTTAGGTTCTACCGCAATTATTTTATTTGAAAAAGATAAAATCGAGTGGGAAAAACGTTTTAAAGCCGAGTCTGTTGTTGTGATGGGCGAACGTATGGGCCATACGCTTTAACCCATCAATAGATTTAAAAAGAGAGCATTTGCTCTCTTTTTTATTTACATTTCTATAATTAACTATATTTTTAAATATAATGTTTAGCAGTAAATTAATTTTTAACTCATTATAAATACTCACGAAGAGAATAAAATGTCCCCAACTCCTATCATTAGTTTATATTTTGCTTCGGCTTTGACTTTCGTGGCCGCGTTACTTCATTTTATTTGTGTGTTTTGGGGAGCAAATGGTTTTCGGTTTTTAGGGGCTGGGAAAAGTATTGTTCAGATGGTCGAAAGGGGACATTGGTATCCTAATTTTACAGCTATAGCTGTGGGGATTATTCTAACAGTATGTTCTATGTATGCCTTCTTTGCAGCAAAAGGACTACAGCTATTACCTTTTACCGAAATTATTTTGTCACTTGTTGCAGCCGTGTTTCTTATTCGTGGTTTTGCTTTTCCATGGTTAAAATCAAAATTTGTTGGGAATAGTGATTTATTTTGGTATATCAGCTCAGCCTTTTGTTTAATACTGGGTACTTTATATGCCGTAGGCGTATATTCAATATCAAAGAATATATTTTAGCTTAGGCAGAGTTAATACTTTTCAAAATTAAAAAGGGAGTATGACTCCCTTTTTAATTATTTAGTCCAACCATATTTTTTGAAAATAGCATTGCCTTGTTGAGACGATAGAAAATCCACAAAACGTTTAGCTTCAGTGTCTTTTAAACTATGCTTGGTTAAGGCTACACCTGTATCTCGATAAATAACTAGCTCTGGTTCAATCGGTATAATTTGTCCAATGTCTGGGTTACTGACTCCCCAAATATTAAAGACTAACCAAGCATCATAGCTGCTATTTTCTTCCCAGTTTTTCTTGGCAATTCCTGTGTTGGCTGCATAGGTGGCAATATTTTTTCGAAAAGATTTGGTTAATTTAATATTTCCAGTTCTGCCAGCAATATCTTCCCACATACCGACTTGACCTGCGCCATGCGTAACTAAAACCTTAACACTAGGTTTAGCGAGGTCTTTAAAACCTTTAATATTTTTAGGATTTCCTTTGCGTACTAAAATCGCTGCGGGGCGTAGATATAAAGGCTCTACCGAGTCTTTTATAATTTGCTCAGAAAAAGCATTTTCAAAATCAGACATCATGGCTTCGGAACCGCTATATATAACATCGGCATCTTGTTTCGCTTTTTCCGACCATTGAGAAGTAGGTCCAGAAGTCACATGGACTGCTATGCCCGTTTTATTGGTGAATTGTTTGGCGGCTTCTTTCATTGCGGGTGCTGGACCACCAGGACCATACACTTGTACGTCTGCAAAGCTATGGATAGATACAGAACCGAGAATAATACAAATTAGGTACGGTATAAATTTATATTGTTTTAACATTTTAATCGCTGTAGTAATTAGGAAAATATCAGCATATATTTTTTATTATTTAAACGGGATTAATTTTTGCAACCGTATTTATATTACATATTTTTAAAATATAGTTTTATCAAGTTTTACTGATTATATTTTTATTTATTTCCATTAAATATAGATAACTTTATGGTAATGTATATTTTATAAATTGATTATTTAAATAGATGTAATGTAAATAATAGAGGAGTAATCCCTTGATTAGAAAAAGTAATTCCTTTTTTAAAATTTTATTTAGCAGTATTTGTTTGATATCTGGTTCTGCTATGGCTGCTCCAATTACAGATTTGAGTAAGCAAATAGTAAGTGAAAAACCGGGTTCAATATTGTCTATAGAACAGCAAGATGTAACGAGTTTATTTCCTCAAGCCGATCAGCGTTTGTTGATCAATTATCGTAGTCGAGGTGTGAATGGCGAGCCTATCGTTGCCTCAGCATTTATTTTACTACCGAAAGGAACACCGCCAAAAAATGGTTGGCCGATACTTGCTTGGGCACATGGTACGACCGGAGTTGCTGACACCTGTGCACCTTCTGGTGACTATGTAGATGGTCCAGTTCATTCATATCAGGAAGTGGCTTCCAAAGCTTTAGATGGTTGGCTTGCACGCGGCTATGCGGTCGTTGCACCGGATTATCAGGGCTTAGGTACGCTAGGTGCACATCCCTATATGAATGCTAAGAGTCAACTGCATACAGTGGTAGATGCTGTACGAGCATTACATGTACTTCAGCCAAAAGATTTTAATAAACAGTGGTTGGTGATGGGGCATAGTCAAGGCGGAGCTGCTGCCATTGCTGTGGCAGCGTATGGTCAAAAAGACGCTCCCGAATTAGATTTAAAAGGGGCAATCGCTCTTGCGCCAGGCGGCTATCAATATGAGGGCATTGCAGAATATGTGAAAACTAATCCGAACCCGGAACCTAGTGTGGCAGCATTTTTCCCGATTGTATTATTGGGAGCACAAGCAGCAGAACCAAAAATTGTTCCTGAAAATTTAGTTAGTCCAGAAATGAACACTGTGCTAACGCAAGCACGTAGCCGCTGTTTATCTGAACTTCAATCTGATTTGAAAAAATCTCCTTCTAGCATATTTAAAGCTGATGCAGATTTAAAACCTCTTTTGGCTTATCTAAAACAGCAATCCATTGAAAATATGGTGCCGACTGTACCATTAATGATTGTTCAAGGTTCTAAAGATCATTTAGTCGACCCGAGAGGCACATCTGCTTATTACCAACAGCTATGTAAATTAAAAAAACCAACCATATATCAAACGATTGATGGTGGAGATCATCGCGATGCATTGCGCCAGAGCAACACTTTTGCCATCAACTTTTTAAATGTCATTGAGAAAAATCAGGCTAAATCTTATTGCTCTAATTTTAAATAAATAGATTTAAATGTGACAAAAAAGCCGACTTTCATGAGTCGGCTTTTTATATGTACGAGCGATAATTTTAGGTCATGTTATAGAGTCTTTCTTTTGGAAAAACTGCGGTAAAGGTTGATCCTTCATTTTCTTTAGATTGCACATCTAAATACGCGCCGTGTTGCATTAATACGTGTTTTACAATCGCAAGGCCTAAACCAGTTCCACCAGTTTGACGACTACGGTCGCTGTCTACGCGGTAGAAGCGTTCGGTCAGACGCGGCAAATGTTTTGGATTAATCCCGATGCCTGTATCTTGCACGCTAAAGTAAGCATGTTCACCATCGTCGTGCCAGCCAATAGTAATGGTTCCACCTTTTGGCGTGTACTTGATGGCATTCGTAATTAGATTACTAAATGCGCTGGCAATTTCCATGTCAGAACCAATCAGGTCACAGTGGCTATCAATGTGTAAATTGAGCGTGTGTCCATAATCAGCATTGTAGGCCTGAGCATCATCAAACAATTGATTCATTAAACTCGGCATTTCAATAATCTGGTTTTTTGCAATTTTCTTGTTATTTTCTAAATTTGATAACAGCAGTAAATCATTGACCAAAGCATTCATACGCTTGGTTTGTGATTGCATTTGGTCAAATGCGCGTTTCCAGCGTGGGCTAATATCTTCTTGGTCGGTAAATGTTTCGATATAGCCACTGAGTACAGTTAACGGTGTACGAAGCTCATGTGAAATATTATCGACGAAGTCTTTACGCATTTGCTCAAGGTTGTGCATACGTGTTACGTCGTAAGCTACGAGTAAACGGCTTTCTCCACCGAACCGTGTGAGTTTGACCTGTACATAACGGTCATCATCAAGACTCGAATGGAGTTTTATCCCATCTGGTGCTTGATCAATATTGTTAAAATATTCAATAAAAGTCGGCTGGCGCAAAATGGTTAATAAATTGCGACCACGGTCGAGTGGACTGATCCCCAATAAACGCTCTGCGGCTGGGTTCCACCATTCAATTTGATGTTGATCATCAATGAGTACTACTGCTTCAGCGAGGGCAACTAAAGAGGATTGAGCACGGTCAATCAGCCCCACCATTTCGGCTTGAACAATACGTTCCTGACGCTGAGCACGATACACATTAAATAATAATGCCCCCCAAATGCCACTTAGGTTGGGAGGAACATCGTAAGGGTTGTTGGCAATCCAGTCATTCACCAAATATAAAGAACGCAACTGGAGTGCAAAAAACACCACGAAGGCAATAAAAATACAGCTCCAGAAATACCCAACCCCTAAACCGACTAAACCTGCAATAATCAGGAAAAATAATAAAAGTCGTAAATCTTGTTTAGCAAACGTCCACAAACTACTGTAACGGGAAAGCTTTTGTTCACGTACCTGTTCAGGGACGGGGTAGGGTTCATACATAAATTTTGGTTAACCTGCGGCTAAATCTGCACGTGTAGAGAAACGATAACCTGTACCACGTACGGTTTGAACAAATCGGTCAACACCAAAAGGTTCTAACACTTTACGCAACCGACGGATATGTACATCGATGGTACGATCTTCGATGTATACATTACCGCCCCATACCTGATCGAGCAACTGGGCACGTGTATATGCACGTTCCGGATGGGTCATAAAAAATGCAAGTAAGCGATATTCTGTTGGTCCCATATCTAAAATGCTGTTACCAAAGCTCACGCGTTGGCTTACAGGATCAAGAATTAAACCATTGGCATCAATTGTTTTTTCACCGCTTAATGCATTTGCGCGGCGTAAAACAGCTTTAATACGAGAAACCAGTTCACGGGTTGAAAATGGCTTAGTCATATAGTCGTCTGCGCCAGCGTCTAGACCTTGTACTTTGTGGTCTTCTTCTCCGCGAGCGGTGAGCATAATGACTGGAATTTCTGCTAGATTTTCATCACGTTTTAAGCGGCGGCATAAATCCACACCACTTACGCCTCCAGGTAACATCCAATCAAGCAAGATAAGTGCTGGACGTTGGTCGACGATAATTTGATGAGCCTGTTTGGCATCTTCAGCCTGTAAACATTGAAAGCCTGCCATATCCAAAGAAGTATGGATCATTTCACGAATAGGAAGCTCATCATCGACAATTAAAATATAGTCATCTTTCACAGCGTAATACCTTGTAGATTTTAACGGTGAACCGTTTTGTAGTTATGACAGGCTTATTACAAAGATTAATTATGACAATTTCATTGCAGAAAAGTCTATAAAATCGAATTTAGCAATAATTTGTGACAAAAATACGGCAAGCACATGACCGAATGATGACAGGGCGACATAAATTTTCTTAAAGCCATTCAAGGTGTTACCAATTTGCTTTCAGCTACGTTTTGGGACTTAAAGTAGTGTCAAAAAACTTTAATATTATTTTGAAACTTGTGCCAATAAAGACAAGAAAACAATACGGCAGGCTGTCAAAACTTGTTCGAGAGACTGCTCAAAGCCACCCATCACCCATCGAATTGCAATTTGCGTAACGTAACCATTTAGTCCTGTTGCAATTAAAGAGAGCTCATTTTCCTTATGCTGTATTTGCGGCATGGTCAGCATAACGAATGCTTGAATCATACGGTCAAACTGAGCAAGGGTTTCCTGAATGGTGGCCTGATTATGTAATTCCTGAACCAGAACTGCATCTACATAGACAATACGGGCTAAACGAGGGTCTTCTTTTAAGGTGGTCAGCAGTGCTCTTAAGCCTGCATCGACCATTTTTTCTGGATCTGGTGCGGCCTTAATCACAGCTTGCATTAAATTTTGCTGTAATTCTTCAATCATTTTTAAAAAGATGGTTTGGAATAAATCCTCACTCTTTTTAAAAGATTCATAAAAATAGCGTTCGGTGAGTTTTGCTTCTTGGCAGACATCCTTTACCGTCACTGAAAAAAAGCCAAGGGTCCCATAAGTCGCAATACCCGCTTCAATGAGTTTTTCGCGGCGTGCTTCTTTACGCTCGGAAAGAGATAACCCTTTGAACTGACGTTCTTTACTCACAGTTTTTGTTTTCTTTTTACTGGTTGAGTCGTTTGTCGCCATAAATAAATGGTTTCCTGATTTATCGGTTTTTCGGCAAATATGAGGCCTATGATAAAGCGGTCAGCAGAATTGTGCCAATCTATCTGAAATTACAGTGTACTATATTGACAATGATTATTGTCAAAATTATATTAAAAGAGTCTAAAATGCACATGCAATGAACCGGTTGTGCAAATCGAAAAACAAAGGATGGACAATGAAAAATTTTAAAAACAAAGTCGCTGCAATCACGGGCGCAGGTTCTGGCATTGGGCAACAATTAGCAATTCTCTTGGCGAAACAAGGCTGCCATCTTTCGTTAAGTGACATTAATGAAAAGGGCTTAGAGAAAACTGTTGAGCTATTAAAACCCTACAGTAACATTACTGTAACAACCAAAAAGTTAGACGTTTCTGACCGCGAAGCAGTAAAGCAGTGGGCACAGGAAACCGTGCAAGATCATGGCTCTGTTAACCTAATTTTTAACAATGCTGGGGTTGCTTTAGGTTCAACTGTAGAAGGCGCAACCTACGAAGATTTAGAGTGGATTGTTGGAATTAACTTCTGGGGCGTGGTTTACGGGACCAAAGAATTTTTACCGTTTATTAAGCAAACTCAAGATGGTCATATTATTAATATTTCCAGCTTATTCGGTTTAACAGCTCAACCAACCCAGTCTGGCTATAACGCGACTAAATTTGCCGTGCGTGGTTTTACCGAATCGTTACGCCAAGAATTAGATATTGAAAAAAGTGGCGTGAGTTCTTTGTGCGTACATCCGGGGGGAATTCGCACCAATATTGCTAAAGCTGCAAAAATGAGTGATAGCTTGAGTAGTTTAGGTATGGACCCAGCTAAATCGATTCAAAACTTTGATAAGTTCCTACGTACCCCACCAGAAGAAGCGGCTCGTCAAATCTTAGACGCAGTTTTGAAAAATAAACGCCGTTTATTGATTGGTAGTGACGCAAAAATTCTGGATGCATTCCAACGTTTGTTCCCGACAGGCTACCAACGTGCTTCCACCATTGTGACGAAATGGATGAAATAAGATTTAAATAAAAAAAGCCATCAATTGATGGCTTTTTTTATAAGGTTCAAGCTTTTTAGATCAGGACTTTGATCTTCTTTTTCTTCCAAATAAACTGGTAATACAAGCCTTGAACAATACAGAGGCTGACAAATGCTAAGGCATAGGCAAACCAGATTCCTTTAAGTCCCCATATTGAGCTAAACCAGTAAGCACATGGAATTTCAATAAATAGAATAGCTGAGATATTGAGTAACATTGGAGCTGTCACGGTTCCGCTGGCACGCATGATGGATGCAAAAATGGCGCCTGCACCAAAGAATAAAATTGCCCAAAGTACAATAAATAAAAGCTGCTGCCCTAATACCACCACGGTTGGGTCGGTAATAAATAAAGCCATTAAGTATTTTGAAAAGAGATAGCCAAGCGCAATTAAGGTACCTGTAAATAAAAAGTTCATACCTAAAGCCGTGCGGGTAACACGTGCAAGTAGGTCTGATTTACCTGCACCAATCGCTTGTGCTGCGAAAATTGAAGCCGCAATTGAGATTGATAAAGCAGGGAACTGAATATAGTTGAGTACTTGGTTTACGGCACCATACGCAGCTGTCGCATGCGCTCCAAAGCGGTTAACTAAACCTACAATCACGAGTCCCGCCATAGAAGTCGTAATCATTTGAATACCTGTTGGCACACCTAAACGTAAAATGATTTTGCTTAAGTCTGGGTTGTGACGGATATGTTGCAAAAGCTGGCGGTTCGGTCTAAGTGGATGCTTTTTCTTGTTTAGGTAAATCGCAAGAAAAATTAGGATAGCAATATAACTAATAATTGATGCTATAGCGGGTGCAATAATGCCGAGAGCAGGAAAGCCAAAATAACCTTTAAGCAAAATTGGGGTAATAATTACGCCAATTACACTGGTTAATGCCAATGCCAGTAAAGGTGTAGTACTGTCACCCACACCACGTAAAATTGAGGTATAGATAATATAGACAAATAGAAGCGGACTACCCGCTAACATCCATTGTACATAAGGCAAAGAGAGATGCATGACCTTTGGGTCGGTGCCTAAAAGCTCTAAAATATTGTGGGCAAAAAATACACCAATAATCGCGGTAATGATTCCGCCAATAATGGTCATAAACAGGGTAGAACCCACTACACTTTGTACTTTTTCAAAATTCTGTGCGCCCCATGCTTGCCCTACTAACACTGTGGTGCCTGTTGAAATTCCGATAATAAAAGCAAGGAGCAAGAATAAAATAGGGAAATATACAGAAACTGCGGCAATTGCATCGACTCCCATCATTTGTCCAACAAAGATGGTGTTAATGGTGCCAGACAGATTTTGCAAAATATTGGTTGCAATAAGCGGCAATAAGAAAACAAAAAATGTTTTCCATAGATTTTGCTGATGAATTAATGACTGTCTTGGTGGCATGTGTTCTCCATCGCCCATCTCTTTGATGAGCGGGGCGGATATTCAACTTAGCATATTTAGATAAGATTTCTTGTAGTGTTTTGCTAGGCTAAGTTTCTAAATTTATTAACATTCATTCAAGATTTCTCCTGCTTTTTGCAATGTTTCATCATTTTTAGCAAAGCAGAAACGAATGAGGCGTAAAGACTCTGGTGCTTGCTGGTAGAAAACCGAAACAGGAATAGCCACAATTTTATGTTGCTCGGCAAGAAACTGGCACATTTCAACATCTTTTAAGTCAGGTCTAATCTGACTGTAATCAAGGTTTTGGAAATAAGTCCCTTGCGATGGTTTTAGTAAAAAACGGCTATTGTGAATTGCCTGATTAAAACGATCTCGCTTAGTTTGATAGAACTGTGAAAGTTCCTGAATGTGTTTTGGATGTTGCTGCATATATTGCGCTAGCGCAATCTGACAAGGTGTCGTACCACAGAAATTTGCGTATTGGTAAATCTGGCGGAATAAACGCATTAATTCAGGTGAGGCGACGCAATAACCTGTTTTCCAACCTGTCACATGAAAGGTTTTCCCAAAAGAACCAATCACAAAACTACGTTCTCTGAGCTCTGGAAAATGCAATGCACTAAAGTGCTGTTGACCATCAAAAACTAAATGTTCATAGACTTCATCGGATAAAACCACAATGTTTTTATCTCGAATCAGTTCAATAAGCTCTAACCAGTCTTGTTTTTCCCAGATGGTGCCAGTGGGATTGTGAGGTGTGTTCACCACAATCATACGGGTTTTGTCATTAATCAAATCTTTAACTTGTTGCCAGTTCACCTTAAAGTCAGGTGCTTGCAGGGCAATACGAACAGCTTTACCACCTGCTAGCTGAACAGAAGGCCCATAGCTGTCATAACTCGGGTCAAAAATAATGACTTCATCACCTGTGTTGATACAGGCTTGTATAGCACAGAAAATAGCGATGGTCGCGCCAGGTGTAATCGTGATCTGGGTTACAGGGTCAAGTTGAAGTTGATCACGCTGTTGAAACTGTAAAGCAAGCTGTTCACGGAGTGCGAGAATGCCATCACCAGGTGGGTATTGATTGTGTCCAGCCAAAGTTGCCTGTGAGAGGGCTTCGAGCAAAGCAGGAGGGGCTGGAAAGTCTGGGAAACCTTGTGAAAGGTTAAGTGCACCCAAGCGCTGTGCCATTGCCGTCATGGTACTAAAAATAGTTACCCCTTGTGCGGGCAATTTTGACTGAAGCTGTAGCATGTTGTTCTCTTAAAGAAATTATTAAGGTTATAAAATCGATTCAATCGCTGCGCGGATTACACCTAGAGTTAAACCGATAAATGCACCAACTACAACGCCATTTACTCGAATCATGTGTAAGTCGCCACCGACTTCATTTTCAATTTTTCCAATCATTTCACGTGAGTCCCATTCATGAATACGCTCACTCACATAGCGTATGATTTTATGGCTATATTGATCCGTAAAGTTCATGGCAAGTCCTGTCATTTCTTTGTTGAGAACTTCGCGTACTTTTACATTTTGGACAAGATTTTCACCCAATTGCTGAATGGCAGCTCTCAGGTTCATCGCAATGCCGGAGTCTTCTTTCATTAAATCCGCTTTAATGGCATCACATAAAATGGTGACAGCACCACTAATGAAATTTAGAACTTGTGGACTATCTAGCAGCGCATCTTTACCGCTATTGAGGCGTTGACTGGCAACACTGTCAGGATTTGCTAATTCGAGCATAAGTGAATGAGCAACGGTTTCAATTTCCTGTCGCCATGGGTGTTCGTGGTCGGCCAGCATTGACTCTACTTTTTCAACCAGTGAATCGATGGTACGTTGCTGAACATCAATACCAATCCAGCTTGCGCCTTTTGCAAGAGACCAGACACCTAGCGCTTTAAACATTTTTCGGGTTAACTCACGGGTTTTATCTGGGTTTTGTACCACCCACTCATGCGCAATATCGAGGCCACGTTGCAATACATCTTGGTGGAAATCATTTTCCAATACTGCACGTAGCATTTCACTCGCAAGTTTATTGACCTGAGTGTTACGTACCCATTGCACGCTATTGTTTTGCACAAAATTAGCAATTTGCTCTTGGCTCACAAACTCAAAAATTTTCGGCACAGTTTGCTGAATGAGTTGCACCACTTGTGTGTTGTTTTGTGGGCTGGCTAGCCATTGCCCAATGGCAAGGCTTAGGTCAGTTTTTTCTAAGCTTCGTTCTACCACTTGAGGTGACAGGAAGTTTTCCTGCACAAATCGGCCCATTGACTCTGCAATACGAGCCTTATTGCGCGGAATAATTTCGGTATGATCCCGCAAAAATTTTGGGATAGGAAGCTTACCAAATGGGTTTCGAAACAGAACGGTAATTGCATACCAGTCTGCGAGTCCACCTACTACGCCAGCTTCCGCGCCTAACATTAAAATATGAATTAAGTTGGTGTACTCTGGCAGAAAGCGATTGGCAATCAATAACCCAATCCACAGCACTACTACAATAATAAGTGCCAGCGTCGCAAAGTATTTGCTGCGCTTCAGATTGGGTGCATGGTGTACTTCTTCTGCCATATTCATACGGTCATCCTATTCATTTTTGTTTTACTGGCGGCTCAGGCGGTGGCAGCAATTCTCCTGTCGGGCTTAAACCATATTTTTGTCCGATAGATTTGAGAATTAACGTTGCATCAAAAGCGTCCTGCGGAGCCTGCTTTTGATCCCGATAACATTCAATAGTATACGACACTTGAACAGGGTCGATATTGACCACTTGTGGGAAATCATAGAACGGATCATGCCAGAAACCCGGATAACGGCGACCATAGCCATACGGATAAAAACTTGGCGCAGATGGGTAAACCACGGCCTGACGAGGCGGTTTTTGGCTTTGGTTACTTGGGTCATTTTGCACTTTAAAAAAGCGGAAGCCTTTTTGTACGGTCGTTTGTGCTGCTTTCACCAAGGTAATTTCTTCAGCTGTTCCATAGCTCATGTTTGAGTCAGCTTGGAAGCTGATTCGGAACGTTTGTGCATTTAACGGATAGGCTGAAAACTGGCCAAGCTGATTGAAGGTTTTTGGTTTGCTCGGTAGGGTTGAACAAGCACTTAAAGTTAAGGCAGTGCCTAAAGCTAAACAAAGAGAGAGATATTTCATGGTGAACTCCCAGCTGAGCATGGAAGAATGGATAACTCAGCATTAAAAAAATAAAGCAGTCTTAAAAACTGCTGTTCGGTTCTAATAAAAATTCGGTTTCCTCTGGTGTTGAAACACGTCCAAGGATGGCATTGCGATGAGGATAACGTCCAAAGCGATCGATAATCACTTTATGTTTTTTCTCAAAGCTTAAATTAATTTCATTGCCGAGGCGTTGAAATAATTTTAAGGCAAATTCATGAATCAGCTTCGATTCACTATGCATAAACGGCATGTATAGAAACGAACGCTGTTCAGGGTTAAGCTGTGCATCGAGTTGTAAGCTAATTGCTTCTTGTGACAAAGCTAAAGCGAGGCTGTCGTAAGCAAAAGATTCGGGTTGATCACGATAAATGTTGCGAGAAAACTGATCTAGCACAATAATCTCTGCAAGACGACCTTCTGCCGTTTTTCGCCAAGACCAAAGTTCTGCTCGAGTTGCCTGACGATGAATATCTGCAAATTGATCACGAATTTTTGTGTCAAATTCATCACTTTTTGCAAACCAAAGTGAACGGTGTTCAGGTGAAAACCAGAAGTTTAAAATGTCTTGATCGTTCATGATATTGACAACTCTTTAGCAATTATTCTTCAATAAAATCACAATTCTTTCGTGTCTTAAATAACAAGATTGTGATAAAAATTGCCAAACTGAAATGATGTGATCATATCAACATCCATATCATGTCACGATTTTGTATATAGTGATCTTTTATAAGCGAGCAAATGCATGAGTCAACCCACTACACCATCTCAATCAGTTATTCCTGCTTGGGTGGATTCGTCGCTACTACAAGGCATGTTACGTGGAATAGAACGTGAAAGCCTACGTATGCAAAGTAATGGGTTCTTATCACAAGAGTTACATCCAAAGGCATTAGGTTCAGCTTTAACACATCCAAAAATTACAACTGACTATTCAGAAGCGTTGATGGAGTTTATTACTTCACCACAGCCAACGATTGGTGATGCCTTGCATGAGCTCACCGATATTCATGCGGTTGTACACCGTCATTTAGAAAATGGTGAAAAACTCTGGCCGTTGTCTATGCCATGTATGCTAGATGACAATGAGGAGCGTATTCGTCTAGCGCAATACGGTACTTCTAATATTGGCCGTTTCAAGACGCTTTATCGCCGTGGTTTGGGTATTCGTTATGGTCGCCGTATGCAGACGATTTCGGGCGTACACTATAATTTATCTTTTCCAGATTCGCTTTTTACTGCCTTGCAGGCACATGAAACTGACGAAAAATTAAAAGCACTCAGTCTGCAAGATTATCGTAGTCATCGTTATTTTGGACTTATCCGTAATTTTATTCGCTTAACGCCACTGGTGATGTTTTTAGTCGGGGCGAGCCCTTCGGTTTGTCGTTGTTTCTTGACGGGACATGAACATCATTTGTTGCCTTTAATCAAAGGGTCATACTATTTACCGTATGCTACAGCACTCCGTATGGGACGTTTAGGCTACCAAAACTCGGCACAAAAAAGTTTAGGTATTCACTACAACAACCTATCTGGTTATCTGGCTGGTTTACAAAAAGCAGTACATTCTCCTTACCCGCCATTTAGCCGTTTAGGGTTAAATGATGCCTCTGGTGAACCGTTGCAAATTAATGACCATGTTTTACAAATCGAGAATGAATATTACAGTCTCGTACGTCCAAAACAGGTACCTCACGCAGGTGAAACGCCATCTCAAGCCTTGCAAAATCGAGGAGTGGGTTATGTTGAACTTCGTGCAGTAGATGTAAATCCATATTCACCAATTGGTGTAAATGAAACAACGGCTGGCTTCCTTGAAGCACTTGCACTTTATTGCTTACTCAGTGATAGCCCTGAGTTGCTATGTCCTGAGCAAGATTTGATTGAGAAAAACCAGACAGAAGTGGTTAACCGTGGCCGAGCGCCAAACGCAACCATTACTGATTTAAATGGGTCTTACCATATTGAAGATTGGGCACGTCAGCATATTTCGAACATGCAGGCTTGTGCCAAATTACTCGATCAGACCTATGCAACAACTCTGTACAGCTCGGCTTTGACCGTAATGCAAGAACGCATTGATGAAGTAGATGAAACATTATCTGCACATGTGATTGATGACACGTTAAAGCATGGTGGAACCTGGAGCTTTGGCAGTCATATGGCACAGATGCATGCTGAAAGTTATGAAAAGCATGAAATCAGTGCAGAGACTTTACAATATTTTGAACAATTGGCTGCACAATCTTTACAGCAGCAAGAACAACTTGAGCAAGATAGTCAGATCAGTTTTGATCAATATCTTGAACAATATAGATAAAAATGAGGTTTTACATGCGATTAAGTTACCGTTTGGTGAGTGGACTGCTTGTATTGGCAAGCATTGTCGGCATGTCTTTTGCGTTGTATTTGGAACATGTAAAAGGGTTAGAGCCATGTCCGCTCTGTATTTTTCAACGTGTTGGCTTAATGGCAATGGGATTTGTGGCGCTCATTGCATTTTTGCATAACCCAGTTTCCAATGCGATTAAACGCTTCTATGCATTTTTAGCAGGTATTGCAATTTTATGGTCAGTCGGCGTGGCAGGCCGTCATGTTTGGATACAGCATTTACCAGCAGACCAAGTACCAAGCTGTGGACCGGGTTTAAATTATTTAATCGATGCTTTACCGATGAAAGCAGTTTTACAAGAAGTGCTTTCTGGTTCAGGTGAATGTGCGGCAATTGACTGGACTTTTTTAGGCCAGTCTTTACCAATGTGGTCATTGGTTTATTTCGTTTTGCTTTTGCTGGTCTGTTTATGGCAGTTATTCCGTTTTTATCCAGTATTTAAGACTGCTAAAAAGTGAGTTTAACACGATTAAAAAAAGCTCAACTTAAGTTGAGCTTTTTTTAATCACATTAGAATAAGTGAGAATATAAGAAAAATTGATAAAAATAACGCATAATTTTGTAGACAGATAGTTCTGTTTTTTATAAAGTGCAGCCGTTTATATATCCTTATGATTATAAAAAAATGCTTTTTAATATATTTAGTGTCTTGGAAAAAATAGGGCTAAATGCCCAGAAACGTGCTATCCATGTACAGTTTTCTAATGAACTACTCAATAACCAAATATTCTTACAACGTATAGAAGGCCAACATCAGCTGAATGGTGGCCTAATGGCAGAATTGATCTGCCTTTCAACCAATGCCCAAATTGCATTGAAGCAATTTATTGGCGTTCAAGTCGCTGTTGATCAGGTCACAGATTCGGGTCAATTGTTCCGAACAACAGGTATTGTGACTGAAGCCAGTTATGGACAAAGTGATGGTGCTTTAACGCTTTATAAGCTGACTTTAGAAGATGCGACAAATTTATGGCACAAACGCCGTAATAGTCGTGTTTTTATGAATAAAAGTATCGTAGAAATTACCGAAGTTTTATTTAAAGAGTGGCAAGAAAAAAGTCCACTGTTTGCTGCGAGTTTAAGTCTTGACTTGGGTGGGTTAAGTCAAAACTATGATATTCGACCTTTCACCATGCAGCACAATGAGTCTGACTATGACTTCCTTACGCGTTTATGGCGAAGTGAAGGTATTAGTTGGCTCATTGATGAATCAGAGCTTTTTGTTCCACATTTTACTGCGCCCATACAAGCTCAAAAACTAAGATTAATTGATGACAATAGCCAGTATCAGGCTTTAGAGCGTCGTAGTATTCGCTATCACAGAAGTAGCGCAACCGAATATCAAGATAGTATTACTGGTTTTGTTGCGGTGCGGAGTTTGCAACCGACAGCGGTACATGTACAGCGCTGGCAACCCGATGCCCTTGCACAAGAAGAGGGTAATGGTTCGGTTGTTACTACGCATACACATTCAGACAGCTTTGACTCCGCCACTTTAAGTCTTGAGCAAGCATGGCACGTAAGCCCCGCTTGGATGCAAGATTTAAAAGGGGAAGATCAGGCAACCGCTTCGGGTAGTAGTCAGTTAGAAAAACTAAATCAGCACTTCACCGACATGCATGCGAGTCGGGCCAAATATTTTAAAGCCTATAGTAGTGTCCGCGATAGCCAAGTCGGCTATTGGTTTAATCTACGCGAACACCCTGAAATTGATCAGCATGAAGGGGCAGATCAAGAGTTCCTGATTATTGCTAAAAACTTCTATAACCAAAATAACTTACCTAAAGATTTACATCAGCAAGTTAGCCAGTTATTAACCCAAAGTCGTTGGGATCAACACGGCTACGATGATATAGAGCGTCAAGGTAATGAACTGACTCTAATACGCCGTCAAATCAAAACTGCGCCTGAATATAATCCAGAACAGCATCGACCAATTGCCTATCCACAACGAGCAAAAGTCGTGGGGCCACAAGGAGAAACCATTCATGTCGATGAATGGGGGCGCATTAAAGTACGTTTTCTATTTACCCGTAGTGATGATCATGGCCATGACGGTGGTGCAGGTAGCAATGACAATGATACTGACTCAGCTTGGGTGGATGTTCTGACTCCTTGGGCAGGAGAAGGGTATGGGGCACGTTTCTTACCACGTATTGGTGAAGTGGTTGTTATTGACTTCTTTGATGGCAATATCGACCGTCCATTTGTGACTGGGCGCATCCATGAAGCGCAGCGTTCACCAACCAGGTTCGATATAAAAGGTCAGCTTCCTGCAACTAAAAAACTGAGCGGGATTCGCAGTCAGGAAATCAATGGAAGCGGCTTCAATCAATTACGTTTTGATGATACAACCGGGCAAATAAGTACTCAACTTCAAAGTAGTCATGCGGCAACACAGCTGAATTTGGGTAATTTAAGCCATCCAAAAGAGCAAGAGGCGAGCCAAGGCCGAGGTGAAGGCTTTGAGTTGAGAACAGATGCTTGGGGAGCTGTGCGTGCGGGTAAAGGCATGCTCATTAGTACCTATGCACAAGAGCAGGCGATTGCAGACCATTTAGAGGCTGCACAAGCACAATCTTTACTTTCACAAGGCTATGAAAGCATGAAAATGCTCAGTGAAGTTGCAGCTAAGCAACAAACTGATGCTTTGAACGTGATTAATCGCTTACCTAAGTTCATCCAGTCGCTTGAGCTAAAAACCACAGGTCAGGCATTAAATAGTACGGTGAACTTATTTAAAGAAGGCATTAATAATGATCCTATTCACGCCTTAAAAGACTGTGGCGGCTTTATTCAAGATATTGGTGCATTGGGTGGAAACGCAAAAGGCGTTGTAGATGAATTTAATGCTTTCTTCACCGATGCCAAAGATGCAGTGGAAAACTTAAAAGCGTTCATCGAAAACGTTGAAGAACATGGTGCCGACATCGTTAAAGGTAAGCTTGCCAGCATTAAAGATCGCATTCATAAAAATCCATTTGAAAGTATTCAAGAGGTCGGAAAAGTCTTAGCCAATGTTGAGACTAAAGACTTCGACCTAATGAGTGTATGCGGAACTTTTAGTAAAGGCAGTAAATTGGAAGTATCACCTTCTAAAGCATTGAGTTCTTTACAAGGCTTTATGGAGGGTTATACCCAAGGTTTAGAAAGTAGTTCCGATACTAAACAGCAAGAACAAGGCAAAATTTTTAGACAAGCGCTTATGTTATTAGCATCGCCAAATGGCATTGCTTTGACGACGCCTGAAAATATTATTTTGCAAGCGTCGCAAGATATTGCTGAAAGTGCCAGTGGTTCAATTAATTTGAGTGCACAGAAAAATATTATTGGGCACGCACAAGACAAAATCAGTTTGTTTGCTGCGCAAAAAGGTTTGCGTGCTTATGCAGCAAAAGGAAAACTTGAACTACAAGCACAAGATGATGCTATTGAAGCAATTGCCAAGAAAGTCATCAAGCTCATTTCTACTGAAGATAAAATCGAGCTTACAAGTCCAAAAGAAATTGTATTAACCGCAGGTGGGTCACAGCTCAAAATTAATGCCAATGGCGTATTTTCAACAACAGGCGGTAAGTTTGAAAGTAAAGCTGGCCAGCATTTGTTTACGGGTGGGGCCAAGGTTTCTTATGAGGTTCCTAAGATGCCTAATACACCAAGTTTTAGTAATCGTTTAGATATATATGATCTATTTTGGGAAAGTGACTTTAGTAAGCTTAGCTATAAGGCATTCATTCCAGAGACAAATTCATTTACTTCAGGGGCTGTAGATGAGCATGGACGTACAGGAAAAATCAGTAGTGCTGATCCAACAAATGTTCAAGTTTTAATTGGTTCTGATGATGAATGGGGGCTATTAATTGATAGCTTTGATGAAGATGACTTTTTAGAAGATCAGAGCATAAATGGTAATAACTCTGGAATTGATAATAATACTGAAGATAGGGGCTGAAAATGAATAAAAAATCATTAGTTACAATACAAATTTTAGATTTATTTGGCAGCCCAATTTCAAAAGCACAATATGTAGTAAAAAACCAGAAAACTGGGCGAGTTATCGCGGCGGGACCAACAAATTCATCTGGGTGTATTGTTGAAATCAGCCAAGATAAAGGAACTGCTTTAGATGTATATATTAAAAGTATGTTTAAAGGCTCAATGGTTAAAGTACAAAGTTTTGTAATGTCTAAAGACCGAATGATTGTAAAAATTACAAGTCCTAAAGTCCTTTTGGATTTAAAAACATTAACGAATCAAGGTAATAATGGACAATATAAAAGGAAAACACATATTGTTAAAAAGGGTGATACGCTTTTTGAAATAGCACAAAAAAATCATACGACTGTTCGAGCACTAGAACGTTTAAATAAAATAGACGATCCCAATAAGATTAGTATTGGACAAGTCATTAAATTACCAGTTCATATTCCTGCTTCTGGAAATCATTCACACCAAGACAAACCTAAGCACAAGCACTCAGCTCAATCTACAAATAAACCTACTGCTAGTAGTGCAAAAACTACCCCAGCTCCAGCAGCAAAAAGGCCAGCTAATCCTGCTTCTCAAACAAAACAAGAAAATGGGCTTCCAGAAAAAGCACATCAACTTTATGAAGATACTAAAAAAGCATTGAATGAAGCTGCAAGTTCAGTTTCTAAAATTTTGACTGTTGATGATCGTAGTCAAGATGGAGGTACTCCTAAAGCAAATACTACAAATATTTGTAAAACCAATCCTCAATGTATTTCCAGTGGTAAAAGTGAGTTAATCAGAGAAGTTAATATTCGCTTAGCAGGTTTTGGTGGAGCATTACCAACAGATGAATTTACAGAACTGACTGCAAAATGTATTAGACAATTCCAACGGGATTATATGGGGGTTCCAGACACTGGGAAGATTTGTGGTAGTGTTATTACAGCTTTAGATCAGTTTTATGATGAATACCCCATTTCTGCCTTCATGGGAAAAGCTGCTTGTAATTGTGGTAAGTGTTCTGGTTTTGGAAATGGAAAGACGGGAGTACAATCAGGCATAAATATTGCTAATGAATACCCAGGTATTCATAGATCTTTAATTTGGATACTAAAAACTTTAAATTTTTATTTAAGAAATGAATTTAAAGATAAGAAAATTAATGTGGCATATATAGAATCTGGTTATAGATGTATTGAAAATAATAAGAAACATGAGAGAACATCTGTAAATCATATGGGGTTAGCTCTAGATATACATTTTCATAAAAATGGAGTTAGAACACGAGAATTAAGTGATATGGAATTTATTCGAAAAAATATTATGGCAAAAAAAATGGGAGCATCTGAACAAAGAATCAGGGACAAGATTTATTTAGAACCTAAAGTCTTTAGAAGTGGAGAGTCGGGTGCAACATCTTGGGTACATTTTGATATTACAATGTTTCTAGCTACATATTTTAATAATAATATGTTTAAAACAAAAGTAAGCGACTTAAATGGAGTTAAACTAGTTAATCTTGCTGCTTCGTCACGTATTCTAAGTTGTGGGGGGCTAGTTGCATTACCAAAATCTCAAAATAATATAACAGATGAACTAGTTTTAAGTAATCAAGATATTATAGATATTATGAAAGTAACCGAAACTGAAGTTATAAAATTTAAGACAGAAAAATATTTTTTAGAACAAGCAGCTGGCGTTGTCGATACTATTATGAACAGAACTAAATCCGGAGTATGGGGAAATAGTGTAAGAAAAGTTGTGAATGCTGATAGGCAATTTTCTAAAATTACTGGACCGAAGAGTTTAGATCCCTACGGTAGCGTTGAAAATATGCCTATGTCACATGTAAGCAAAAAAATTAGAAATTTTGTAAATAGTTATCTTGTAGAGCGGGCTAATGGAAAAAAATCAATTATTGGAGAGAATCTAAACTATGCAAATAAATATTATTCAGATGAAAAGAATAGAAAAGCTTGGGTAGATAAATTTCATAATGAGGCAGTGAAAAATGGTATGATACTTGGTACAGGTAAAGCTATACATGCCCACGGAACGGTTCGAGAGTTAAGAGATAAAATGCCAAAACCGTTTAAAATTGTTCTACCTAAAGATTTCAAAGGAATTTAATATGTTTGGAAAGTATGTATTTTATACAGGTTGGTTATTAGCAACCTTGAGTTTAAGTGTATCGGCATGTGCAGATAATTCAAAAGTGAATTGTAATACAAATAATGTTTATGGAGATTTAAAATGCTTAGAGAAAGAAAATACAAAACTAATTAATCAGCTGGATAATAAAAAAAATAAAGAAAGAAATGATTATAATCAATGGGTAAAAGAAATAAAAAATAAGTGTGAAGGTAAGATAAGCTATGCTTCTGGAGAGGGAGCTGGTTTAATTAAAAATCAATGTTATCGAGAAGAATATTTGTCTAGACTCTCTTTTATTAATACGGGAAAAGTTAAAAAAAATGACAAAAATATTCATGGTTTAGAATTAACACATTTACCATATAATTCCAATGATCATCTCAAATGCATCATAAAAAAGGAGGCAAATAGTTGTTCTAAAGTTAACTTGGTAAAATCATCTAACTTAACTAAATACTATTCATTTATTTCACCAGCATATGGAGATAGTATTGTTTTGCCTGAAACAGATAATAGTAAACAAATAATTGTTTCTCCTTTTGAAGACAATGAAGATGAAGGCCCACAGTTAGAAATTTCTATTATTAATGCTTTTGGTGTGGTAGAACAAAAAACTATATCTGCAAACAAAAATGTAGTAATCGATAAAAATTATAATTTAATTTATAAAGATGGTAATAAAGAAAAAATATTAAAATTAAAGTAAGGTACTAAAAGTCCATATAAAATATAAATTTCAAATAATAAATTAATAATAAAAAACAGTAAATATTTACTGTTT
>NZ_JBIUCQ010000012.1:0-117487 GCF_044538495.1 Acinetobacter sp. ABJ_C4_1 | reverse complement strand
ATTGTATATTTTATAAAAATTAAGAATAGTTTTATTTATATAGCCTTAGTTTTGCTATGTATTTCACTTGGGAACTTTTTTATGAAAACCTCTATAAATTTAACTATGGATAGTAGAAAAGAGCCTCTATCAGGTAATTTGGTTGATAAAAGTTTAGCTTTTTTATTGATGCATAAAAAAGTTGAGTGTGAAGACTAAATATTGTTAATTTTAGAAATTAGAGTTGATTTAAAGCTAATGTATGAATTTATGAAGATGCGTAATTATTTATTTTTTAATGTTTTATATAAACTTGCGATGTTAAGTTAATAAAAAGCCTCTGTAGAACAGAGGCTTTTTATTATGTGTGGTAAGCGAACTTATTTATTCAGTTGCCATAAATGCTTCATGATAAGTAACTTCTCCTGAAGGAATATGATTAGTGAAGCTTATAGCTTGAAAATATTCATTTGGTACATTAGGTAAATTTAAATCTGGGTATGATTTAAAACCAAATCGACTGTAATAATTTGGATCACCTAATAGAACGCAACCCTTTCCGCCTAATTCTTTTAACTTTTGAAGAGCTGCATTCATTAAAAGAGAACCAATGCCAATTCCTTGTTTATTTGGGCATACAGAAATAGGGCCTAGGCCATACCAACCAGTTTCACCTGACGTGATTGTAACTGGTGAAATAGCCACATGACCTACAATTAAGCCATCTTCTATAGCAACCAAAGAGATCGTGAGTTGCTTATGTTTCCGAAGGCTATTCACAATAAATTGTTCAGTATGACTAGAATGCTCTTCATTTAAGAACGCGGCTTTCGTCAACGCTTCGATATTTTTAATATCTTCGGGTTGTTCATCTCGAATTATAATATTCATATTTTCTTTCTCTTAATAAATAGCAACTTATATCAACGATTGTCTAGTTGAGGGCGGACAGTCTGGAGCCCTAACAATGTAATTTGATAAGGTTGGCTATTTTTAGACTTGATTAAGCGTTTTGCTTTTAGCTTTTTAAACACATCTAATGAACAATCAGATAGCACAAAACCTTCTCGTGTATAGCATTCAACGAAATAGACTGTGCCTGATGCGTTACGTTGGTATTTAATATGTCCGCCTTTGGCAAGGACATGGAGAGTTCGTTGTTCGAACTTTGAAAGATTCATGTTGGAGCCTTGATAATAATCAAACGTGCAAATAGAGGTGATCAGAAACATGACCACAGAAAAATTGCGACATTGATAATCAACTCAATAATAAAAATTGAGAGTGATTATCAGGTGATTACTATCTCCAACATATAAACCTCTTTTAGAAGGGGGATACTTTTATTCAAAGGATATATTAACTGTATATATCACTTAATAACAAATGTTTTTTATATTCATAGACCTTTCATTTATATAAAATCAGGCAACAAAAAGTTATGTATGAGTTTTAGTAAATGAAAAAAACAATTTTTAGCCTAATTTTCGCTACCTGTGCAGCTTTTTCAAATAGTATTCAAGCAGAAGAAGTTTATTATCAACAAGAAGATATCGCTTATGCTTTTGAACTAGATTCAATCGAATTTTATTTACCAAGTAAAAGTAAATTTAAAATTACTGCTACCAGAAAACTAGTTGGCGTACCCGAAACAAAGTTTTATACAGGTGATTTTGATAAAGATAATATCGCACAATTTCATATGGCTTTTGACTGTTCACATAAGACGATACAGATTTTAGACTTTATGATTGGTGATAAAAATAATGGTGAACTTAAGTACAAGAGCGATAAAAAGAGTGAAGTAATGAAAGCCACGGGTGACAATGATTTAGCTATGCTTAATTTAGTATGTGAAAATGCTAAAACTATAAAATAGTGCCTGTGAATTATAGGGCTTGTTTTTTAATACACGTATATACAATTTTTTTGGTGACCCACCTTTGGAAAAAATGAAGTTAAAGATTTAATAATTATGATACCTGTACAGACATTCTCGGTTTTTGCAATTTTCCTGTTGTTTATTGCGCCATTGATTGGTGTTGTACTAACACTAGGCCTATTGGTGAAAGCACTATTCTTTTGGCGAAAGAAGTCTCAAAAGCCTGTGAGGTTTTTCTCTCAAAAAACATTATTTATTACGCTAGTGGCCTTAATATGTGACCTGTGGGCAGGTTATTTATTTTATATGACTGAATCGGTAAAGTATGAGATTGCTCTTAAGCAGCATTACAAGGAACGTCGCAGCCATTTCGTTTTATCTCAAGATGCACAATATGGCGAACTGTTGATTCCTAAAGGGAGTTTAATTAGTCGTTACGATGCTTTTGACAACGGTGAGCCACAAGTACCCTTTAGCTTACGTGGATTACAGGCGGTACGTTTCCCTCATCCTGTACAGGTTGCAGGAATGTGGGTAACTGCGATGGAGCCTTCTCGAATGGAATTGGCGTGGGATCAGCATGTAGGTCCAGTTATGCGCTTTGATCCTAATGAGGCCGATGGCTATGGTGAATGGGTTTACGATACGAAACGTCCTACCATCACCTGTTCTCGTGAAGACATCGTGCTACTTGAAATACCACTTATTGATCATGATATTGCAAAAGAATTTGGTAAACCTGAGCCTGATGGAGCTAATGCACGTTTTCGCCCGAGTGAGTGGGGTGTTCAACAATGCGAAAAAGGTCAGGGGCCAATTAAAGTTAGTCCTGCATATAGTGGGACTGCGCCAAAGAAACCTTGGTTTTATAAATAATAAGTTGTTGAATTGAAAAAAGCCTCTGTAGAAATAGGGGCTTTTTTGCAACTAAGTCATGGCTAATTCTAAATAATTTCAATATCAGATTATTTGTTGATACTTTAGTTAGCTTATAGAAAAAGTTTAGCTTCCATATATAAGCGGCATTGTCCTGAAATCTCGATTCTATTATTTTCCAGCATTCTACAGTGCAATATTCCTCCACGCTTCGATGCCTGATAAGCAATAATATCGTTCTTATTAATTTCATCTTTCCATAATGGAATAAGTGATGTGTGTAAGGAGCCTGTCACGGGATCTTCATCAATTCCCATTGATGGTGTGAAATAGCGGGAGATAATATCGATGTTTTTATATTCAGGATTTAATAAATCATTCTTTGCGGTAATTGCAACTCGTCTTCCACCAAGCTGTTTGATTTTTTCAAAATCTGGCTGTTCTTGTAAAATAGCCTCTGCTGATTCATAAACAACAATGTAGGCTTGAGGATTGATATAAACCTCCTCAACTTTATACTGCAATGCTTCCTTCAATTCTTGTGGAATATTATGAATTTTTTCAGGAATCTGGACGGGAAAATTCATTGCAATAAAGCCATTTTCTTGCTTCTGAATATAAAATTCACCCATTTGTTTGACTTGAAATGTAATAGATTTGATTTGAGGGTTTTCTTGAAAAATTATAAAACTAGTTGCCAAAGTTCCATATCCACAAAATTGAACTTCTTTTATTGGTGAAAACCATCTAATTTCGTAGACTTGCTCATCAATTTTACGAGCAAAACTTGTTTCGGATAAATTATTCTCAATGGCAATATTTTGCATTATTTCTACATCTAACCATTGTTTAGTAATTACGACTGCAGCTGGGTTTCCTGAAAATAACTGATCAGTAAAAGCATCTACCTGATACATTTTCATTATAATTTCCTATTCATTGTATTCTGATAAATATCAGTATTTCTATATTTAATTTTTTGAAAGCTTGTACAAGGTTTCAATCATATCTTGAATTTTGTCCTGATTTTTGACAAAAGAATTATCTTTAATATATTTTTTTACCTCTTGAAGAGTATCTTTTCCATATTCAAACAACTTAATTTGCTGACTAATCAACTCTATTTTTTTATCAATCAATTGATTGGAGATAATATTGCACTCTTCAGAAGGAGGTTTTGTTCCAAGTTCAATGAGTTGTTTGATCTCTTCTAGAGTAAATCCAATATTTTTCAAACATATAATTAATTTAATTTTCTGTTCATGTATTTCTTGATAGCTTCTATAACCATTTGTTAATCGTTCGGGAACTAATACTCCACATTTTTCATAAAAACGCAAAGTATCTAATGATAGTCCATATTTTTTTGAAATTTGACTAATATTCACTCAGTGGTCCTTACTTTTTAACTACGATATTTTACAGGTATTATTATTTAAGTTCTGACTTTCAATATATTTTTTGAAGGATCTATTCATTTTATCAAAATTTAACTTTGTAGGTTGAATAACAAAGTAATTTAAAATAGGTACAAGTAGCCCATTAAAATCTTCTGCTTGAACTAATTGAGTTGTATTGGCATCAATTTTAGTGAAAATAAATTGATGTCGACCATTAAATAATCCATTTATATAGAGTTTTCCTTCCCATTCTAAGTGATATTTATCCATTTTTCTTATTACTGGTTGTATTGTAAATTGCACTTTTCTATTTTCATTGTATAAATCTATACTAATTTGTTGACCTACATGGGTGGGGAATCCATCAATACCAAATAATGTATTCCATTTCGGATACGATGAAGTGCATGTGAACGTTTGCCAAACATGATCTATTGGCTGATTTATAACAATCTTTGTTTCAATCCTTTTATGATGAAACAAAAGA
Source organism: Acinetobacter sp. ABJ_C4_1 (assembly GCF_044538495.1). Taxonomy (NCBI): domain Bacteria; kingdom Pseudomonadati; phylum Pseudomonadota; class Gammaproteobacteria; order Moraxellales; family Moraxellaceae; genus Acinetobacter; species Acinetobacter sp. ABJ_C4_1. The sequence goes on along the minus strand of NZ_JBIUCQ010000012.1, from coordinate 112,863 downwards.
ATGAACACAGAAAATACAACCAAAGTAAAAATTACTTTCATCAAAAAGTACCTTTGTTACTAAATACTATAATGATTCTAAGGTTGGAGCTTACTCTAAGCTCAAGTAAAATTTTTCCTGCACGTTAAATTGGGTTGTATCAAATAAAAATCTCTTTTGTGAAATCTAGAAGGAAGGGTGGAGCACTTTTTATTTTTATACTTCAGATAATGCCCATTGTATTAAATAGAAGAATTTATGATTCTAAATGAATATGCAAAAAATATAATTTTCCCTTATTTTCCCAAAAAAACTGATAATTTGGGCCACCTTCATCAGGACTATTAGGGACAATTTTAGAGCAACCTAAAATTTCATAACTATTTGTAGTATTTTCAAAATTTAAAGTACATAAGTATTCTTTCAAGAATTTGGCACCTAAGTTCTCTGGAGATTCCTTTAAAATCATATCTAATTGATTTATTAGACGATTAGTTTGTATTACTAATTCTTGGATAGATATTTCTTTAAACTCTGTATTAACAATCCATTCTCTAAATGAATAGTCTCCCCTTGTTTCTTGATTAAGAATACAGGCAAGTAACTCATTAATATTGTCTATGTAATAAAACAAATCCAAGCAAAAAAACTGAATATAGCTTGCTTGTTCAGTATGAATATACAAATGTAAGAGATCATCTCCATAGTAAATAGGATTTTTTACTTCTGTTATCTTACTTATTTGGACATCTAATTTTTTCATATTGAATAATTTAGATTATTTAAAATCAACATAATACACCTTGTATGCAATCTTTACAGCTGAATAAAACAGCCTTCCAAGCCAATTATCTTCCCCTTTATAAACCCCCATTTAACAATTAATCACCCATTATTTATCCTTACTTTTTAATGATCTAATTTAAAACAAATGTCATTTTGTGTGCTTGACTGCAAAAGGGTTGAGCACTATTCTTTGCCTGCTAGCCACATTGCTAGCCAGTCGTCGCAGACTGCATAATAACTCCCGCATCAGAGACATTTCTTCTGAGGAATACTCTTGTGTGGTAGCTACTCGTCCCTTTCCCGTAGCGGTAGGACGGGAGAGGGACACCTACGGGTGTGCTAGTTTGAGTTATTACTAGTCTGCGAACCTTCTTCCGTTCTGCCACCATAATTCTATAAATGTCTGGCAGAACTCCCTATAAAAAGGAGTTGGCTTTGCACATCCATTATTTCTTGGCAACCTTTGCCAAAAGCTATAACAACACAACTTAGTTTTTAACAAGTTTGATCGCCATGCGGCAAATCAGGCTTTAAATCGTCACGACTAAAAACTTGCAGCAACAATAAAACTTGAGATGTGCCAAGCACAGCCTTTATAGGCTTTGCTACGCCTTTTTTTCAGCTTTAAAAAATTAAAAGGTTTTTATATCTCATTTATATACAACAACAATTTATTTTATAACGGTAAAACTATGCCAAATTTAATTCTCCCAACACGTGCTTTTGAGGTGGTCAAAAAAGGGATTGATTTGTTCCACTACGGTGGCTTTCACATGGTCGGTGTCGACAAAATTGTGAGAGAAACCGAAGTGAATAAAATGACGTTTTATAACTATTTTCACTCGAAAGAACGCTTCATTGATATCTGTCTAATCGTGCAAAAAGAACGGCTGCAAGACCAAGTGGTTGCAATGGTGGAGTACGACCATGACACAAGCACAATCGATAAACTTACGACTCTTTATGAATTACATACCAACTTAGAAGGGCAATATTACTTATTATTTAAGGCCATTTTTGAAACTAAAAACAGCTATCCAAATGCCTATCAAACTGCGGTGAGGTACAGAACATGGCTGACCAATGAAATTTATAGCCAGCTTAGATTACTCAAAGCTGATGTTTCTTTTACTGATGCCAGACTGTTTTTATATATGATTGATGGCGCAATTCTTCAGCTTTTAATATCAGAACAGGCCGATGAAAATGAGAGATTATTAATGCGCTTTTTAAGACAGTTTAAATAGAAACTAAAGACCACTTTATAATAAATACCAAATTAAAGGCTTCCAGCTATTTATAATAAAAAGAACAAATAGGATGAAAGCCTAAAATTTGAATAACGACTTAGAATGTATTTTGAATAATGACATCGTCGTAAGGAAGTTTACCCACACGAGGGTAAGGCTCGGAAGCCGACTTACCAACTGCAATCATTAAACATACTACGTGGTCTTCAGGTAAGTTAATGAGCTTCGCCATAGCGTCAAAGTCAAAACCATCCATTGGGCAGCTATCTAAACCATGTTCTTGAGCAAGCAACATGAGGGTTTGAGCAAAAATACCCGCACTGCGCATCACTTCGTCACGCTGAGTTTGTGGACGGTCACGATAATACTGGTCAATTGCACCAGCCATAATATTTTGAACTTCTGGAGTCGCACCATCCCATACACGTTTAGCATCAACTTCCCATGTATTTACTTTTGCACATAACACAATCAGTAAAGATGCTTCTGTAACTTGTGGCTGGTCCCAAGCAATTGCACGAATTTTTTGTCTTAACTCAGTGTCTTCAATAATCACTGGACGCCAATGTTGCAAGTTAAAAGCACTTGGTGCATTTGCTAAAACTTCTTGTAATAACTCTTTCTTGTTATCTTCAGATAATTCAAAAGAAGGGTCGAAGCGTTTAATTGCACGGCGCTTACGGAGAGCATCAATAACATTCATAAGATTTTCCTAATTAAGAGGTGGGTAGCAATACTAGTTAGCTTTATAACGTTGAGCTACTTCAGCCGAAGAAAAGTTTGGTAGTAAAGTGATACGTGATTTTTCAAAATTATTCCATTGATTTTCGTCTTTAAGCACAGGAATTGTAATTGTTTCTTTGCGATCAAAGCCGATTAGAGCAGCATCGACCAAATCATTGACATCCATTAATGGTGGAACTTGGCTTAAGTCGATGCCTGAACGTTCCCAAATTTCGGTTTTAGTGGCAGAAGGCAATACCGCTTGCACATGCACGCCATGATCTTTTAGCTCTAAATGTAAACCTTGGCTAAAAAAATGTATGAAGGACTTAGTTGCACCATAAATGGTAGAGCCAAATTCAGGGGACAACCCAACCACAGAACCTAAATTAATAATTGAGCCTTTACCTTTACGCACAAGTTGCTCTGAAACTGCATGAGACAACCGAACCACCGCAGTCATATTTAAAGTCATGAGTGTTTCAATTTCTTTAATATCCTGAGCTAAAAAGTTCCCGCTTAGTGTAATACCTGCGTTATTTACCAAAATTTCAATATCGGCATCGTTTTTAAGTACATCTTCAATTTTACTGATGTCTTGATCCTTTGATAAATCGGCTTGAATGAACTCGACCTGTACACCGTATTTTTCTTGAAGATCTTTTGAGATTTTATCTAAACGGGTTGTGTCTCGTGCCACCAGAATTAACTTATGACCACGTTGCGCAAATCGGTCTGCATAAACAGAACCAATCCCTGACGAAGCCCCTGTAATAAGTACTTTTGATTGAGCTGACATGTGATGTCTCCACGCTTTAATTTTTAGATGATGATCATAATCTAAAATAACTAATTTTTGATGTCAATCATAATCAATGTATAATTATGACCAGTAGGGTGAATAAAAGTGGGTGCGCCAACATGAAAGTCAGTAAAACTCAGGTAAAAGAAAACCGAGATAAAATTGTTGAAAAGGCGACTCAACTGTTTCGTAGCAAAGGCTACGATGGGGTCGGCATTGCCGAGTTAATGTCTAGCGCAGGTTTTACCCACGGCGGCTTTTATAAACATTTCACTTCGAAGACTGACCTTGTCTCAATTACTGTTAAACATGGACTTGAGCAGGTTTTAAAAAGAATAGAAGGTTTAAACTTAACTCAATTTATTCAGCTTTATGTGTCCCGCACTCATCGAGATAATCGAGATTTGGGCTGTACCTTAACTGCACTATCTTGTGATGCCGCTAGACAGCCAGACGAAGTAAAAGTCGAATTTGAAGAAGGCATTGAGCAACTTATTCAGTTCATTATGAACGAACGAGCCAAACAAGTTTCTTTAGAAACAGAAGAGTTGAGAAAGCAAGCCATTAATATTCTTGCTCAGTCTGTAGGGGCAATTGCCTTGTCTCGCGCATGCCTAGACCAATCAAACCTTAGCGATGAAATATTGGAAAGCTGCAAAGAAAGTCTTTTAAAATTAGCCGATTAAGCTTTGTTATCCGTTAAACTGGTTTGGCTAAACTGAATTAATCTCGCAATATCGACGGTTCTTTCATAAATAAGTTCTGCTGCATATTCGCAGGCCTGTTCTAATGTAATGGGGCCATTGGCGAGTGAAAAAGCAGCCGTAACGCCATGCTCATAAAGCGCTTGGTAACCTTCGCCTAAAGCGCCTGCAATCACAATAACGGGAACATTGTGCGCCTTAGCAATTTGACTCACCCCAAATACGGTTTTACCGCTTAAGGTTTGTTGGTCAAATTTACCTTCGCCTGTAATGACCCAATCTGCGTTAGCAATTTTATGCTCAAGTTGATTCAGTTCGGCTACGACTTTAACACCAGCTTTAAAGTCTGCATTTAAATAACTTTTGGCTGCAAAGCCTAAACCGCCAGCAGAACCTGAGCCTGCTTCATCTCGTTTGTCGAAACCTAAAAGTTGTGCCGTGACATCGGCAAAATGGGCAAGTGCTGCATCGAGTAACTGTACTTGAGCAGGGGAAGCCCCTTTTTGTGGGCCAAAAATATGAGATGCGCCTTTTGGACCGCAGAGTGGATTGGTCACATCGGCAGCCAGTAAAAACCGTGTATGTTCAATGCGTGAGTCGAAATGTGTTAAGTCAATGTGTGATAGGTTGTTTAGAGCGAGGCCACCTGCGGGTAAAACATTTTTATTAGCATCGAGCAAAACTGCGCCTAAAGCACTGAGTAGCCCTGTGCCGCCATCATTGGTTGCACTACCGCCCACAGTTAAAATAATGTCTTTTGCGCCTGCATCTAAAGCATCCAGAATGAGCTGGCCTGTGCCAAACGTTGTGCTGTGGCAAGCGTCTCGCTCAGATGGTGGAACTAACTGTATGCCGCTCGCTTGAGCCATTTCAATGATGGCAATTTTTTGTTTTTCTAACCAACCCCATTTGGCCTGAACAGGCTGACCTAATGGCCCGACTACAGTTTTTTCACGCCATTGACCATTGCAGACTTCTAAAATAGCTTCAATGGTTCCTTCACCACCATCTGCCATTGGGCACAAAACAGTTTCTGCATGAGGAAAAACCGCTTGCCACCCTTTGACAATGGCTTGCGCTACCTTCAAAGCAGATAAGCTGTCTTTAAATGAGTCAGGGGCGATCAAAACCTTCATAAATGCTCTAATAAGGATAAGTTTCTCATTGTTTTATACTGCTTAATACCAAAAAACCATAGATAAACCCATGTAAGTGTCAATTTTAAAACGCTTTCAAACTGTTAAAAATGAAACCCAATAATGTTTTTATCTGTAAAAATTACAGCTACTAAATTTTTAACTCATTGTTTTATATGTTTTTATATAAATAATGTGCTTGGGCTGAATGATTGTAATTGTAAATAATATGGCACATATTATAAGAGCGGTTGAGCCGGCTTTTAAAAGATGAGCAATAACATAAAAAGCAGACTCTACTCATGGGTAAACAGCGGGTAGCTTTGATAAAACCATAATTAAATTGTGATTTCTCTGAGCCTGTTGAGTGTAAAAAAGATAAGAGGATGAAAAAGTGGATAATTCAGAAGAACAAAAGCACATACAGGAAAATAATAGTTTTGCGCGAATTGAGCCATATACTCATCCTGCTGGCGGGTGGGGCGCACTGCTGAGTGTTGCTCGAAACCTAAAGCGACAAGATATTTTAGGCAAAGGCTCAATTACCTTACTCAACATTAACCAGCCGACAGGTTTTGACTGTCCCGGCTGTGCATGGCCAGAAAAGAAAGACGCTCACGCATTTAACTTTTGTGAAAATGGTGCCAAAGCGGTTGCCTTTGAAGCAACCAGTAAAACCGTTACTCCCGAATATTTTGCAGGTCATACCGTCAGTTGGTTGTCAGAACAAAGTGACTTTTTCTTAGAAGACTTAGGGCGCTTAACCGACCCAGTTCGTTATGATGCTGCAACCGATAAATATGTGCCTATTTCATGGGACGACGCATTTAAGCTCATCGCTCAACATTTACATGCACTAGACAACCCAGACCAAGCGGCATTTTATACGTCGGGCCGTGCCAGTAATGAAGCCGCATTTTTATATCAATTGTTTGTGCGAAGCTTCGGTACAAATAACTTTCCAGACTGTTCAAACATGTGCCATGAAACCACAAGTGTCGGCTTGCTCGACTCGATTGGTTTAGGAAAGGGCACAGTCACCCTAGATGACTTTGATATAGCCGATGCTATTTTTAGTTTTGGTCATAACCCCGGCACCAACCATCCACGTATGTTAGGTACTTTACGTGAAGTTTCTAAACGCGGCGGCAATATTATTGCGATTAACCCAATTAAAGAACGAGGCCTAGAGCGTTTCCAAGACCCGCAAGCACCGCTTGAAATGATGACCAACGGCAGTACGCCAATTAGTCGTTATTATTTCCAGCCAAAAATTGGGGGTGACTATGCACTCATGTTAGGGATGTTAAAGCATTTAAATGAGTGGGATAAAAAAGCACTTGCTTCAGGTAAACCAAGCGTTTTTGACCGAAACTTTATTGCGGTGAATACTGTTGGTTTCGATGAAATGATTGCCGAGGTGGAAAGAACTGAGTGGGCAGATATTTATAAGCACTCAGGTCTTTCACCTGAACATTTAGAAAAACTCTCTAAACTCTTTTTAGAGTCAGAGCGCTCCATTTTCTGTTGGGGTATGGGGATTACCCAGCACCGTCACGGAACCGCTAACGTACATATGCTGGCAAATTTATTGTTGGCGCGTGGTCAAATTGGTAGACCGGGCGCAGGACTTTGTCCGGTTCGTGGGCACAGTAACGTGCAAGGCGACCGCACGATGGGTATTAATGAACTGCCTAGCCCTAAACTACTCGATAGCATTGACCGTGTGTTCGGTATTAAATCGCCAAGAAAAAATGGGCATGGTGTGGTTGAAACCATTAAAGCTATGGCTGAAGGCGAGGTCAAAGTCTTTATTGGTTTGGGCGGAAACTTTGCGGTTGCAACTCCCGATACTCCATATACTCAAGAAGCACTTAGAAAATGTGATTTAACTGTTCATGTCGCAACGAAATTAAATCGTAGCCATTTGGTGTGTGGTAAAGACGCACTTATTTTGCCATGTTTAGGCCGTACCGAAATTGATGAGCAACTTCATGGCCCACAAGCGATTTCGGTTGAAGACTCAATGAGTAATGTTCACTTGTCGGCAGGGCGCAATACACCAATTTCTAAAAACATATTGTCGGAACCGGATATCGTGGCAAGAATGGCTGAAGCGGTACTTCCAGACAGTCAGATTAAATGGAAATGGTACATTGAAAGCTATGACCGTATTCGTGACTCAATTGCAGATGTATTTGATGAGTTCCATGACTTTAACTTACGTGTTTATAAACCGGGTGGTTTCCATCTAGAACATCCAGCCAATCAGCACATCTGGAATACCAAGAGTGGTAAAGCGCAGTTTATGATTACACCTCTGAGTGAGGTTTATGCCGATAAGGAAAATCAGTACGTTGCGGCATATACCGAAAGTAAGGTCTATACCTTAATGACCACTCGTTCCCATGACCAATACAACACCACGTTATATGGGTTAGATGACCGTTACCGCGGAGTGTTTGGTCAGCGCCGTGTGTTATTTATGAACCAAGCCGATATTGATGAAGCGGGCTTTGAAGCAAACCAGTGGGTTGATATTGAAAGTGTTTTCTCGGATGGTGTGAAACGTATTGTGCATAGTTTCCGTATTGTGCCTTACAACATTCCGCGTGGCAGCTTGGCCGCTTACTATCCAGAAACCAATCCTTTGGTGGCATTAAGCAGTCACGATAAATATGCCAAGATTCCGGCATCAAAAAGTGTTCCTGTGATTTTGCATCCTGGAAATGCACCTGAGCATTTTAACTTGGCAACAGCCGTTGACCCTGAAGATGCAGATAGAAAAGTCAGCAGCCTTTAAATCTAAGACGATATTTAAAATGTAATTCAAATAAATGGCGCTCTAAACAAGCGCCATTTTGAAATAAAGGAAATCATTTTGACACCACATTCTTATGGGGTTGAAACATTACAAGTACAGCGGTTTAACAAAACCGAATCTGAAAATGTTTTAGATCATATTGTGCAAGAGTACCCAATCGCCTTGGTGTATAACGGTATTTCACATGCGGTGATGATGGCGACACCAACCGATGTCGAATTATTTGCCAAAGGTTTTAGTCTCTCTGAAGGCATTTTGACCAGTTTAAAAGAGCTATATGCGCTTGATGTGCATCAAAGTGAATTGGGAATTACGGTTGAAATGACCATTTCATCGAGAGCATTTGCTGCACTAAAAGAACACCGCCGTATGATGGTAGGTCGTACAGGCTGTGGTTTATGCGGAATTGAGAACTTAGAACAGTTTCAGTTAGACGTGCCAAAAATTACAACACATGCATCAAAAATATGGCTTGAGCAAATTCCAAGTGCCATTTCCCATTTAAAAGCCCAGCAAGAAATTACAGCTTTAACAGGTGGGGCACATGCCGCAGCGTGGGTGGTTGATGGTCAAATCGTGGCGCTATTTGAAGATGTTGGCCGCCATAATGCCTTAGACAAACTAATTGGTTATTTAGCGCAAGAAAACTACGACACCAGTTTAGGTTTTGTGGTGATGACCAGTCGGGCAAGTTATGAACTGATACGAAAATGTGCCCAGTTGAATATTAGCTTGCTCGCTTCAATTTCAGCACCGACCAGTATGGCCATTCAGTTAGCCAAACAATCTGGCCTCACATTGGCAAGTTTCTGTAGGGGAGATAGATTTGTTTTATATACAGAAATTTAAAATATATCGTTCAATATGATGGGCTTAAAACGAAGCTCATCTGACATTTCTGTTGCTTTTAAGCTAAGGATAGATTTTATAGATTATTATAAAACTCTAAAGGTTCAGAGTCTGTCCAAATGTCTTGGGTACAATCAATAAAAGAATGGGCAAAACGTCTAAAAAAACAAATTATTATGCTTTGGTTTGCATCAAGGCATCCTCAAATGCCGTGGTTACCTAAAGTTATTGCGGTAGTGGCTGTGGCTTATGCTTTTAGTCCCATCGACTTAATTCCAGATTTTATTCCTATATTAGGGTTTGTAGACGATGCCATCATTTTACCCATACTCATTTGGTTAGCGCTTCGTTTTACGCCTCAACAGGTTATTTTCGATGCGGAACAGCAAGCTAATGAATGGCTAGAAGAACATGAAAAAGGGCCACGAAATTATTTGGTTGCTGTACTTATTATTTTAATGTGGCTCACTCTTGCCGTGATGGCTTATTTTTATTTCGGTGGTGGTTTGTAGGTGAACTACGCTTAGAAAGGTTGTCGTAATTTAACGCCCCGAACATTGTGCTTTGCTACAACTCAAAGGATAATAACGTTTTTATAAGCTATGAGTTGCAGACAATGAAAATCGTCGCAGATGAAAACTTGGCATTTACCGATTACTTTTTTTCAGAATTTGGCGATATTCAACACCATGCAGGACGCACCTTAACGCACGCAGATGTAAAAGATGCTGAAGCTTTATTGGTTCGCTCAGTCACCGCAGTGAACGAAAGTTTAATTCAAAATACCGCTTTAAAATATGTGGGTAGTGCCACAATCGGAACCGATCATTTAGATATTCAAGCCTTAGAAAAACATGACATTACATGGGCCAATGCAGCAGGTTGTAACGCACAAGCCGTTGCTGAATATGTGATTACTGCTTTACTGCATTTAGATGTGAATCTTTTAGAACAACAAGAAAAATTTACGCTAGGCATTGTGGGGCTTGGCAACGTGGGTAAACGTTTGGCCTATATGGCTCAGTTACTTGGTTGGAACGTAATTGGTTTTGACCCATATGTACAGTTAGATTCAATTGAAAATGTAAGCTTTAAAACCCTATTGCAACAAGCCAATGCGATTTCAATTCATGTGCCGCTTACTAAAAACGATGAACATGCGACATATCATCTTTTCAATGAACAAACTTTTGCACAACTTCAACCTGACACCATTTTAATTAATAGCGCTCGTGGTCCGGTGGTGAAAGAAGCTGCTTTAATGCAAGACATTCAACGCACCCAGCGTAAAGTCGTGCTCGATGTATTTGAACATGAACCAGTCATATCGGATGAGCTTTTAAATATGTTGGCGTTGGCGACACCGCATATCGCAGGTTATAGCTTGGAAGGTAAGGCACGCGGTACACAAATGATTTATGAAGCGTTTTGCCAAAAATTTGGATATGACCTTAATAAACGTTTTGAAACTCAGTTACCTGCATGCGAAGACTATTTTTCAGGACATGATTTAAAGGCAGTGCTCAAGCAAAAACTATCTCAAATTTATGATATTGCTCAAGATGATGCCAACATCCGTGCCTGCGTTAAAGACGGCAAAGTAGAGCAAAAAGCATTTGATTTATTACGTAAGAATTATCCGCTGCGCCGTGAATGGGCAGCACACGGGGGACCACAGGCATGAGTTTAAGTTATCAACCTACTTGTTCAATTGATGCTTTAAAGGCTCGTGCTAAGCTTTATACCCAAATTCGCCAGTTCTTTGCAGAACGTGATGTCATGGAAGTTGAAACGCCAATCGTTTCACAAGCAGGTGTTACCGATGTGCATTTGGCTTCGGTTCAGACTTTGCGTCATATTCATGGCAAGTTGCAGACTCAATATTTACAAACCTCGCCAGAGTTTGCCATGAAGCGTTTATTGGCAAGTGGTAGTGGGCCGATTTATCAAATCTGTAAGGTTTTCCGAGACGATGAACACGGACGTAAACACAACAGTGAATTTACCATGCTTGAATGGTACCGTCCGGGTTTGGACTTAAAAACATTAATGCATGAAACAGCAGACTTATTACAAACCTGTTTGCAACATCGCTTTGGTGAAGTTCGTCCATTTATTTTAAGTTATAAGCATGCCTTTCAGGACCGCTTGGACATTAACCCGTTACAAGCAACTTTAAAGCAACTCAAAGATACTGCAAATCGTGTGGGATTAAATCTTGATTTAGGTGATGACCGCTTAGCTTATATGGATTTGTTGTTCTCTCATTTTGTTGAGCCAAGTTTAGGTTTTGATGCACCTGTCTTTTTAACTGACTTTCCGCCAGAAATGGCATCTTTGGCGAAAGTAAAAGTAGATGAAGATGGGGAAGAGGTCGCAGCGCGTTTTGAGGTTTATATTGAAGGCTTAGAGCTTGCCAATGCTTACGATGAATTGCTCGATGCAGACGTGTTACGTTCACGCTTTGAAGCAGACAATGCAGAACGAGCTAAGCAAGGGCTTCATGTCATGCCATTAGATGAGCACTTGTTGGCTGCGTTACCTCATATGCCTGAATGTTCAGGAATTGCTTTAGGCATAGACCGTTTACTCATGGTTGCTACAGATCAACTTAAAATTGAAAAAGTCATCGCATTTCCAGCTGAAATTGCCTAAAAACAAATAATAAAAAAGCCACAATAATGTGGCTTTTTTATTTAGAGCTTATTTAAATTAAGCTTGTTGAATACCTGCAACAACCCAGTCTTGCTGAGAGCCAACAGGTTTTACAAAGTGCCAGATTTCAGTAAATGGCTGTGGCAAGCTATTTAAATCTTCACTTACTGTACCTGTAAAGCGTACGCTCACAATGTATTGACCATTTTCAGTCGCACTGTCTACAACCATTGCATTTAAGTTACTAAACTCGGCAACGTCCTGATCTTGATTCTCCATGATATCGTTATACATAGAGTTATAAAGTTCAGGGGTTAAGTAGCGACGAATTTCTTCGATGTTACTTGCACTGTTAATTGACTGAATGTGGTTAAAACGCTGACGAGCAACACGTAAGAAAGAAGCAGGTTCGCTACCATCTGGTAACTGATTGCCATTACTTGTTGTTGCACCGCCAAACGGAGCTTGAGTTGCTGTACCACCACCAACAGACTGACCAAAAATATTGGTATTGTCGTTTGAGTTAGTTGGCGCAGCTGAACGGCCAAATGTGTTTTGACCGTTGCTGTTTGGAGCGTAAGGATTATTTGCTGCTAATTTTTTTTTCCCGCCAAATTTGCGGAATACAAAAAAGGCAACAGCAGCAGCAAGTAATACCCATAACCAACCTGGGATACCACCTTTCTTCTCTTGTTGCTGTTGAGCTTGAGCAGCTTGTTGCTCGTTGTCAGGCTGGGTTACACGTTGTTCAGTTGATGTTGGTTTGTCATCAGCTAAAGCATGTGCTGCAACAGCACCTACGGCAGCACCAGCTACACCAGCTGCAACCATTGAACCAACACCCGGACCAGATCTCTGAGGTGCTGTAGCAGGTTGTTGAACTGGAGCCACTTGACGAGGTTGTTGATATGACTGGCTTGAAGTGGTAGAGCGTGCCATGCCGTGGCTTTTACCACCACCTGCACGTTTTGCTTCAGCAAGAGGAGAAATTGCCAAAGCAGCCATTAAAATACCGGTTATCAAGCCGCGCTGGTGTACTTCCATAGGAAATTCCTGTTTAAAATTAATTTGTAATAGTATTTATGCAGCCATTTACACTAAATTTCAACTATAAAAATATGTTTTTTTATGTCAATTCATCGCTGAGCTGCATCGCTTCGGTGAGCGCTTCATGTAAGCGTGCCACAGCAATCACTTGAACCCCCGGAATCGCTTTTTGTGGGGCGTTGCCTCTAGGTAAAATGACATATTTAAAGCCATGTTTTGCCGCTTCTTTTAAACGTTCTTGTCCATTTGGCACAGGACGAATTTCACCTGAAAGTCCAACTTCACCAAAAACTGCAAGTTGCTGAGGCAATGCTTTGGTACGTAAACTCGAAGCACAGGCCAGTAAAACAGCCAAGTCAGAACCTGTTTCAGTAATTTTTAAACCACCGACAATGTTGACATAGACATCTTGTCCTGTGGTTTGCACACCGCCATGACGGTGCATTACAGCAAGCAACATGTTTAAGCGGTTTTGTTCAAGACCAAGCGCGACGCGTCGTGGTTGCCCTTGGGCATCATCGACTAAAGCCTGAACTTCAACTAAAAGCGGGCGAGTACCTTCACGGCTAATCATAACAATTGAACCGGGAATTGCTTCGTCGTAACGACTCAAGAAAATAGCAGAAGGGTTGGCTACTTCGCGTAAACCTTTATCGGTCATGCCAAATACGCCAAGTTCGTTGACTGCACCAAAACGGTTTTTAACAGCACGAATCATACGATAACGTGAGTCGGACTGGCCTTCAAAATAAAGTACGCAGTCCACCATGTGTTCTAAAACACGTGGACCTGCGAGTGCACCTTCTTTGGTCACGTGGCCAACAATAAATAACGCTGTGCCACTATTTTTTGCATAACGGGTCAATAACGCAGCAGATTCACGAATTTGTGAGACACCACCTGGTGCAGATTGGAGCGTTTCTGTGTAAAGCGTTTGAATCGAGTCCAAAATTGCAACAACAGGTTTTTCTTGCTCTAAAACTTCACAAATCCGCTCAACGCAGGTTTCAGCCATAACTTTTAACTGATCTGTCGGCAGGTCAAGGCGCTGAGCACGTAAAGCCACCTGAGATAACGATTCTTCACCCGTAATATAAAGTGCAGAGCTTTTTGCACTTGCCATGTGGGTTGCGGTTTGCAAAAGAATAGTCGATTTACCAATACCTGGGTCACCACCAATCAGAACCACTGAGCCTGTGACCAAACCACCGCCGAGCACACGGTCAAACTCGCTAATACCTGTAGGTAAGCGGGTTTCATGAGAAACCGAGACTTTATTAAGTGTTGTGATATTGGCAACTTGGCCTGCATAGCCACCAATTTTAGGACGCGCACGATGCGCTGTAGTAGGTTCGAGTTTGACTTCAGTCAGAGAATTCCATTCACCACACTCTGAACATTGACCGGCCCATTTAGGATGATCAGCACCACATTGTTCGCAACGGTAAACAGTTTTGACTTTGCTCATATTCGACTTCGGTTAGATAACTTCATAATCAGTAAAAACAGAGTATAGCAAAACGACACCCTGAACGTAGGCAGAACCCGATCATTTTTCAAAGGCCTATTTTTCACCCGTTGTCCAAAAATATTGGAATGCATTTTGCTTTAGCTAAGGTGGGAAATTTTTAGGATATTTACCTATGTCTAATCTTCAGCATCATGATCATGCTGGCGACTTACAGCGCAAGCTGACCAATCGCCATTTACAATTGATCGCTATTGGAGGGGCCATTGGAACAGGCCTGTTTATGGGGTCGGGCAAAACTATTTCATTGGCGGGGCCGTCAATTTTATTTATCTATTTAATTATTGGCACCATGATTTTCTTTCTTATGCGTGCTTTGGGAGAAGTTTTACTTTCCAACCTAAATTATAAGTCATTTGTCGATATGGCTTATGACCTGATCGGCCCTTGGGCTGGCTTTTATGTCGGGTGGACCTACTGGGTAAGTTGGGTACTCGTAGGTATGGCAGATTTAACCGCGGTAACGAGCTATTTGAGTTTTTGGCTACCCAATGGAGTCAGTTTTAGTCCAATAGAACAGGCCATGATTAGTGCGGGCTGTGTTCTCTTTTTATTAGTTTTAAACTTATTAACGGTTCGTCTATTTGGTGAAGTTGAATTTTGGTTTGCGATTATCAAAATTGTTGCCATTATTGCTTTAGTCCTTGCCGGCATCTACATGGTCGTGACCAAGTTCCAATCACCATCTGGCTCTGTTGCTGCTATCTCTAACATTTGGAATCATGGCGGTATGTTCCCTCATGGGGTAAATGGTTTCCTTGCGGGCTTCCAGATTGCGATCTTTGCTTTTATTGGGGTGGAGTTGGTCGGGACTACAGCCGCTGAAACTAAAGATCCACATAAACATTTGCCTAAAGCAATTAACGCAATTCCGATTCGCGTCATTTTGTTCTATGTATTGGCATTAATGGTGGTGATGTCTGTAACACCTTGGGATCAGGTAAAAGCAGATCGTAGCCCATTCGTTGAATTATTCTTAATGGCAGGTATTCCAACTGCTGCAATTATTATGAATCTCGTGGTGTTGTCATCGGTAATGTCTTCGATGAACAGCGGTATTTTTTCAACGAGTCGAATGATGTACGGCTTATCACGTGATGGTCAGGCACCTGAAACTTTGGGTCAGCTGACTAAAAGTGCAGTTCCAGCAAATGGTTTAATTTTTTCCTGTGCCTGTATTATGGGTGGTGCTTTATTACAATATTTTGTGCCAAATACCATTGAAGCATTTACCTTGGCAACAACGTTATGCACCATTTTATTCTTAACGGTATGGATTTTGATTTTGGTGTGTTACATCCGCTACCGTAAGTTATCTCCTGAACTGCATGAAAAATCGAACTTTAAAATGCCGGGTGGGGTAGCGATGAGTTATGTCGTTATTGCTTTCTTCTTATTTACGATTGCGATTTTGAGCCTTGAAGCAGACACAGCTAAGTCGCTTATGGTTAGCCCAATCTGGTTCCTTGTACTTGCAATTGGTTACTTTGGTTTTTATAAGTCAAAAATAAAACGTAATTTTGCCCAAGAATAAATAACTTAGAAGCAACATATAAAAAGGCAATCGATCAGATTGCCTTTTTTAATTGAAAAATCAAAGTGGTTCAAGTCTTATTTGTAGACTGGAAGGTGCGTTGTATTGCTATGTTCTTGTGCGTATTATCGGATTTAATTGTATGTATCTTGAAATTATCAGCCATACAGACAAAAATTGGTTAGCTGAAAAGTTGTCAAAAAATATACATTTAAAAAGATACCTGCAAATGGTGCGATATCGTCTTTTTGATTTGAATTTAGCTAACGGACTAAAAAAATTACTGGAGTGTATTCATAAAATGTCGAATCAAAATCTGAGCGACCCTCATGAACAAGGTGAGCTCCATCGTAGTCTTTCCAATCGGCATTTACAGCTGATTGCAATTGGTGGTGCCATCGGTACTGGATTATTCATGGGGTCAGGTAAAACGATTAGTCTTGCCGGCCCATCTATCTTATTCATTTATTTGATTATTGGTGTGATGGTGTTTTTTGTCATGCGTGCGCTTGGCGAATTACTCCTGTCAAATCTGACCTACAAATCATTTATTGACTTCACCACAGATTTAATTGGCCCATGGGCAGGTTATTTTGTGGGGTGGACCTATTGGTTGTGCTGGATCACGATTGGTATCGCCGATCTTTCTGCAATTATCTACTACTTACAATTCTTCAATAACGGGCAGCCTTTCTCACCAATGGAAGGTGCAATGATTAGTGTGGCCGCTATTGTATTTATTATGGGTTTGAACCTATTAACTGTACGCCTATTTGGTGAGTTAGAGTTCTGGTTTGCGCTTATTAAGATTCTTGCGATTATTATTTTAATTGCAGTGGGTCTATGGATGATCTTTACCGGCTTTACTTCTAGTACGGGCGAGGTGGCTTCATTTACTCACTTGTGGGCAAATGGTGGGTTCTTCCCAACAGGGGTGCATGGCTTCTTGGCTGGCTTCCAGATCGCAATCTTTGCTTTCGTTGGTGTAGAACTTGTCGGAACAACGGCTGCTGAAACCAAAGACCCTGAGCGTAACTTGCCTAAAGCGATTAACTCAATTCCAGTTCGTATTATTATTTTCTACGTATTGGCATTGCTTATTGTAATGTCGGTAACGCCGTGGAACAGAATTGATCCGGCGATCAGCCCATTTGTAAACTTGTTTAGCCAAGCAGGTATTGCAGCGGCAGCAATCTTGATGAACTTAGTGGTATTGTCATCAGTGATGTCGTCAATGAACAGCGGTGTATTCTCAACAAGCCGTATGTTGTTTGGTTTATCTCGTGAAGATCAAGGACCGAAAGCTTTTGGTAAATTGAACAGACGTGCAGTACCTGCAAATGCATTGTATTTTTCTGCTGCGTGTTTATTGTTAGGTGCGGCATTACAGTATTTTGTACCAAATACAGTTGAAGCTTTCACACTTGCAACAACACTTTCAACCATTCTGTTTATTTGCGTGTGGTTACTGATTATCTGGAGCTACATTCGTTATTACACGACGCGTCCTGAACTGCATGCCAAATCAACATTTAAATTGCCGGGTGGTTTATTTACCTGTTGGATCACGATTATTTTCTTTGTTGGCATGATTTACGTGTTGTCTTTAGAGCCAGACACGTTTAAAGCACTGAAAGTCAGCCCAATCTGGTTTGTTATCTTGATCATTGGTTATTTCTTCTTTTATAAACCACGTCATAAAAAGTAATGAAATTGATTTGCTTATGACTAAACGCTGGCTGAAAAGCTGGCGTTTTTTATGCATATTGTTTTTCTATTCAAGTTTACTCTTTAGCCGCCTGCATGATCACGGTATACTGCATCGAATTGTTTAAATCAGGTGCTCAGATGCGTCGTGTCATTTGCCTCATCAGTTTATTGAGCAGCAGTATTTTGCTTACAGCTTGCGGTCAGTCAGGAGCATTACAGCTACCTTCTGATCCAAATTATGACAACCGTGCAAAATACTTGCTCTATCGTAATAAAGAATCAAAACAAGTTGTGCAAAAGGATGAAAAGGCTGAACAGCCAGTCGAGTCATCATCAGCTCCAACCCAAACAACTTCACCTTAAGCTTTGAAATAAGGACACATTCATGAGTTTCACCCGCATTAATGGAGTATTGCATGCAGAGCAATGTTCTCTAGAGCAGCTTGCGCAGCAATTTGGCACACCGTTATATGTTTATTCAAAAACAGCTTTTGAAAAACATTATTTAGATATGGATCGTGCCTTTGACTTTATTGATCATCAAATCTGTTTTGCGGTGAAGTCTAACTCAAACTTGGCTGTTCTTAGTGTCTTGGCAAAACTTGGTGCGGGTTTTGACATTGTGTCTGGTGGTGAGCTGGCTCGTGTTTTGAAAGCGGGTGGGGATGCTTCTAAAATCGTATTTTCAGGTTTAGGTAAAACTGAAGTAGATATTGAAACATCACTTAATGTAGGTATTGCTTGTTTTAATGTCGAGTCTTATGCAGAGCTGGACCGCATTCAAAAAGTAGCTGCTCGCTTAGGTAAAAAAGCACCTGTTTCGTTACGTGTAAATCCAGATGTCGATGCAAAAACACATCCTTATATTTCAACTGGTTTAAAAGAAAATAAATTTGGTATTCCAAGTGATACCGTTTATGAAACCTATCAATACGCAGCTTCTTTACCTAACCTTGAAATTGTAGGTATTGACTGCCACATTGGTTCACAGCTCACTGAAACTAAACCATTTGTTGATGCTTTAGACCGTGTCATTGTGATGATTGATGAATTGAAAAAACTAGGTATCAATCTTAAACATATCGATATCGGTGGTGGTTTAGGGGTTTGTTATAAAGATGAAACACCGCCAAGTGTTGAAGAATATGCAAACTCTATGAAACCTGCTTTAGAAAAGTTAGGCTTAAAAGTCTATATGGAGCCGGGCCGTAGCATCAGTGCAAATGCGGGTGTACTTTTAACTAAAGTTGATTTGCTTAAACCAACGACACATCGTAATTTCGCGATTATTGATGCAGCAATGAATGATTTGATTCGTCCTGCTTTATATGAAGCTTGGATGGATATTCAGCCTGTTGTGCCACGTACCGATACTGAAGAAAAAGTATGGGACCTCGTTGGTGCGATTTGTGAGACAGGTGACTTTATTGGTAAAGATCGCTTACTCGCATTACAAGAAAATGACTTGTTGGCTGTACTCGGTGCAGGGGCTTATGGTTTTGTCATGAGTTCAAATTACAACACGCGTGGCCGTGCAGCAGAAGTCATGGTATCAGGTGAAAAGAGCTATTTAATTCGTGAACGTGAAACGGTTGAATCGCTTTGGGAAAAAGAACGTTTATTGCCTGAGGAGTAAATGAGATGTTATTAGAATTTACCAAAATGCATGGTTTGGGCAATGATTTCATGGTGGTTGATCTAATTAGCCAAAGAGCTTATTTAGATACAGCAACCATTCAACGTTTGGCAGATCGACACTTTGGTGTTGGCTTTGACCAGCTTTTAATTGTTGAACCACCAGATCTACCAGAAGCTGACTTTAAATATCGCATTTTCAATGCAGATGGTTCTGAGGTTGAACAGTGTGGTAATGGCGTACGTTGTTTCGCTCGTTTTGTACATGAACGTCATTTAACCAATAAAACCAACATTACCGTACAAACCAAAGCAGGTATTGTAAAGCCAGAGCTTGGGCAAAATGGTTGGGTGCGCGTAAATATGGGCTACCCAAAGTTTCTACCAGATGAAATTCCATTTGTTGCTGAAGAGCCAGAAGCTTTATATACCCTTGAGTTGGCAAATGACCAAAACATTAGTATTGATGTGGTGAACATGGGTAATCCTCATGCGGTCACTATTGTTCCAGATGTGTTAACTGCTGATGTTGCTAATATTGGTCCACAAGTTGAATCACATAAACGTTTCCCTGAACGTGTGAATGCTGGCTTTATGCAAGTGATTGATGATAAACATGTTCGCTTACGTGTATTTGAACGTGGTGTTGGTGAAACACTCGCTTGTGGTACAGGAGCATGTGCTGCTGCGGTAAGTGGTATGCGCCGTGGTTTACTTGCGAACTCAGTTGAAGTTGAACTTGCTGGTGGTAAGTTACAAATTGAATGGCAAGAAGGTGATGTGGTTTGGATGACTGGTCCAACAACCCATGTATATGATGGACGTTTGGATTTACGTTATTTCCAAGGTTAATCGCATAGCCTAAATAAAAGCCTCTTTTCATCAGTTAAAGTGATAAAAGAGGCTTTCTTTTATATGTACAATAATTTTTTAATTTCATAACCTTATAAAAATATGAATAATTTAATTTTCTTACCTGGTGCATCAGGCAGTACTGCATTTTGGTATCCCTTAATTGAAAAATTACCTCAGCAATACCGTACAAAAATTATTGGTTACCCCGGTTTTGGCGATACACCAGAATCCCTTGAAGTGAAGAGTTTTGAAGACCTAACAAATTATGTGGTCGATCAAATTAATGAAGAATCTATCATTGTCGCGCAATCTATGGGTGGGATTTTTGCCGTTGCCACAGCGCTAAAAAAACCTCATTTGGTGAAAGGGCTGGTCTTAATTGCTACTTCTGGTGGAATCAACCTTAAACGATTTAATGTTCAAGACTGGCGTGAAGCATATCGCCAAACATTTTTAAAATATCTAGATTGGTTTGTTACTACTAATGCCAACTACGAAGAGTTTTTGCCAGATATAAATGTTGAAACTTTATTAATCTGGGGCGATAACGATCCGGTGAGTCCTGTTCAGGTAGGCCAGTATTTAAATCAAAAGTTTGAAAAATCGACGTTATATGTTGTGAACGGCGGGGACCATCAATTAGCAGAAAAACATGCCGATGAAGTTGCAGTCCAAATAGAAAACTACTTAAAAAACTTTATGTAAATCTTTAGCTATTATTTAGCGTGCTATGCGTTAGCACGCTTTTTAAAAGTTATCTTTTACTCAAAGCTAATTTCAATGCGAACAACACAAAAATACTGCCTGTAATTCGGTCCATATATTTCACAAATTTAGGTTGTTTTAGATAACGTGAAAGTGGCTGCATGGCTAGAATTAATAAAGTTGACCATACTATTCCAATCACCACATGAATCATTACAAGTCCCATTACCCAAGTGACAGCCGATGCTTGGGCTGGAATGAACTGGGGAAGAAATGAAATATAAAAGATGCCTACTTTGGGATTGAGTAAATTGCCAAAGAAACCTTTGATAAACCAATTCTCTGAAGTAGAGCGATTTGAATTATTTTCTTGTATGTCTGCAAGTTGGCTACGTGGTTTTAAAATCATATTTAAACCAAGCCATGCGAGATAAGCAGCTCCCATCCATTTCAATAGATTAAAAGCTAAGTTTGAAGCCATAAGTAAGGCACCTAAACCGCAGGCCACGACAACCCCCCAGGCAATACAGCCAAGACTAATTCCAAGAGCTGCTTGGAATGCTTTAGATTTACCTTCAAGTGTAGCAGTACGAATAATTAAAGTCGTATCTAAGCCAGGAGTAAGCGTAAGTAAAGTAATGGCAATTAAATAAGGAATGAGTATGGTGGTCATGGCAGCAAGGTCCAATGAATACTTGATATAAATTGTAATATATAAGTTAGATTCATTATGCTGTGCGATATGAAATTTTCATGATCAAATAGTTTTTGGTACACTCAAAAAAAATGGGCAAATAAATGGAGAGCAATTTGGATTTTGCATTACAACTGCTCTCGATGTGGTTAAAAGAAAGAAAAATTCAAAATCAGTCTGAGCATACAATCACGGCTTATGAGCGAGATGTGAAAAGCTTTCTTGAGTTCTGTAACTCAAAAAAAATTGATTTAAAAAATGTTGAAGCTTCAGATTTACGTGAATATCTGGCTCAGCGTGTTGAGCAAGACCAGTTAAGCGCAAGTAGCATGCAGCGTCATCTCACTTCTATTCGCCAGTTTATGAAGTGGGCTGAACAGGGCAAATATCTAGAAATTAATCCTACTGACGATTTTAAGTTAAAACGCCAGCCTCGGCCTTTGCCGGGCATGATCGATATAGAAACGGTTAATCAAATTTTAGATCAACCCATGCCGGAAAAGCCAATTGATCAGCAGCTTTGGTTGCGAGATAAAGCCATGTTGGAACTACTTTACTCAAGTGGTTTACGACTCGCTGAACTACAAGGCCTGACAATTAAAGATATCGATTTTAATCGTCATCTTGTTCGTATTACGGGTAAAGGAAATAAAACCCGTATTGTCCCATTTGGGAAAAAGGCAAAAGAAAGTCTATTGAACTGGCTTAAAATTTATAAAATCTGGAAAGGTCATTTTGACCAAAATGCTTTTGTTTTTATTTCTCAACGAGGTGGTGTACTCACTCCACGGCAAATCGAGAAACGTGTAAAACTTCAGGCACAACGAGCTGGTGTAAATGTCGACTTACATCCACATTTACTTCGACATTGTTTTGCCAGCCATATGTTATCAAGTAGTGGTGATTTGCGTTCAGTTCAAGAAATGTTAGGTCATAGCAACTTATCGACTACCCAAATTTATACACATATTGATTTTGATCATTTGGCTCAAGTGTATGATCAGGCTCATCCGCGAGCGACCAAGCATTAAGTCATTTAAGATAAATTATTTATCAATACGCGACTTTGATTGCACTGAATAAGATGAATATAGAGATCATTTGTACTTTTTTACAAATTTGTTTAAAAGAAATATGTGAAATTACCCAATTGACCATTTTGAACTTTGCACATTTTGTCGACATATATGGCCTAAAAACGACAAAATTTGACTCATTTACAAGGCGCTTATGTTTCTGACTAATAAGGTAAATAAGATAAAAAGATAATAAAAATCAATGTATAAAATAGACTTTAAAAAGAATAAAATAAGGGCGAGTCAGGTGTGAAATTTTTTTTATGAACTGATGATTTCATTTTTTTTGTACTGTTCCAGAAAATTGTGACTTGACCGAAATGCCAAACACATTGCAAGATAGGGTACCTAAAAAATTTGAATTGAAGAGTTAATATACTTTTCTCAACATTTACTTTTGCTAGAACAGCCGAGGATTACATGAAGGCTCTTGTTGCTGTAAAACGTGTGGTTGATGCCAACGTTAAAGTTCGTGTTAAGCCGGACAATAGTGGGGTTGACCTTACCAACGTTAAAATGTCAATTAACCCATTTTGTGAAATCGCAGTGGAAGAAGCGGTTCGCTTAAAAGAAAAAGGAACAGTATCAGAAATCGTTGTTGTTTCTATTGGTCCTAAAGAAGCTCAAGAACAAATCCGTTCTGCAATGGCTTTGGGTGCAGACCGCGGTATTTTAGTTGAAACCACTGATGAAATTGGCGCTCTAGAAGTTGCTAAAATCTTAAAAGGTGTTGTTGACGCTGAGAAACCAGAACTTATCCTTCTTGGTAAACAAGCAATTGATGATGATTCTAACCAAGTAGGTCAAATGCTTGGTGCATTATTAGGTGCTGGTCAAGGTACGTTTGCTTCTGAAGTGAAAGTGGATGGCGGTAAAGTACAAGTGACTCGTGAAATCGACGGTGGTTTACAAACTGTTGAACTTGCGCTTCCTGCAATTATTACAACTGACTTGCGTTTAAACGAGCCACGTTATGCTGCATTGCCTAACATTATGAAAGCTCGTAAAAAACCGCTTGATACTAAATCTCCTGCTGATTACGGTGTTACAGCTGGTACTAAGCTTAAAACTGTTAAAGTTGAAGCTCCAGCAGAACGTAAAGCTGGCGTACAAGTGAAATCTGTAGATGAGCTTGTTGAAAAATTGAAAAATGAAGCGAAAGTGATCTAATACGGAAGGATAAAATCATGAGTATTTTAGTTATCGCTGATCACAACAACCAGACACTTAACGGTGCTACTTTAAACGTTGTTGCTGCAGCTCAAAAAATCGGTGGTGATATTACTGTATTAGTTGCTGGTTCAGGCGCTCAAGCAGTTGCTGACGCTGCTGCTAAAGTTGCTGGCGTAAGCAAAGTATTGCTTGCTGACAACGCTGCTTATGCAAACCAATTAGCTGAAAACGTAGCTGGCTTAGTTGCTGACTTGGCTAAAGGTTACAAATACGTTTTAGCTGCTTCTACAACGACTGGTAAGAACATTCTTCCACGTGTTGCTGCGCTTCTTGATGTAAGCATGATCACAGACATTATTTCTGTTGAATCTGCGAACACATTCAAGCGTCCAATCTATGCTGGTAACGCTATTGCAACTGTTCAATCTGACGAAGCAATCATTGTTGGTACTGTTCGTGGTACAGCATTTGATCCAGTTGCTGCGGAAGGTGGTTCTGCTGCGATTGAAACTGTTGGCGAAGTAAAAGACGCAGGCATTTCTAAGTTTGTATCTGAAGAAATCGTTAAACTTGATCGTCCAGAATTAACAGCTGCTCGTATTGTTGTATCTGGTGGTCGTGGTGTAGGTTCTGGTGAGAACTACCACAAAGTACTTGACCCATTAGCTGACAAGCTTGGTGCAGCACAAGGTGCTTCACGTGCAGCAGTTGATGCAGGTTTCGTACCTAACGATTTCCAAGTTGGTCAAACTGGTAAAATCGTTGCACCTGAGCTTTACATTGCTGTAGGTATTTCTGGTGCGATCCAGCACTTAGCTGGTATGAAAGATTCTAAAGTTATTGTTGCAATCAACAAAGACGAAGAAGCACCAATCAACAGCGTTGCTGACTACTGGTTAGTTGGTGATTTGAACGCTGTAGTACCAGAGTTAGTAAGCAAGTTGTAATTTACAGCTTGTGACTTAATTGAAAAACGCCCTTGTGCTATAACTAGCCAAGGGCGTTTTTTATTTCGATCATTATTATGAATATTAACTATTCCGGTTCCATAGAAGCTCATCAATTGCACCAGTCATTGGTGAGATTGGCACGGGCAGATATGGCACGAGATTATTTATGTATTCGATCTAAAAATCAGCATGGCCTTTCCAATATTAAAGTTAGCCAGTTGCATATGGGATTTATTCTATATGGGCAACAACAATTAAATCTTCAAACAAAACAAATCAATTTTAGTGCCGGTGATCTCTATATTATAAAACCCGATACGGTTATCGATGCAGTTAATCTGCCTGACCCTATAACGGGTGAGTATCTCACTATTCTTGTGCCTATGTGTGACGAAGTCATTCAAGCTGCACAAATGATTTGGGCGAAGCCCGTAGTCGACAAAACTGAAGCAATATTAAAGTTTTCAATTGATGATTTTGCCACCTCTTTAACCGAGTGGCAAACGGCTTTGTTTAATCATGATGTAGTGAAAGCACGTTTATGTATTACCGCTATGCTTGTACAGTTATGCCAACGGCACTTCTCAGATGTATTAATTGTACCGCCACCTAAATTAACAAAAATCATTCACGATTGGGTAATAGAGAATCCGCAGCACCATTGGCAGTCTAGTGAGTTTGAAATGCGACTAGGTTTAAGCAGTGCAACACTTCGTCGCAAGCTTAGCCATGAAGATACGACCTTAAGGGAAACGATTACGCATGCCCGTCTTACTTATGCACTTGAGTTGTTGTATTCGAAAAAACTACCGATGAAAACGATTGCAGCAAAATCTGGATACCAGTCTGTTGCTATTTTTCGTGATCGCTTTGTAGAGCGTTATGGTATAGATCCAGCTGTTCTAGCTGCCGAATAAGTCAATTTGAGCGTTTCTTGTAGTTTATTGAGCGATTTAAATAGATAAAAACCAATAGAGTTAAAGTATGAAAATACCAAGGACACTATGATGAAATCATTAAAATCACTTGCGATATTATTGCTGCTGAGTGCCAGTACAGTTATACATGCAGAACAAAAGCCAACCGTGCATCAGGTTGATGGTTACTTTTTACAGCCCGTAGGAAACCTAAAAGTAACGGCATTGTTTGATGGGGAACTGGGACTGCCTCGTAGTGATTTACTGGGTATTTCGGCTGAAAAAGCCAATCAACTGTTTGAAGAAAATTTTGTTCCTGTAGATGAGCATAATCAGATTGTCACGGATTTCTCTGCCTATCTTGTGCAAACGCCTACGCAAAATATTTTGATTGATGCAGGGACTGCAAAATGTTTTGGCCCAACTTTAGGTCATGTACGTGAAAACTTGAAGAAAGCAGGCGTACAGCCTGAACAAATAGATACGATTTTAATTACACATGCCCATCCTGATCATTTATGCGGTATTACACTCGATGGCAAAATGGTTTATCCAAATGCGAAAGTTTATCTGGCGAAAGAAGATGTCGACTTTTGGACATCATCTGCAAATGAAGCAAAAGCCACCGATTTTTTTAAACCAATATTTAGAATGACGCGTGATGCCTTGCAGCCATACCAAAAGGCAGGGCAACTCGTTGCTTTTACCAAAGCCACTTTTAACGTACCGAATGTTCAACTGATCGTGACTCATGGTCATACGGAAGGTCATTCTTCATACTTAGTAGATGGACAAAACGGTCAAAAGTTCTTAGGTCTAGGTGATGTGGTGCATTACGGTGCAGTCCAATTTCCTTATCCTGAAGCAAGCTACAAACCCGATACTCACTCGAATCAGGCTATAGCTGTTCGTAAGAATATCTTTGAACAAGCCTATAAAAACCAATGGTGGGTAGGGGCAGCACATATCGCTTTTCCTGGCATTGGACACATTGGTAAAAGCTCAAAAGGATATCAATGGATACCGGCTCAATATCGTCCTGTAAAATGATAAGTTCAAATTGATTATTCAAAAAAAAAAGCAATGAATTTGAAAAATGGACTCCGAATCTTTAGCTCAAATATTGCTAAGTTGGGTTAAGACGAAAAGTTTGATTCTTTAAATAGATGAAATGTGTTCTAAAAAGAGCACTTTCATGCTGTTTATATTTTGGTCGAATAATTGAGTTTTAAGGAATACATTTAAAAGTAGAAACCTATAATTTTAACTTATTAATTCTAATGGAATTTTTATTGTAAAAAAATGCTATTTTCAGATCGCTAAACTCCCAGTTAGCGAGCAATTTATGCTATAGTATACAGCTATATTTTTTTCGATTTTAGTTCACTTTCCGGAACTAAATTTTTTGCAAGATCAAGACATATAAACGGATAGAAATATCTATCTGTAAGAAGGAGTATGCATGAGCGTATCGGAAATCCGACCGATTGCCATTGAGGACGAACTCAAGCATTCATATTTAGATTACGCAATGAGTGTAATCGTATCTCGTGCATTGCCGGATGTGAGAGACGGTCTTAAACCTGTTCACCGTCGTGTGCTTTATGCCATGCACGAATTGGGCAATGACTATAACAAAGCCTACAAGAAATCTGCTCGTGTCGTTGGGGACGTAATCGGTAAATATCACCCGCATGGTGACTCAGCTGTTTATGAAACCATTGTTCGTATGGCTCAAGACTTTAGCTTACGTTATTTATTGGTTGATGGTCAGGGTAACTTCGGTTCGATCGATGGTGATAGTGCCGCGGCGATGCGTTATACCGAAGTCCGTATGACTAAGCTGGCACATGAGCTTCTTGCAGATTTAGAAAAAGACACAGTTGACTGGGAAGATAACTACGACGGTTCGGAACGTATTCCTCAGGTACTTCCGACACGCGTTCCAAACTTGTTAATTAACGGTGCTGCGGGTATTGCTGTAGGTATGGCAACCAACATGGCACCACACAACATGACAGAAGTTGTGAATGCATGTTTGGCTTATGCTGATAATCCGAATATTTCGATTGAAGGATTGATGGAATACATTACCGGTCCTGACTTCCCTACAGGCGGTATTATATACGGTAAATCAGGTATTGTTGATGCCTACCGTACCGGTAAAGGTCGTTTACACATTCGTGGTAAATACCATTTCGAAGAAGATGAAAAGACAGGTCGTACAACAATCGTCTTTACTGAAATTCCATATCAAGTCAACAAAGCAAGAGTAATTGAACGTATTGCTGAGTTAGTTAAAGAGAAAAAACTTGAAGGTATTTCAGAGCTTCGTGATGAGTCTGACAAAGACGGTATGCGTATCGCGATTGACTTAAAACGCGGTGAAAACGCAGAAGTCGTTGTAAATAACTTATTCTTAAATACCCAGCTTGAAAACTCATTTAGCATCAACATGGTTTGTCTAGACAACGGACAACCAAAATTGATGAATCTAAAAGATATTATTGCGGCATTTATTCGTCACCGCCAAGAAGTTGTGACACGCCGTACCATGTTCGAATTACGTAAAGCACGTGAACGTGGTCATATCTTAGAAGGTTTGACAGTTGCCTTAGCAAATATTGATGAAATTATTGAAACCATCAAAACTTCTGCTAACCCTGCTGAAGCGCGTGAGCGTTTACTTGCTGGTGAGTGGGCAGGTGGTGGTGTTATTTCATTACTTGAAAAAGCAGGTGCTATTTCTGTTCGTCCAGATGAAATTGAAGGTGAAGATCCAAATCGTCCATTTGGTTTAAGCGATTCAATTTACCGTCTATCTCCGACACAAGTAGGCGCAATTTTAGAATTACGTTTACACCGTTTAACAGGTCTAGAACAAGACAAGTTACACGCAGAATATACTGAAATTTTAGGTCAAATTGCTGAACTGACGGCAATTCTAAACGACTTCAACTTGTTGATGGGTGTTATTCGTGAAGAGTTAGCACAAGTATTACAACAATATGGCGATGCACGTCGTACTGAAATTGTTGAATCTCGTGTTGATTTCTGCCGTGAAGATTTAATTCCAGAAGAACAAGTGGTATTAACTGTTTCGCAAACGGGTTATGCAAAAACTCAACCACTTTCAGACTATCAGGCACAGCGCCGTGGTGGACGTGGTAAGTCTGCAACCTCTATGAAAGATGATGACTTTATTCAACATCTGATTGTGGCATCGAACCACGCGACCGTACTTTGCTTTACCAACGTGGGTAAAGTGTACCGTCTGAAAGTATTTGAGGTTCCTCAAGCATCACGTGGGGCAAAAGGCCGTCCAATTGTGAACTTGTTACCTTTAGATGCAACAGAAACAGTTACTGCTATCTTGCCTTTAACAGAGTTCCCAGAAAACCACTATGTGTTTATGGCGACAGCTTCTGGTACGGTTAAGCGTGTTGAGTTAGAACAGTTTGCAAACATTCGTTCAAATGGTCTACGTGCTATTGAACTGAATGAAGAAGATACCTTAATTGGTGTTGCGATTACTGATGGTAATCAGCAAATCATGTTGTTCTCTAACGAAGGTAAAGCAATTCGTTTTGCTGAAACTGACGTACGTGCAATGGGTCGTACAGCGAAAGGTGTACGTGGTATGCGCGTGAGCTTCGCAAGCAGTACCTTAAGTGAAGAAGATGCAGATGTTGAAAACGATGAATCAGATGATAATGATGATTCAGTAGATTCAAGTCTAGTAAGCCGCATCGTATCGCTTGTCGTTGTACCTGAGACTGGTGAAGTATTGTGTGCGAGTGCCAACGGTTACGGTAAACGTACTCCTGTAAATGATTTCCCGACCAAGAAACGTGGTGGTAAGGGCGTTATTGCGATTAAAACAAGTGAACGTAACGGTGAGCTAGTTGGTGCAGTTTCTATTGATGAAACTAAAGAGTTATTGTTGATTTCTGATGGTGGTACGCTTGTTCGTACGCGTGCAGCAGAAGTTGCAATGACAGGCCGTAATGCTCAAGGTGTTCGTCTCATCCGTTTAAGCGAAGAAGAAACTCTTGTTGGCGTAGTTTCAATTGAAGCTGTAGAAGACGAAGAAGAATTTCTTGAAGGCGAAGTAGATACGACTGAAACCGATAGTGAAGAAGTTGTATCTAATAATGAAGATACTTCTGAAGAGTAAAACGTTTTAAAATAAAAAAGGAAGCTCAGGCTTCCTTTTTTATTTCTGATTTATTTATTTTGCTGAATGGAAAATAAACACATCATAGTTTCTGTAATGCAAAGTTTTTACTGACGGGTCTTTAGTTGCAAAATTATTAGGTTGGCTTACCACGATCAAATCTTGCTTTTGAGATAAAGCATCTTTGAGCTGCTGTTCGCTCCACAAATACTTTTTAAGTTGTGGTTCAAATAACAAGCCATCTTTAATTTCTAAAGAAGCGCTATCAGAGTGAACACTATCCCATTCATTTACAATATAAACAGGCTGTTTAAGCTGTAAAAGGAAAGGCACATCATAAAAATAGTAATTGTAGAAAACTATTTTTGTAGATGGGGTGATGTACTCAGCAAAATCTGTTTGGCCCACATTGTTTTTAGTATCTAAAATACGAACAGCAAAAGGAACCGAACTACATAGAACAATTAAACTCATAAAAATATAGTTTAAATAGCTCACTTTCTGCTTTTTATATAACCATACTAAAACCAGTGGAAGCACAATTAACAGTGTACCAATGGTGTAAATGAATATGGCTTGATGTTGAAAAAATGGTTGATTCGCACGGAGAAAATGTGGGGTGGCCACAATACCAATCCCAAGAATCATAATAAATACAGGAGTACCCCATACCTGTAATTTGGTTTTATAACTGCTTTCAAGAACTTTATTAATCACAAGCGCCAAGAAAATAGTAAGGGGCGGGACAGCAGGTAAAATATAGCCTGCTAGTTTAGACGGCGGAATAGAGAAGAAAACTGTGACAGAAATAAACCACCATACAAGCAGCGCAAATACACCTGATTGCTTATAATCTTTAAAGACGGACTTAATAGACTCAAATCTACTCGCAAAAAACCAAGGTAAAGAACCGATAAACAAAATAAGCAGATAGAAGCACCAAGGTTGCTTATTATTAAATTCTTTTGAACTAAATCGACTAAATTGTTGGTCAATAAAGAAATAATGTAAAAATTGAGGATATTTGCTTTGTACTGCGTACAACCATGGACTAACAATAAGTAAGAATAGCAAGATAGCCAATGGGTTAAGCAGAGAAGGTATTTTTTTCCATTGTTTTGTGTAGAGTAACCACGGCAACAGGATCATACCTGGAATGAGCACACCAATAAGTCCTTTACTTAGAAAGGCGGCTGCACCAGCTACATAACCTAAAAATAAAATAGGTTTTCGCGCAGAAATGGTGAAATCAGCAAAGCATAAAACGCTTAATGTAATTCCCGATGCTACTAATAAGTCATGGTTAATATATTGACTACTACCAAAAAAAAGTAGGTTAGTCGCTAAAATAATAACCGTAAGCTGTGCTACGCCTTCCGAAATATGCTTTTTTACAAATAAGAATAGACCCACTAACATGAGGGTACCAGCTAAAACAGGTACTAACCGTAACACCCATACATGTATACCAAAAAGCTCCATAAACATAGAACTTAACCAGTGTAGTAGAGGAGGTTTATGCATGAATGGCAAACCATCGATTCGTGGAGTTAACCAATCTCCAGATTCGACCATCGCTCGGCTAATATCTCCATAGCGGCCTTCGTCAGGTACCGATAGAGGTCTTATCCAGGAAAGAAGAAGTAACCAACACGGTAAAAAAAATAATAAAAATTTGGAATTACGAAGCCATTGCTGCATACACAATCCTTAATGTTGAAATGCAAAAAAACGGTTAAGCAAAAAAGTCACGACAGAGGTCAGAACAATTGCAATACACACTAAGGTTGAAACAGGAACGTTAAAATAGAGGTTTGAGAGTAAAAGAAAACTTTCATTAAATAAAAAACCTAAGCCTGCAACCAACGTGAATTTTGGTAGAGTCTGACGATGATCAAGATGTTGTGCTTTAAAAGTAAAAATACGATGCCCGAAATAGCTCACCCAATAGGCGACTAAAAATGCGAGTAAATTGGCATATTGCAGTGCAACATGCTTCTGAAAAAGAAGCATGGCTACACTATAGTGAGTAAGTGCTGCTGCGGCTCCAGTAGTGGCAAACCGCGTTAGCTGAAGAATATGAGCAAACATGTTAGAAACTTGAGAAAGTATTTTCCGGCTTTGTGATAGATTTTTCTTGTTTAATACGAGAATGTTCAGATGCAACAATGTATTTTGGTCTGTTTTTTACTTCCGCGTAAATACGGCCAACATATTCACCAACAATACCCAGAAACAACAACTGTATACCACCAAGTAAAGTCATACCCGCTGCAAGTGTTGCCCAACCTGGAACAGAAATTCCTTCAATCAACGTTTTAATGATGATCCATACGCCGTAACCCATAGCACCTAAAGCTAGGATTGCACCTAAATAAATACAGATGCGTAAAGGTAAATCTGAAAACCCAGTTAAACCTGACATAGCCAAGTTAAATAGAGATTTTACATTGAAGCTAGAACGGCCGTGCTGACGTTCTTGTTCAGAAAAATTAACGCCTATACTTTTAAAACCAACCCAAGCATAAAGTCCTTTCATATAGCGGTTTTTTTCTGGCAATTGTTTAATTGCTTCAACAACTTTTGCATCTAGTAGACGGAAGTCGCCCGCGCTTTCTGGAATATCGATCGGAGAGCTTAAGTTTAATATACGATAGTAACCTTGGGTTAAAACACGTTTAAGCCAAGACTCGGTGGTACGATTGCGAATACCATACACCATGTCATAACCATTTTTCCAAAGATTAATCATGGTTGGAATTGCTTCAAATGGATGTTGAAAATCAGCATCAATCAGTAGGGCAACTTCACCTGTCACATGATCTAACCCAGCACTTAACGCTGCTTCTTTACCAAAGTTGCGTGAAAGTTCAAGCACAACCAATGGGTAATCATCAATCATTGTTTGTAGAATAGGAATGGTGTCGTCTTTACTCCCATCATCTACCACAATAATTTCAAAGCTAAGATTTTGCTGTTTTAGACTATTTGCTAAAGTAGGAATAAAAGTTTTTAAATTTTCTGCTTCGTTATAGGCTGGAACAACGCAGGATAAAAATGGTTTTGTGTTCATTGCATTGCCCCTAGTCTAGTGAGCTGGATACCATATTGCTGACAATCAAGTTGAAACTGATCCGAACTGAAATATTCATATTCTTGTATTCGGGCATGTTGAATCGGATCTTGATCATTTGATTCTGCAAGCGCTGGATGGCACATAATCAGTAAATGGTCTTTTGCATTTGCAAGCCAATACTGGTTCAGTTCGCCATAGTCAGTTTGCTTAAAATCATAGATACCGGCAAATTGGTCATTTTGATTAAAATGATATGTTTGACATGCTTTTGCTAAAGAATTAGAACCCAGTGCAGATAGCACGCGAGTCTTAAAACGATAGTGAGGTAAATCTATCGGGTGCTGTAAATTTCGAATCCAACCCGTAAATTTTTTCTCTTTTAACAATTGCAGCAAAATATCGCGTATGAATGGAAATTGATGAATATGTTGATGTCCATCAATAAAATCTGGGTGTTTTCCCATGACTGAAACGAATAAATCCCATTGTTCTTCAATACATTGGGTAATTGATTCACGATTCAGGCTTGAGGACCATGCACGTAAAATCAGCATGGGTAAGGAAAAAACAGTATTACCTGAAGCGAAAGCATGGGTAAGATTTAAATGCAAACCGATATCAACTTGGTCGCTAAAGGGTTTTAATTTGGCAGCAGCAGTTTCCCATAGTTCAGATTGGGTCATACATGAGGTTGCTTGAAGTGCACCTTGTTCAATTAAATGAATAATTGCATCAGATATTTCTGCATTCATTGCAAAGTCATCTGCGCAATAACACACTTTTGGCATATCCAAATTCCACCATAGGGCAGGATTGCAGAACTATTCTGCTTAGCTGCTGAAAAACTATACTAATTACTATGGGGAAAATTTCTTAATTTCAACTTAAAGTTTTCTTAAGGTTTCGTGACAATTGATACAAATTAATACTTTGAATTTATTTATTTTTTTATAAATATTTGGTCAATTATTTAAGAAATAAGCTTTAACTATAAGATTTTATAGTAAATAAAAATATAATTTATACACATTCATGTACCCTTAAATTTACTTGGAATTTTTTAAACGTGAATGGGCAATAATTAAAAAAATGATTCCAATTGTTGCAAGAAAAATCAGTTTAGGAATCACAACATTTAAAGGAACACCCATTTGATTAAGCTGTACAAACATTTGTACACCGTGTGTAGAGGGTAAGCACCAAGCAAACCATTGTAACCATTCAGGCATGGCATGGTGGGGCCATGCTGTACCAGTTAATAAGAAAAGCGGAACTGAACTAAATACAATGATATGTCCGGCACGTTCAGGCATGTCTAAAAGTGAGCCAATCAACATGCCTAATCCAATCACACAACTAATAAAAATCGGAACCGCAACGAGTAAACCAATAAAGTTTCCACCATGTGGATAGTCGTTGAACCACAAGGTAAAACCAAAAAGGTAACAACTGCTTAAACAACCAATCGTAAAGAGGCTGGCAAAAATTCCAGCAAAGCGAATGGAGGTAATTTTTTCATGCTTTTCGCGGTAGCTTGCAATCAGCATGGCTAAGCCTAATACAATCGTTTGATGAATAATGAGTGTTGCAACTGCTGGAAAAATATAGCTTCCATAACCTGAAAGAGGGTTAAATAAAGGAACCTGATGAATAGAAAGCGCTGGTTGGAAATGTGTACGCTCTCCAAATTTTTCAACATATTCTTTTAATGTGGCCTCAATAGATGTAGCAAGACCTAACCCAATTTCTTTAGTTTTTAAAAAGTTGGTTGTACTTAAGTATAAGCCAATTCCACCAGTTTCCCCGTGGCGTAGACTCTGTGTTAAGTTGTTGGGTAAAAGCAAAATACCATCTGCTTTTTGCTCGCGAACCATTTGTTCAGCTTCGAGAAAATTAGCAGTGACATCAACAATTTTAACGTGCGGACTATTGCTTGTTTGTCCAATAATTTGAGAGCTTAAAAGACTCTGTTCTTCATCAACAATGACAATTGGAATTGATTCGGCACGTTCAGCTTTATAGGCAGTTGGATAAAAAAAGCTATAAAGAATGACTGATAAAATCAGTGTCGTGAAAACCGAACTGTTACTAACAATATCTTTAAATGTTTGTCCGTAAGCCTTTAAGAATTCTTTCATTGTGCTGTCCCCCGAACTAATTTTTTAAGCAGCAGGGAACTCAA
This sequence comes from Acinetobacter sp. ABJ_C4_1, assembly GCF_044538495.1. Lineage (NCBI taxonomy): Bacteria > Pseudomonadati > Pseudomonadota > Gammaproteobacteria > Moraxellales > Moraxellaceae > Acinetobacter > Acinetobacter sp. ABJ_C4_1. The sequence continues at coordinate 77,896 of NZ_JBIUCQ010000012.1, read as the reverse complement.
AATGAAATAAATAAGGCAGTAGCCAATCAGTATTAAAAAGGGCATCACTGAAATAAAAAGTGGACTTCCAATCACCCATTGTTCGGTTTGGAGCTTTGCATAAGGTGTATATGGAATAATTAAAGACCAAAATTTAGTGAAAATTGGTGCATTATTTAAAGGCAGGGTAACCCCTGCAAAGCTTAGAGAAGACCCGCCGTAGACTGCAATAAAACCGAAAGTTTTACTTAAATTTTTGGTCGCAAGAATGACGGTACTACTAATGAGTGCATAAGAAAAATAAAGCAAAAACTGGGCAACTAATAAAAAGCTGAGAGAACCTGCGACAAACCAACCGCGAATCTCAACGAGCCAAAACATCCATAACCAAGTCCAGAGACAAAAAATAAAGCTATAAAGTAAATTTTTAGCCAGTAAGCCGCGAATAAAATTTTCACGGTTAACCCACTGGGTTAATGTGCCACGTTTAAGTTCTTGTCCAATGGCAAAAGCCACACAACAACAGAGTAATAGATGCAAAACAGCAGGAACCATGAAAGGCTCTAAATAAAATTCATAGCTCATACTTGGGTTATAAAGCGTTGAAATTTTAACGTGTGCTGTAGGAATATCTAAATAGGGGATATTATTTGCTAAATAACTCTGACCTGCGTAGTCTGCTAAAGCATTGAGCGTACTAACCAACATGGCAGAGGAAATCGTATTTCCTACGCTAAAGAACGATTGGTTAAATGCGATACTGATTTGAGCATCTTGAGCTTTTACAAAACGTTTTTCAGCGCCGTCTGGAATAAAAACATAGCCCCAAATTTTGGTTTCATTGAGTAGTTTCTCAGCTTCGGTTGCGCTTGCAGTAATTGTTTTAACATCTACCGTATGATTTAACGAAAGATATTTTTCAATATTACGGCTCAGTTCACTCTGGTCCTGATCAATAATTGCGATAGGTAAATGTTCAGCCTTACCTGCATAAAACATGCTGCTAAACAAAAAAATGATAAAAGCAGGGATGAGTGTCACCATGCACAAATCCCATTTATTGCTTCTTAGATAGTTTAGTTCACGTAATATACTGGCAAGCATGCTTTATTTTTCTTCTTTAATTTTAAATAGAACACTCATGCCAACCTTTAAGTCTTTGACAGGACGCTCAGGCACCAGATGTAATTTAAAGCTACGAATATCATAACCGCCAGTCTGACGAGTGGTTTTAATCGTGGCAAATTCACCTTCTGCATCAATATTTTTTATTTTAAATATCACGGTTTGATTTAATGCAGGAATGAATCCTTCTAGCGTTTTGTTTTTATAAACAGAAGCATATTGGTTTTCACCGACATTTAAGCTCACCCACAAATCATCATCTTCTAAAATGCTAACAACGGGTACACCCATCGCAACCAGTTCGGAAGGCTTACCATAAGTTTTGGAAACTTTACCCGAAATAGGAGCGAGTAAACGGGTTTCTGCTTCAAGTGCTTGGGCTTCGCTGACTGCTGCTTTGGCAATATCAACTTGAGCATCTGCCGTAGATTTTTGTTGGCTGGTACTTCCACGCTTTGCTCGTGCATATTGTTGATAAGATGCTTCACTTAACTCTTGAGCAGAAGTTTGTGCTGCTAACATCTCATCTCGTCTTTGACGTGAAATGACACCTTGTCTATATAAGTTTTCACCACGTTGATAAGTGGTTTTTGCAAGGTTTGCTTGAGCTTTCGTACTTTGCCAATTGGCATAAAGAGTATCGATATTTTCTTGTTGGGAGCCTCGGTCTACAGTCGATTGAAATGCTAAAGCGGATTGTAAGGTTGCTAAAGCTTGTTGCTTTTTAGCTTCAATTTCTGGGCTAACTAAACGAACAAGAGGTTGTCCTTTAGAAACTTTTTGGCCCTCTTGAACATAAATTTCTTCAATACGACTTGGAACTTTAGTACTGACGTGAATAGTTTCAGCCTCAACTCTGCCTTGTAACTCAATAGGCTTGGGTTGATAGCTTTTCCACAAACCGAAACTGATCAAACCCAACAAAGCAATAATGACTACACCAATAACTAGTTTAATTTTCGAATTTTTAGGTGGTTGTGTATCACTTTTATCCGACTTTACTTCTTGAGTATTGTCAGTTTGATTACTCGATTGAACTTGACCTGTTTGCTCTGTATCCGTAACAGGTGAATCTTGCTGAGAAGAAGATGATTCTTGATTCATTTTATGCCCCTATTAACGGATATAGTCAGTGTGTGGTTGAGTTACATAAGCTTTAAACTGGTCCATAGAACCATGGCTTTGCAATAAGGTTGCAAGTGACATGACATATTTATATGCATTTAAAGCCATTTCTGTTTTTAGAGCACTTAATGCATTTTGTGCATCAATGACTTGGGTGGCTGTTCCCATACCTTCACGGAAAGAAAGTTCTTGAATACGTAAGTTTTCTTGAGCTGCACTAATATTTCTTTGCAATAGCGTGTGACTTTGCTGTGCGGAATTGAGCTCGTTATATGACTTATTTAATAACCCTTCAATTTCCTGTTTCGTTCGTTCAGTCATGAGTTCTGAAGCATAGCGTTTTAACTCGGCAGCATGAATATTCTTATTTTTATCTACACCCGAAAACAGGTTGTACTTTGCCATCACACCTACAATCCAGTTTTCCTTTTCATCTAGTGAATATTCACCAAAAGCAAATAGACTTGGTTTCTTTGCTGCTTGTTGAGCTTGAATATTTGTATTAGCTAATTGAGTATCTAACTGCATTTTTTGTACAAGGCTCGATTTTTGAGCGTAACTACTTAGCAATGCTTCTAAAGATTGGCTACGAATTGTATTTACAAACAGAGGCGTACTTAAATCAGGATTACTTTGCTGATGCAGAAGATTGTTTAAACTAAATTGACTGGCATTCAGATTTGCTTGTGCATTCTGTAAAGTTCGCTCTGCATTATTCCGGGCAACTTCAAATTGCATGCGTTGTCCTTTACTAATAAAACCTTGCTGTTCGAGTTTTAGTGCATTGCTGTAATGTTTTTGCATTGCATTAAAGTTAAATAAACTACTTGCGACCAGTTGTTGTTGTAATTGCACATTAAAATAACTTTGTACGACTTCAAACCGCTGAATATCTTGCTGTTGTTGGCTTGAAAGTTGAGCGCGCTGGGCCTGAATTTTGGCTATCTTTTTGGCACTAGTGGTTAAGCCCCCTGTGTAGAGTGGCATCACAACTGAAATAGACGGACGTACGACCTGATCTTCTACAGTTAAATTGGCGTAGTCAGGAAAACGATTTATACCGTCATGGATGATTTGGTTTGAACCTTCCTGAACTTGTCCCAAAACATCGGATGGAATGACATTGTTCCACTGTGAAAGCTTATCATTGAGTCCTTGGCTTAAATCATTCTCAAGCTTTTGTTTAAAAGCACCCAGCGGCACATCAGTTTCACTGTGAAATGCGTATGCTCTAACGTTTAAATCAACTCTGGGTAACCCTAAACCTTTGACTGCTTCAGCTTCTAATTGAGAGGCTTCTTGCAATGCTTGGTTGGCTTGAGTGCTATATGAGCTTTTTAAAGCTTGTTGTTCTGCTTCAGCATAACTTAAGCTTTGTGCATAAATAGGCGTTGCAATAAATACTCCCAATACCAACGCAAGGTAATTGGGTTTAAAGAAAAAAGGGCGTATTGACTGTCGATACTGATGTGTTGGCATTTTATATAACAATTTTTGATCATCCCTTATAGTTTAAATTTCTTGTTATTAAATTCAATTATCATATTGTTTATTATACAATTGTATAAAAGCACAAAATGATTTTGAGTTTATTTTGCGTGATGGAAAATCATACAGCAAGTTTTTATATATTCAGCACAGTATGGGAAACTCTATTCACAAGTCAAGTTGAACTTTATTGAGTAAAACTTATAAAAAAATAAGTGAAAGCAAACAAATAAATAAAATAGTTATTGAAAAAATAAACCTAAATACGCCCTAGCATTGAAATATTTACTAGAGAAGCTGCTGCAAGCTTAAGCAATCTGTGGTTAAATGCCTTTTTTTATTGTGTTTCACTTTACAAGGGAAAAATCATGCGCGCGTACAATTTCTGTGCTGGTCCTGCTGCATTACCTACTGCCGTTTTAGAAAAAGCTCAACAAGAATTGTTGGATTGGCAAGGTAAAGGTCTATCCATCATGGAAATGAGTCACCGTAGTGCTGACTATGTTGCGGTAGCTGAAAAAGCTGAAGCAGACTTGCGTAAGCTTATGAATATTCCTGAAAACTATAAAGTGCTGTTTTTACAAGGTGGCGCGTCATTACAATTTTCAGCAATTCCTTTAAATCTGCTTGGTAAAAATAACAAAGCAGATTATATCCATACAGGAATTTGGTCTGAAAAAGCGTTAAAAGAAGCAAAACGCTATGGTGACATTAATGCTGTAGAAGCAGGCATTAAAGTAGATGGTAAGTTCGCAATTTCTGATCAAAGCGAATGGAACTTATCTGACGATGCTGCTTATGTTCATTATGCAGATAATGAAACAATTGGCGGATTACAGTTTGCAGGTATTCCTGATGTTAAAGCACCACTTGTTTGTGACTATTCATCAAGTATTTTATCTGCTCCATTAGATGTGACCAAGTTTGGTTTAATCTATGCTGGCGCACAAAAAAATATTGGTCCTGCTGGTTTAACAATCGTTATTGTTCGTGATGATTTACTCGACCAAGCTAAACCAGAAATTCCAAGTATTTTAAAATATGGTGACCAAGCGAAAAATGGCTCTATGGTAAATACACCATCGACTTATGCTTGGTACTTGTCTGGTTTAGTATTTGAATGGTTACTAGAGCAGGGTGGGGTAGACGCTATTCATAAAGTTAACCTTGAAAAAGCGCAGTTACTTTATGGTTATATCGATTCAAGCGATTTTTATAATAATCCGATTGCTATTCCAAACCGTTCAATTATGAACGTACCATTCACCTTGGCAGATGAAGCTTTAGAAAAGCAATTCTTGAAAGAAGCTGAAGAAAATCATTTATTGAACTTGGCAGGTCACCGCTCAGTTGGTGGTATGCGTGCAAGTATTTATAATGCGGTTCCATTAGAAGGCGTTCAAGCACTTATCCGCTTTATGGATGATTTTGCTAAACGTAATGGTTAAGTAAATCAAATAAATAAAGCCCTCGAAAGAGGGCTTTATTTATTGTGCAATTTATTCATTAAAAAGGGACGAAACCAAATTGATGGATCATCATCGCGGCTAAGAACATACCTAAAACAAAAAAGCAAAACGCACCAGTATCGACCCTTATACGTGGGTTACTAGTTTGAATGAGGCTGGTGGTTTGTTCAGGTATAATCTTCATTCAATAGCCTAATTTTTAAAATATTAGTGAAATTCAATTAGTTTCACTATTTTTAGCATAAATATTCGCCTGAATCCAGATATTACCGCGAATATATTCACCAATATTAAAGTTTTTGTACAAATCATTTTGGGTCGCAATGCGCACTAATATGGCAGGAAGATCATCTTCCAAAACTAAAGTGACATCATAAAGAGTATATTCTGCACCCATAAATGTCATTGAAGTTTTACCGACAATATTACCTTGGAACCAAGCTTCGTCTTCTTGTCCAAGATTTTCACCATATAAATATGCAACCATTTTCGAAAAATCAACCGTTACAGGTTCTTGATCTTCCTCAGTTTTTGGCTGCCATTCATTAATGAGTTCTTGTAGGTTTTCAGGTGCAATTCCATTATGTTCAGTTAAAATTGCATTTAGTGCACGGTGATGCTTAATTGATGCTGGATCATCTACAACAATTGTTTCACCAGCAGGGACTGATTCTAATTCATAAGCCCATGCATTAAATTGAACTTGGTAAGTTTGAGTTTTGTCATATTGACAACGATTAACACTAAATAAATTATCAAATGCATAAACAGTCGTATTTTTATTTAATCTTAAACTTAATACTGCCTGAGTTGCTGAGTCACAAGTAATGATGCGTTCAATTTGCGCATTATATTGATAAGGACTTTCAAAACTAGGGAATGCTGTTTTTAAAGCACGAGGTTTTTGATTTTCAACCGCAATAATTTGGTTAATAGTGACATTTTGCCCTTGAGGACCTTGAATCAACCAGAAAGATTGATCCATTTCATCTTCATTTTGGCATAAACCCATTGGCATTACAGGAGCATCAAGCGCCAGTCCAAGCCATTTTGGTACATCTGTCTCTGCATGGGAGGTCAGTAGATTCCAATGCTCTCCATGACTACCAAAATTTTGGTCGTTTACCGTAATAACTTCTGGACTGTTTTGATTTTTCATAAGTACGATTGATGTTGGGTTTATCTCACTTGTTATATTAAATCGAGGGTAATTGCTATTTTTCAAGTCAACATATGTAAATTCTCTTGTAAAAGCACATATTTACTTATTAAAAGCCCTTTAATGGGGGGAAATCACTCATTTTTAAGAGTGAATATGACCGACTGTTAAGGTATTGTTAAAATTAAATTTAGAAAACAAGTTTTATATTTAGCGCTATTCTCTAGTGAAATGCATCTGTTAGACTTAGATTTTTAGTGGAAATAGAGAATAACGTGCTGCCATTTAAGCTGTGGGTAGACGCAGATGCATTACCTAAAATTTTGCGTGAAGTCATTTTACGAGCTTCAGATCGTTATCAATTAGAAGTGATTTTTGTAGCCAATCAAAATGTCGGAATTACCCCGTCGGTACGTATTAAATCAATACAGGTTTTAAGTGGAGCCGATCAGGCCGATCAGGAAATTGTAGATCGTATGTCTGAAAATGACATTGTCATTACACAGGATATTCCGCTTGCTGCTCAAGTTATTGAGAAGGGCGGTATTGCGATTCATCCACGTGGTGAAATTTATACCACTGCAAATGTTAAGGCTCGTTTGCACTTACGTGACTTTATGGATACGCTCCGCGGTGCAGGAGTCCAGACGGGTGGCCCACCTCCAATTTCAGAACGTGATAAACGCGAATTTTCGAGTGCGCTCGATCAAACAATTTTAAAGCAAAAACGTAAAACAGCTTAGTGAGCCTCTTATGCCATCCCAGACCAACTTGGCTTCAACTTACGTCTTGCTTGTATTTATTTGGGCAACGACACCTTTAGCCATTGTGTGGAGCGTGTCTGACTTACATGTTATGTGGGCCTTACTCTTACGTTTTTATATTGCTTTACCTCTTTCGATTGTTGTTTTACTTGTTCTAAAAACGTCTTTTCCCATTCATAAACAAGCTCTCCATAGTTATTTTGCGGGGTCTTTTAGTTTAATTGGCTCTCAAATTTTTACCTATGCTGCGACCCAATATTTAAGTTCAGGCATGATCGCTTTGATGTTTGGTCTGGCACCTATTATGGCTGGTTTAATTGGTCGTTTTGGATTTGGTCAGCATCTTTATAAATTGCAGTGGCTCGGTATGGCGATTGCTGTTTGTGGCCTAGCAATTATTTGTTTGAATGGGTCAGGTCAGCATGTACATCCATTTGGCATTGTCCTTATGTTGATCAGTGTTTTTGTTTATTCATTTTCTATTTTTTGGGTAAAAAAGGTGAATGCCCAAGTTCAGCCCATGGCTCAGGCAACAGGTTCAATTTTGGTTTCATCACTTTTGGCGAGCTGTCTTATTCCGTTTATTTGGCAATATGTACCGACTCATTTGCCGCAAGCTAAATCTCTATTTGCTTTAATTTATACAGTGCTTATGGCCTCACTTGTGGCTATGTTCTGTTATTTCAAACTTGTACAAAATATCAAAGCAACCACTTTATCGCTTACAACCGTGATTACGCCTATGTTAGCTATGGTGATTGGTGCTGTTTTAAACCATGAGCACCTTTCAATAATGGTTTTTGTAGGGGCATTTATTATCTTGTTTGGTCTATTCCTGTATTTCTATAAAGACATTCAAGCAAACCGTAATTTTGCCCAACATATTAAATCTAAATAGGAGAAGATAAGGGTAATTTGTTGAGCTTATTCATTAAATTGTTCTAATTCGTAGCTAAATGCATGATCAAATTGATCTCATATCTTAAGTAGTAGAAAATAGCGCAGCAATATAATATTAGGATTGTTAAGGATAGGTCAGAACTTACTGATTTTTAAACCTTAATACAGCATCTAACGATATGGCCAAATAAGAAGTGTAGATCACACTTCTCTATTTTCCATCAATCACCTTGGATTTAGAAGGTATGTTTAAACCAATCTCACTGTATATAGGGTTGAGATATACTCGCGCACGACGCAGTAATCATTTTATTTCTTTTATTGCATTGGTTTCGATGGTCGGTTTGACACTTGGTGTCGCTGTACTGATTACGGTACTTTCTGTAATGAACGGTTTCGACCGCGAATTGAAAAATCGTGTTTTGGGAATGGTACCGCAAGCGACAGTTTCATCGACGCAAATTCTTACGGATTGGCCTGAGCTGGTTAAACGAGTTGAAAATCATCCCCATGTGACTGGAGTTGCACCTTTTACCCAATTGCAAGGTATGTTAACTGCTCAAGGGCAAGTGGCCGGTATTATGGTGACGGGTATTGACCCTAAATATGAAAAGAATGTCTCTATCATTCAAAATCATATTGTTGCCGGTAGCCTCGACTCACTTAAAAAAGGTGAATTTGGTATTGTGCTTGGTAAAGACATGGCTGATTCACTTGGTTTACGTCTAAATGACAGCGTGACATTGGTATTACCAGAAGCAACGCCATCTCCAGCAGGTGTTGTCCCTCGTTTTAAACGCTTTAAACTGGTTGGTATTTTCAGTGTAGGTGCTGAAGTAGACTCGATGGTTGGGTACATTGCTTTATATGATGCATCGACTTTATTGCGTTTACCTGATGGTGCTCAAGGCGTCCGTTTGAAAATGGATGATATCTTTGCGGCTCCTCAAGTTGCCGATGATATTGTGAAAAGCTTACCAAGCAATTTCTACGCAACGAACTGGACCTATACACACGGTAATTTGTTTAATGCCATTCAAATGGAAAAAACATTAGTTGGTTTATTACTCGTACTGATTATTGTGGTTGCTGCATTTAACATTGTCTCGTCTTTGGTCATGGTTGTAACCGACAAAAAATCGGACATTGCAATTTTGCGTACCTTAGGTGCGTCACCCTCCATGATTACTAAAATCTTTATGGTACAAGGTACTGTGATTGGTGTGATTGGTACAGTTGCGGGTACGATTTTAGGTGTGGTTTTGGCACTTACGATCAGTGATATTATTTCTTGGTTTAATAATGTGCTCGGGCTTAATTTGTTCGATGCCTATTTTGTACATTACTTACCTTCTTACTTAAGATGGCAAGACGTCACAATTATCGTAATTGTTTCTTTACTCTTAAGTTTCTTGGCAACTATTTATCCGGCGCTTCGTGCAGCCAAAGTTCAACCTGCCGAGGCATTGCGTTATGAGTAAAGTCGTTTTAGAAGCAAAAGATATTTATAAGCATTTTGATGATGGTAAATCTAAGGTTGAAGTCATTAAAGGTCTTTCTTTACAGGTTGAAGCAGGGCAGTTTGTATCTATTGTAGGGGCGAGTGGTTCAGGTAAAAGTACTTTGTTACATGTACTTGGTGGCTTAGATCAGCCTACACAAGGACAAGTATTTTTAAATGGTCAACGCTTTGATAACTTAGGTGAAGCGGAACGTGGTTTTCAACGTAACCAGTATTTAGGTTTCGTTTATCAGTTTCACCACTTGTTGCCAGAGTTCAGTGCGCTTGAAAATGTAGCGATGCCTTTAATGCTTCGATCAGACAGCCAATATAAGTCGGTCAAGGCACAAGCTGAATATTTGCTAGATCGCGTTGGGCTATCTCACCGTATGGACCATAAACCAGGTGAGCTTTCAGGTGGTGAACGTCAACGTGTTGCTCTTGCTCGAGCATTGGTGACTAAGCCTGCGGTCGTTCTAGCTGATGAACCAACGGGTAATTTGGACCGTAAAACAGCTGTGGGTATTTTCGAGTTACTGACTGATCTTAAGAAAGAACTAAACATGGCAATGCTGATTGTGACCCATGATGAGCAATTAGCTCAAGCAGCAGACTCTATCTTGCATATGGAAGATGGTTTGTGGGTGAATGGTTCTTAAAAAATTGTCATTAAATCACATTGTTAAAGCCCACTCAGTTGGGCTTTAATTTTGCCCCTAAAATGATAATGACAAGATTTTGAATGTTTAAAATTATTCTATTGGGGTGGGTTGGCGGTATTGCATTAATGGGTATTCATTTACCTTTAATCATGCAATATGGAGAAGTAGTTAAGGTTCTACTTTTACTTGCCTTTATTTTTTATCTTTTTAGACGCTCAGTATTCGTTGTTCGACCACTTTTAAAGGCAATGTATTGCCTGTTATGTACAGTCAGTCTATTTATTGTGGGGTATCAATATGCCGAGAATGCGCTGATCGAACGCTTACAACAAAGAGAAACGGATTCAAAAAATCTCGATATTATTGTTTATATAAAGCAACTCAGTGAAGAAAAAGACAATAAAGTTCAACAAAATGCACAAGTATTAAATCTGACTAAAGAACCAGTAAATTGGCTGTTGTATTTAAAAAATAATAATCAGGGTGTGTTGAAGGGCGGTCAAGAACTTAAATTAGGCCATTACTATCGAATATCTGGAAAAACAAAACCTGCTCATAGTTACGCCACCTCAGGAGCTTTTGATCAGGAAAAGTGGTTTGTTCAGCGAAATATAATGTCTAGTTTTATCGTTCAGCATATTGAGCCTTTAAGCCTTGATGAAATCTATCGATTAGGATATCAACAGCATTTGAAAGAGCAGCAGTCCTTTTTTAATAGATTTCATTTAAATATAGAAAAGCTTCGCTTAACTTTTAGGCATCTATTACACAATTCTTCATTACAGCAAAAGGGCCTAATTTTAGCTTTACTGACTGGTGATGAAAGTCTTTTATCAGATGAAACTCAACTACAATTTAAACAATTAGGAATTGCTCACTTATTGGCGATTTCGGGTCCACATGTACTTATTTTTGCCATCATGTTGTCTTGGGTGTGTCATCAACTCATTTGTCGTTATTACCCTCAAATTTATTTATGGAAACCGAAACAGGTTTTGATGGCTGTGCCATGCTGCTTCGGTGTTTTAATTTATACAGCTTTTGTGGGATTTGAAATTCCTGCACTACGGACATTGTTGTCAGTCTTTATATTTATTTCTTTCCTATTATTAAAACACCCCCTTAAACCATTTGCATTACTGGTATATAGCGCAAGTCTACTGTTGCTAATGGACCCGGTTAGTGTCCTTTCTGCAGGTTTTTGGCTGTCTTATGGGGCATGCTTTATTTTATTAAGAATTTATCAAACTATAGTGCAGTTACCTGAGCAACATTTTTTAAGTTTGAGTTCAAAACTGATTTTTATGAGTAAGGTGTTAATTGAGTCTCAAGGCAAAATATTTATTGCATTGAGTCCTTTAACCTTACTGTTCTTTCAACAAATTTCTTGGGTTGCTCCATTAACCAATATTATTGCTGTGCCTATTATTGGTGGTGTTATTGTCCCTTTAAATATCATGGCTGCTTGCGCATGGTTTGTAGTAAAACCATTTGGAAATATGCTTTTTCATTTCAATGATATTTTACTCAGTATCTTACTGAGTTGTTTGGACCTATTAGAAAAACTCTCTTTACCATTACAGGGTATAAGCTTGACGCCACTGGCTCTATTTGCAGTTAGTTTAGGTATTCTTATTTTATTTTTGCCTAAAGGAGCCTTGCCAAAAACGTGGGGATTACTCTGTTGCTTACCTCTCATTATAGTGAATAAAACGAACCAGCAAACTCAGCTTCATATTTTAGATGTTGGGCAGGGGCAGGCTATTTTCTTACAACATTCTGAACAAAACTGGCTAATTGATACAGGCGGCTCTTACGATGAAAAGATCTTTAGTATTGGTAAAAATGTTGTAGTCCCATTTTTACGCCAACAAGGTGTAAAACAATTAGATCGTGTTGTATTGTCTCATCTTGACCAAGATCATAGTGGCGCTTTTCCTGCCATTCAGCAGGAGATTCCTGTAAAGCAGGTTCTCTCAAATGAGCAATCTTCAAATACTCTCAAGCAGTCATTTCAATATTGCCATCAAGGTCAACAATGGCAATATCCTGAGTTAGATATTCAAGTTTTATGGCCTAAAGAAAAAGATTTAGCTTTTGTACCTTCTCAACAGAATCAATATTCCTGTGTGGTATATCTTCATTTCAAAGGAGTCAGTGGTTACCAAAATTTTCTGATTATGGGGGATGCAGGCTGGGAAGCAGAATACGAGCTGTTAAAAGACTATCCAAGCTTAAAAGTAGATGTTTTGGTATTAGGGCATCATGGAAGCAAACACAGTTCGGCTTATGATTTTCTAGCAACCCTAAAACCAAAACTGGCAATTGCATCGGCAGGGTTTGATAACCGTTATGGCCATCCTAGCCAAGAGGTTATCAATCGTTTAAAAGTCCTTCATATCCCACTTAAAAGTACAGTAGAGCAAGGAGCGTTAAGTTTTATTTTGGAAAATCACAAAATGGTTTTACACGACCGGCGTTTTGAGCGGCTCTGGTTGCGTAGAGCTCTCTAAAGCTTCAGCTTTGAGTCTATTCACAGTTTTAATCGCTTCTAAAGGGTCAATATTATAAACATTATCTAAAGCTGGGTTTGCTTTAAAGCGTTTATAGCTCCAGTGGTAGTGTTCTGGATATTTATGAATGAGCTGCTCAATTGCTTGGTGGATGACATAAGTACCATCATCCGCAGAGCCTTCATAGATTTTCTCATCCATAGGTTCAATATGCATGGTAAAGCCGTCATTTTCATTACGGATCGCATAAAGAAATAAAGCTTTCGCTTTTGTTTTTTGGATGAGTTTTGCACTTAAATTACTTGAAGCAAGTGGAACACCAAAATACTTCACCATATCTCCCCCAATGTTTGGAGTATGATCTGGCAAAATTACTGTAGTTTCACCTTTTTTGAGTGCTTTAAAAATTTGTCTTACACCACTTTCATCGGTCGGAACTAAATTTGCTTGTTCACGACTGCGTGCTTCTCGTACAAAACGGTCAGCATCATCATTTTTGACTGGTTTATATAAAATTGTCATTGAGGTGAACTGTGCGCACCATGCATTCATGACTTCCCATGTACCAAAATGTGGGACGACTAGCACAACACCTTTTTTTTCAGCTAATGCATCATGAAAATATTGTTCGCCTTCTATACGATGAATACGAGCAATATTTTCTTGGTTCGATGAACCCCAAATACTTAAAAACTCAAAATATGAAGTTAATTCATTACGTATAGCCTTTTCTGTAATTGCTATACGTTGTTGTGGTGTTAAGTGGGGTAGGGCAATCCTTAAGTTCAGTTCTATACTTTTTGAGGTTTTAGTAATTTTTAAGGTATTTACTAGGCCAGCCAATAGACGAGCAATAGAGCGCCCAAATTGAATAGGTAGTCGGCTAAATGTTTTGAGTAATTGATAGTTCATGCTTTTTGAATCTGGTCTAGTCATCTATAGCAGTAAGGTATGGAGGGAACAACAAATAAAAAAGACAAAAATATTATAAATGAAATCATATTATTTAGACAGTTTTTATCAAATCAACGTATATAATGACATCATTTCGATTGATTTGGATTGGAATTTTATGTCCGATTGGCCACCAAAACCACAAAATGAACCTATAACCCCTAAACAGAACGGACCAGAATGGCAAATCCTTGAGAAAGCTGTAATGGCTTCTGTAGAAGAACAACGCCGTAGTCGTCGCTGGGGTATATTCTTTAAAACACTTACTTTTATTTATCTATTATTTATTGTTGTGTTAATGGGCAAGGGTTGCTCAACTAGCAAAGAAGGCTCAGCAGCAAGTAGTAGCAGTGCTCATCTGGCTGTAGTTGATATTGTTGGAACCATTGATGCTTCAAGTAATCAAGCAGTAAATAGTGAAGATACGAATAAAGCGCTTAAACGTGCTTTTGAAGCTTCAAATAGTAAAGCAATTGCACTTAATATTAATTCTCCTGGCGGTTCTCCTGTTCAGTCGGATGAAATTTGGCAAGAAATTCGCTATTTGAAAAAAGAACATCCTGACAAGAAAGTCTATGCAGTAATTGGTGATATGGGTGCTTCTGGTGCTTATTATATTGCTTCTGCTGCTGATGAAATTATTGTGAATCCATCAAGTTTGGTCGGTTCAATTGGTGTCATTATGCCGAATTATGGCATTACTGGTTTAGCTCAAAAACTCGGAATTGAAGACCGTACTTTGACAGCGGGCACCAATAAAGACATTTTAAGTATGACAAAACCGATCAATCCTGTACAAAGAGAGCACATTCAATCTGTACTCGATAATGTCCACACTCATTTTATTAATGCAGTGAAAGAAGGACGCGGGAAACGCTTAAAATCGAATGACCCTGCTATTTTCTCTGGTCTTTTCTGGACTGGTGAACAAGCAATTCAGTTAGGTGTTGCTGACCGTTCAGGTAACATTACGAGCTTGATGCGTGAACTGAAGCTTGATAATAAAGTTGACTACACGATTGAACGTAACCCACTACAATCTATTCTCGGTCGAATGGGAGCAGAAATGGGTAAAGGTTTGAGTGAGTCAGTTGCTCAACGTTTAGAAATGAGCCAAGACGCCAAGCTACAATAATTTAAATCAGGATAACGGTATGTCAGTAAAACCGGTTATACACTTTGCGCATGCCAACGGTGTGCCATCTATGGTGTATCAAAAATTGTTTGATCAATTAAAAGATGAGTATGACATCATTTATGTTCCACTCATTGGACCTGACAAACGTTATCCGATTACCAATCATTGGCCTTTTTTGGTTGATCAGGTGATTGATAGTATTGTACGTCAAGCTAAAGGGCGAAAGGTGATTGGACTTGGCCATTCGCTGGGTTCAGTTTTAACCTTAATGGCATCTTTTAAACGCCCTGAGCTTTTCTCACAAGTGATTATGTTAGATCCGCCTCTTATTTTGGGTCGATACTCTTTTGCTTTTCATATGGCAAAACTGTTTAAACCTAAAATAGTCGATGACATGACACCTGCAGGTTTATCTGCACGTCGTCGTGAACATTGGGAGTCTCGTGAGCAAGCCGCTTCTTTGTTACGTCCAAAAGGTTTTTATAAAGACTTTGATGAAGACTGCTTTCAAGCTTACATTGATTATGCTTTGAAAGAAGATTCGGTACGTGGCGGGGTAACGTTAACTATTTCTCGTGAAGATGAAGTTGCGATATTCCGTAAAAATCCTTCTTGGTGGTGGCTACCTATGCCAAAACCGAAAATGCCTGTACATTTAGTTGTGGGTAAAGATAGTGCCTTCTTAAAAAGAGGTTTCCCTCAAATGGCAAAGCGTAAATTGGGAATTCCATTTAGTGTTGTTGAAGGAGGGCATATGTTTCCTCTAGAGCATCCGATTGAGACAGTGAATTATATTAAGAAGCTTATTCATAGCAATTTACGCTAATAAGACTTTCATTAAAAAAGGACATGCATGCATGTCCTTTTTTAATTTACGTTGAGCAAAGCTTTTACCAAGATGCAAAACGTATAGGATGTTCAAGAATTTGATTACGGAAATAGGCTTGTCCATCTTTCCATGTCAGTTGGCCATTACATAACCATTCTGCAACTTGCGGATAAATGAAATGCTCAAGTTTATGTACACGTTCTGCCAAAGAGACAACATTGTCATGTTCTTTGACTTCAATTGCAGATTGAGCAATTGCTTGACCCGCATCAAGTTCAGAAGTTACAAAGTGAACTGTACAACCATGCAATCGATCGCCCGTATTTAATACACGCTGATGTGTATGAACACCTTTATAAGCAGGTAATAACGAAGGATGGATATTGAGCATTTTACCTTGCCATTTATCGACAAAGTTTGCAGTTAAAATACGCATGAAGCCAGCTAAGATAACAATGTCAGCTTGCCACGCCATAAGTTGCTGATGCATCGCTTCATCAAAATCGGCACGACTAGGAAAGTCTTTATGCGAAATTACCGCTGTTGCGATATTGGCATTTTGAGCACGCTCTAGGGCATAAGCATCGGCTTTATTGGACAATACACCTACAATTTGCCCTGATAGATTTGCATCTATCAAGGCCTGTAAGTTACTGCCGTTCCCAGAGACTAGAACAGCAATTTTCATCATTCAAAGATCACACGAATTTTTTCGTCTGCACCTTCCACTGATTCAGCATTTTCTTGGATATGTCCGATTTTCCAAGCTTTTTCACCTTGAGCATTAAGCACTTCAATTGCTTTTTCTGCATCATTTGCGTCAACTGCAATCACCATACCTACACCACAGTTAAAGGTGCGGTACATTTCAAAACGTTCTACATTGCCTTCACGTTGTAGAAGTTTGAATAATTCTGGCCATTCCCAAGAAGCTTCATTAATTACAGCTTGAGCACCATTTGGTAATACACGTGGTAAGTTACCCGGTAAACCGCCACCAGTGATGTGTGCCATAGCATGTACATCAACTTGTTTGCAAAGCTCAAGAACTGGTTTTACATAAATACGTGTTGGTTCCATTGCAACATCTGCAAGAGGGCGGCCATCAATCACTTGAGTTAAGTCTACATTCTTAACGTCTAAAATTTTACGAAGTAATGAATAACCATTTGAATGAGCACCGCTTGATGCAACACCAATAAGTACATCACCAGATTTTACTTTAGAGCCATCAATAATTTTACTTTGCTCAACAACACCTACGGCAAAACCAGCAAGATCGTAATCTTCGCCTTCATACATGCCAGGCATTTCAGCTGTTTCACCACCTACAAGTGCACAACCTGCAAGTTCACAACCTTTACCGATACCAGTAACTACATTGGCAGCTACGTCTACATTTAAGTGACCAGTAGCATAGTAATCGAGGAAGAATAATGGTTCTGCACCACAAACCAAAAGATCGTTAACACACATCGCGACAAGGTCTTGGCCGATTGTGTCATGACGATTAAGGTTAAGAGCTAAACGTAATTTAGTACCTACGCCGTCAGTTCCTGAAACCAAAACAGGTTCTTCGTAACCTTTAGGGATTTTGCATAGTGCACCAAAGCCACCAAGTCCGCCCATTACTTCTGGACGAGTTGTACGTTTAGCGACTGACTTGATACGATCGACCAGTGCGTCGCCCGCTTCAATGTCAACACCCGCATCTTTGTAGCTTAAACCGGTATTTGGGGTAGAAGTTGAGTTGCTCATAAATGAAGTCTCCGCATTGGCGGCAGATTATAACCTGAATATACGAAACTCTTATGTTATTTATGCTCGAAAATGCTATCTTTAATAAAAATATTTTTCCATTTATAACGATTAAATCAAAAAAGGCTATATTTTATGCAAGATCGTATACTGCGCCGTATTTTCTTACTCGCAGGTATTGTATTGCTGGTATGGGTATTATACTTGCTCAAGCCTGTGGTCATTCCATTTCTTGGTGCTTTTTTCCTGGCTTATTTATTTAGTCCACTGGTCGATGTTCTAGTAAAAATTAAGCTACCTCGGTGGTTGGCAATTAGCATTGTTTTTATCGGTATCGGTGTAACTTTAACTGTTGCGTTATGGTATTTGGTTCCACTTATCTGGAAACAACTTGTTTATGCACGAGATAGTATACCGGCGGGAATTCATTGGATTAATGCAGAGCTATTACCGTGGATTTCTTCAACATTCCATGTTCAGCAAATGGAAATTGATACCGATCAAATGTCCAAAGCGGTCATGGATTATGTTCAGACCAATTACAGTGCCGATAGTATTCAAGCTGTTTTATTAAAGCTTGCACAATCAGGCCTGAATTTTATTCAGATTGGTGGAACAATTGTTTTAATTCCAATTATTGCTTTCTATTTCTTGCTTGATTGGGACCGTATGTTACTGAACTTACGTCGTCTCATTCCGCGACCATATGAAGAGACTACTTTACAAATCGTTCGTGAGTGCCATAGCGTTTTAGGAGCATTTGTTAAAGGTCAGTTCCTCGTTATGCTTTTACTCGGCGTAGTCTATGCCGTAGGTTTACAGTTAATTGGGCTAGAGGTCGGACTTATTATTGGGATGGTGGCTGGCCTTGCCAGTATTATTCCTTATTTAGGATTTGCTGTTGGTATTATTGCAGCCGTTATTGCAAGTTTGTTCCAGTTTGGACTGGACTGGACCCACTTACTACTCGTTGGTGTGGTTTTTATGATTGGTCAGGCAGTAGAAGGCTATATTCTACAACCATTCCTACTCGGTGATAAAATTGGTCTTTCGCCTGTTGCGGTTGTATTTGCTGTATTGGCAGGTGCTCAACTTGCAGGTTTCTTAGGAATGCTCATCGCATTACCAGTGGCTGCCGTCATTGTTGTACTCTTAAAACATCTAAGAGATAACTACGAAAAAAGTAGTCTTTATGGCGCTTACTCGGAATTATTTGTACAAGAGGGTAATATTCAGCAAATTCATGTAGAAACTGGAAATACTAAACTTGATCTTGAAGTTAAAACACAGCAAGATACAGATACACCTAATCTTTCAGATCAGAAATAATTTCAAGGCCAATTCATTATATGCGTCAACTCCAACTGGATATAGAACCTCAACTTGATGCCCGAATCAGTGATTTTTCGGGACCAGGTTGGGGGCATGTAGTCGATGCAGTTCGTCAACTACATGCAGGTCTAGTAAATAGATTTTATATCTATGGAGGTGCAGGAACAGGTAAGAGTCATTTGCTTTCGGCGATTTGTGATTCTTATTTGGAAGTGGGTAAGTCTGCAATTAAAGTTTCTTTGCTAGAACTTCTTGATGCTCCCATAGAGGCAATTACCTGTTTAGAGCACTATGATTTAGTTGCTTTAGATGACATTGAATCTATTAGTGGTGTGCCACACTGGCAAAAAGCGGTGTTTCATTTAATGAATAACCATGAAGGGCAACTTGTATTTTCTTCACGTGTTGCACCGATTGAATTGAAACTGGAGCTGCCAGACTTACAATCACGTCTTACTCAAGCAGTCAGTGTAAAAGTGCCAAGTGGAAGTTTATATGCGGACCGCTATGCTTTAGTCACTTCTGTTATGGCGAGACGTGGTATTCATTTCGATCAGCAGATTGTAGATTATTTACTTTTACATGGACCTCATCAGGCTTCTGTATTGTTGCAGACCGTAGCTCAACTAGAGAAACTTCTTAAAGGTGAGAAGACTAAGCTTTCAAATGCAACTTTAAGACAAATCTATGCTTTGATTGATGAATACCAACAATAAATACTTCTTATATTGTGTCTTTTTGTTGGTTAGGATAAGTTCGGTTTTCTAATATGAAAATAAAATAAGAACTATTAAACACTTATTCTTGAAGCCTCAGAGTGAATTGTTAAATTTTTTCATAAGTAAAATTTCCATATATCAATAGATGTTTAATAGATGTTTAGTTGTCCAAATATTTATAAAGCTACTTATCTAAAATGACGCTATTGACCGATCAAAACATCTTGAGAAATTCTGATTCCTGTGACAAAGTACGCACAAAGGATGCGTTTGCAAAAGTGGAAACTTTGCAATATTGACAAAGAAAAATGAAAAAAATAGGTAAGGAGAAGGGTATGCTCAAACGGAGCATTGCTTTTGCATTATTGGCTGCTGCTGGGCACGCTTATTCTGCTGATATTCAAGTCACAAGCTTAGTTGATGAAGATAAAGATGATACGATATGTACGCTACGAGAAGCTGTACAGTTTCTAAATTATCGTGGTTCATCTAATGCAGCTGATGTAGAAAAATATGCAAATGGTTACCATGGCTGTGGAAATAAAGATGCTTCATCAAATATTATTTTACAGCGTGATAAAGAATATACGCTAAATAGCAAAATAACGATTACAGCTCCCCTTACTATTAGTACAGTAAAAAATGATTCTACATTAGTTGATACTGATCAGCCCGGTTCTCATAATGCAACCATCAAAATGGTAGGTACAGATCAGTTATTTAAAATTGATGATGGTAGCGTTGAAAAACCATCCTTTGCTGTAACCTTGAGTGACCTTAACTTACAAGGTGCAGGCGCAAACTCTAATGTGTTAACAGGCGGTTTAATTTTAAACCATGAAAAACTCACTATTCAAAACTCTCGGTTGATTGGCGGATATGCGAATCAGGGAGGGGCAATTTACAATCAAGGATTATTATCTAAAACTGGTCAAACAGCTGGCTTTGTAACTATCATAAATAGTTTATTTCAAAATAATAAAGCAACCCAAGGTGGCGTTATTTATAGCGAGCAACCTTTGTATTTGGTAACCCAATCTGTAGTACGTGATAATGAAGTTTCTTCTGCAGATGGAGCCTTATTTTATGGTGCAACGAAATTTGATGATGAAAGTACTGGTGGATATTTAAATATACGTGCCATAGGTTTTAGTAACAGTACATTCTTCCATAACAAAGTCGGTTTTATTGCAAACATTAAAGATGGAATGTTTGTTAATAATATTACAATGATTAAAAATGCAGCAGGCTTGTTTCTTGATGCTCCTCAAGGAAATGCTTCTATTTCTAACAGCATGTTAGTTGGCAATACTGCAAACTGTACTGCAAATACGGATGACAAGACTGTTATTCAAAGTAATTTAGTTATTTCTGACTGTAATCGTAATACTACTGCAAAGTTACCTAATATCCTTTTTCCTGCTAGTGAAAAGTTAATCGCTGGAGATACCGATGAAGGTGTCTGTGATGTAACAGCAAAAGAGGGGTTGTTATGTCCATTTAGCACACCGAAAGATAGCTTTCTTGGATTTTTTAAGCCTCGCCTACTTGAGAGTTATAATAGCCTAGCTGATTCTTTAATTATTAATAAAGGACGGTTATATAGTGACGGGTCATCGGTTGGATTGGCTGGTTGCGAAAGACTTGATCAACGTGGAAAAAACCGTAGTGGTTATGATGAGCTGTGTGACTTAGGGGCAATCGAATATATTTTAAATAATGAAATTGCGACAGTGGGGCAGGATATTAAATATGGCCAAGTTGCAAAATTTAATATTTTAAACTCCTTAAGTGAAGCCGATTTGGTCACACCTGCTACATGTAAACGTTTATTTGGTGACCGTCCTGATGGTAAAGAATGGCAACCTGGCTGTTTGAAAATAAAACAAAGTACCGATACACCAGTCTCTAAAGGTAGCGTCACAATAGATCAAAATGGAAATGTTGTTTACACACCAAATGGAAACTGGCATGGCGCAGACATTTTTAGTATTCAAGTAGTTACGAGTGTATCGAGATTTAATGATGGCTCGGATTTCCAATATGTCTCGATTCCAGCAACTGTAGTCCAAGAACCTGTATCTGGTATTGAAGATAAATCTGTGAGTACAGGTGGCGGGGGAAGTGTCGGTGGTGGATTAATTTTAGGGTTATTTGGATTAATTGCATTACGCCGTTTCAAGTCATAATCAGGGATGAGGACTATGAAAAATTATAAAAAAGCAGTATTAGCATTAGCTGTGCTAGCGGCTATGCCTCTTTTTGCCGATACAGCAAATCAAAGAATTGAAGTGACAACTTTTGCGGATGAAGATGGTGAAAACCCTAATGCTTGTTCATTAAGGGAAGCGATAAAAGTTGCTGAAACACGAAGATCTGATTATGGATGTACAGTTTATAACACTTCTAAAAGTCAGGTGATCCAATTAAAAGCAGGAACTTATACATTAAATAAAGAATTGGTTCCAAATGCAGATATAGCAATTTACGGATTTGGTGAAAAAGACCAAGATAAAAATTGGTCAGAGAAGAGCGTTTTAACCAATGATTATCCAGCATTACAACCGTTGCAGACGAGAATTAATGCTGGTGGTAAATCACGTATCTTTAATACAGCAGTAAATAAACAGCCTTTATTCCTTCAAAACATTATTTTGGAAAATGGTTCAGCACCCGATTTTGGTGGCGCTATTTATGCAGGCGGCAATGTTACCTTATTAAATAGTCAAATCTTGAACTCAAATGCATCTAAAGGCGGTGCTATTTTCCTCGGTGGCGATAATGTTAATTTATCTGCAACTCACTCTTTAATCCAAGGTAATACTGCAACAGCTGGAAGTGTACTTTCAATGAGTTGTTGGAATGGTACTGCCTATGCAAAACGGGAGGTAACATTTACCTCTTCTAGTATTTTGAATAATGGTTCAAATAGTTCCAATAATACTTTTGATTTCTGCGGAGAACCGAAAGCAACCTTTACAATTAATACCATTGCTCGAAATATTGCAAATACAGTAAATGGTAGTATTTTGAAATTTACAGGTGATGCTACTCCTAACGGTACCCCTAATCCTTCGACCATACTTAGTTCTAACAGTAGTTTAACCTTAAAGAATAATACTATTGTTGAAAATAATGCTTATACCACGTTTTTATATGACACATTGGGAAGTAAAGAATTAAGATTTAATTTAATTGGTTATAATTTAGGAACTTATGCGTGTCATTATTTTATAGGACCGGCCACTGATTTAAAAAATGCTGGTTTCATACTATCTTTTAATGCACTAAATTTGACGAATGATGCTGGAAAATGTGACTTGCCGACGGAAGCTCTTACGTCTACGCATCGAACTGTTGATATAGCTGGTCAGTCTTTTGACTCATTGCTTGAATCTTTACATTCAGCTGGACCAGAGACTGGTTTTTTACCAATTTACTATCCTAAAAATAATATAGGCGGTAAGAATCTGGTGGACGTAGACCCAGAAGGTAAAGATTCGTGTACTTCTATCGACCAACGAGGCCTTTCACGACTTGCTGATAGTAAATTATATTATCAACCAAATAGCCGTAATAGTTGTGATATTGGTTCGATTGAACTAATGAAACTGACTGCTGGTGATATAAAAGGTTTAGGTAATACATCGCTTACAGATCTGCTTGCGAAATATCAATCTCAATATGATACGGTTCAGAAGAATATATTGAATCCAGATTATGCATATTTATTAAATGTATTAAAAATCGATTCTGCGAATTATAAGAATCTTCTTGATCAAACCAAAGCAAATGCAAAATATCGAGCTATCTATATCGACTTAAAGGCAAATGGTTTACCTTTGCCAAATGAAGATAGTAGTCATATTTTAAAGTTCTTTAATACAACCGACTATAGTATTAATCTTGAAACTGTTGGAACGGGATTAATTGACGATAAAGTTACAAGTATTAAAAAGGATGATGGACTGTTCTGTGAATGGAATTCTTCTTTGCAACAAATTATATTCTATCGTTCAGATGATATTATTACCCAAGCGGGGGATTACAACTATTGTAAATATACAATTAGCAGTAAAGATGGATCTACGCAATCATCGGGATTATTAGAAGCTCGATTTGATAATATTCCACCAGTTGCTGGTGATGGTACGGTAACGTTTAAGTATTTAGCAAATGAAGTCATTCCTTTAAATTTATTACAGTATGCGAATGATGAAGGGGATGGTCCTACAAGTACACTCAAGACAAAACCAAATAAACCTAAATTTTGGGTAAATGATCAGGGTGTGGAATTGCCGATTTATATACCAAGTAAAACCTCAAAGGATGGTATTTTCAAGGTAGTGAAAGCAGATCGAGAAGGTCCATGCCCTAAAGATGATAGCGGTAATATCTGCTATGGTGGCAATATTTATATTCAAGCGAGTAATGTATTCAATACTTTCAATGATACATTGACCTATTATGTTTATGATGCAGATGGAACTATTTCAGCCAAAGCGGGAACAATTAACTTAGTAAGCACAGCAACTACAACCGATGATTCTAGAAGTGGTGGCGGTGGAGGAAGTATCGGGATCTTCTCTATTGCATCACTGCTAGGTTTGATTGCTTATAGACGTTATCGCAAGTAAAAGCAAAATAAAAAAGCCTCCATAGGAGGCTTTTTTATTTCTTGTTAGATTTTTGAATAGCACCTTATTAAAAAGTGATTTTTTTAGTGCTCTAAATATTTATTAATATATTCTTCGCGTATAGCAGTTCTTTCATCAGCACTTGCTTTTAACATACGCTGACGTAAATCATTACGCTCTTGTGTACTCATTTTTTGCCAAGCTTCGCGCATTTTTTGCTTTTCTGCATCTGGAAGTTGGTTGAACCAATCCATGCGTTGTTGCAAGTTAGCGCTTTGGTTTGGTGGTAATTCTTTTAAACTTTGATAACGTTTAATTACTGCTCGTTGCTCTTCTTCAGATAGAGCATTCCAAGTATCATCTACTTGAGTATTGGCATCTTTAGAAAAAATCCAGAAGCGTTCAAAACCCGCAAAACTGGTTTGCAGGAAACTTAATGAACAAAGGATAAGTGCTAACTTTTTAGCTACCATGTTGAACTTTATCCTCACCCAACACCATCAGCATTTCTAAATCTTCCACCATTTGTGGAGATAATTTAGGATTTACAACAACTTGATTTTGTGGCTTATCCATCATATCTACCGAATTGGGTAAAATAACAAAACCAGTAATCGCTGCAGCAAGTGCAAAACCAGTCATTTTCCAGACACTATAAAAAGAGGCTGGTTTTTGTTGGATATGGTCAAGCACATGATTCATCACCACTGTTTTATTTTTATGGTGATGGGCTAAACTATCGAGTTTAGACGTCACCTTTTTAGTGAAATCATCATGATTCATTAGAACCTCCCATGGGATTTAAATGCGCTAAGTACTCTCTAAGTCCCTGAATTGCTCGATGATAATGGGTTTTTACACTACCTTCAGTGCAGTTCATAATCTGTGCTGTAGTATGGGTGTCGAAACCTTCCCACGCACGTAACATGAAAGCTTGTTGTTGACGAACAGGTAGTTTTGCAATCGCTTCCTGAATCTCTTCTATGGTTACTGCTTGATCTAGAAAATCTGCTGGATTGATTGCTTTTTCATCGACAATATCAATGATCTCTTCATCATCATTGTCTAGACTAACTTTTTTGAAGAATGAAAATGGGCTTGCCCGACGTGCTTCTTTGCGGCGCCAATCCTGAAGTTTGTTGTTTAGAATAGTATAAAACAGCGGATACCATTCTTCAGTACTTCGATCGGCGTAAGACTTGTGTAAAGCAATAAATGCTTCTTGAACCAAGTCCATGGCAATGCCTTGTTGACCTTGGGTAGCACTCTCCATCATCACCAAAGCACGACCAGTAACATCTTGCATAAAAACCTTTAGGCGTTGCTCAGCCGTGCTGGCATGAACACTAGATGCTTCCGATCGAGACTTTTTCGGTGCTAAATCCATGGAGATGGAAAATCCTGTCATTGGACGTACCCACCTTATCTTCAATATATCTCTTATATAACGTTGAAAAGAGGTGGGAGGTTGACAACAATCGGCTATTTTTTAGTAGTGTAAATGATTTTTTTCACAAATATGAGCGATGTAAAATAAATTAACGTTTTATTGGCGTTGGCGAACCATTTCAAAAAAACAAATAGATCCTGCAATTGCTACATTTAATGACTCTTGACCACCGGGCTGCGGTATAGTCACCGATTGTGCGTGTTCTAAAGCATAATCACTTGCGCCTTGTCCTTCGTTACCTAAAATCCAAACGCATGGCTTTGAAAGGTCTTTTGAATAAAGACTGGTCGAGCGATGAGAACTTGTAACGAAAACAGGAATATCGAATTTAGGAAGAATATCGGTCAATTGGAAGTTTTCAAAACAATGTAAGCTGAAATGAGCCCCCATACCTGCTCTTAAAACGCGTGGCGACCAAAGAGAAGCAGAGCCTTGCGTACAAATAATTTGTTTAATATTTGCCGCGGCTGCTGAACGTAATAATGTACCTACGTTACCTGGATCTTGTACATTCTCTAGAATTAACGTATCTACGTTATAGTCAATCGTTAATGCAGTTTTAGGCAGATCAATAATAGCTAAACAAGGAAGGGTATTACCTAAAGTACTTAAATCTTTATATAAAACTTCACTGATAATAAAGACATGACCCTGATGGAGTTCAATTATTTTCTTTAAATCGTCATGTTCCAACGCCTGTTCAGTTGTAAACAACGAAAAGAGCTTTTTCTGTTGTTGTAACCAAGCTAGGCAAAGGTGAGTACCTTCAAGAACTGTTTGCTGATGCTTTTTTCGGGCGCTATTGAGTTCAATTAAACCACGCAAATGTTTAATTTTTGCATTATCTTTTGATTCTAAAAAAATAACCGCCATAAGGATATATCCAAAAAGGCGTCATCATACTATATGACGCCCTCTATAATTTAATTATTAATGATAGCTTGTTACGCGTTCAACTTCGTTTTTAGAGCCGATAATTACAGGAACACGTTGATGAAGCTCTGTTGGTTCAATATCTAAAATACGAACACGACCTGTAGTTGATGAACCACCTGCTTGTTCAATGAGCATACTCATTGGGTTAGCTTCATACATTAAACGTAAACGACCAGCTTTTTTCGGGTCTTTTAGATCATATGGATAAAGGAAAATACCACCACGGCATAAAATACGGTGAATATCGCCCACCATACATGCAACCCAACGCATATTGAAATCTTTTTCACGTACAGATGTTTTACCTGCAAGTAACTCTTCAATATATTGTTTTACTGGTTGTTCCCAATGACGCTGGTTAGATGCGTTAATAGCAAACTCTTGAGTATCTGCTGATACTTGAACATTCTCTGTAGTAAGTAAGAATGTTTGAGTTTCTGGGTCTAAAGTAAAGAACGCTACACCATTTCCAACGGTTAAAGCCATCATTGTTGATGGGCCATATAACACATAACCAGCAGCAACCTGTTGAGTACCTGCTTGCATGAAATCTTGTGCTTGTGTAACTGCATTTTTTGCAGGGAGAATCGAGAAGATTGTTCCTACGCACATGTTGATATCAATGTTACTTGAACCATCTAATGGGTCGAATAATACTAAGTATTCGCCATTTTCTTGCGCAGGTGTAAAGTCATCAAGTTCTTCAGATGCAAGACCACCTACGTGAGGGTGAACTTTTAAAGCATCAATTAAATAGTCATTAGAAATCACATCAAGTTTTTTCTGTGTTTCACCTTGAACATTTTCATTACCTGCACTGCCTAAAATTCCAGCCAAAGCACCTTTTTGTAGGGCTTGGTCAATGGTTTTACAAGTCGTAGCAATCGTGTCGATGACTTGGGCCAACTCAGGTGTAAGGTTCCCTTTTTGTTGTTGTAAAAATTGGGACAATGTGAGGTTGGACATAAAAAAACGCTCCTGTGCGCAAGCATCAAAATGAGTCAAATAAATACGTGGCATATTCTAGATGAGAATGCCGGAAAATAAAAATTATCTTACTTTATTTGTGTTGCATTTATGCTTACAAGCCCCATTTTACATGGTATGTTGTTTGCATAGCAAAGGAATGTATATTTAGGAGAATCGAAATGACAACTAAGAAGTTTGATGCGACCCCCACGGCAGGTGAACCAATCAATTTAGAAGAAATTTCGAAAGAAAGTGTTCAGGAAGCTTGGAAAGATTATGAAGCGAAACCTGAATATAAAGCTTTTAATAAGCATGATTTGATTGAGTCGATGCAACATTCAGAAGAAGAGGAAAATAAATCTTCTTAAATTAAGAAAGCAAAAATAAACGCCCATATGTGGGCGTTTATTTTTTAGGAGTGTCTTATTTTAATAGAGGAGGAACCGCTTCATAGTTAATTTCAACACGGCGGTTTTCTTTCCAAGCTGATTCGTCATGACCGGGATTAACAGGAGCTTCTTTACCATAACTTACAGCTTCAAGTTGCTGTGGATTTACACCATTTGTGATGAGGTAACTTTGAACTGCTTTTGCACGGCGCTCACCTAAAGCCATGTTGTACTCACGTGTACCGCGCTCATCTGTATGACCAGTTAATGCAACTTTTGAGTTTGCATTTGCCATGAGAAACTGAGCATGGGCTTGGAGTGTTTGATAATCTTCAGCAGATAAATCACTGCTGTCATAATCGAAATGAACAACACGTTTAGCTAAAGCAGCTTTATTTGCTTCAGTTACACCTTTTGATGAAGCACCTGCCAAATTTTGGGCATTTAATGCAGCATCTTCACTTAAACCGGTTGTGTTTACTGTACTTGGGTTTGTAGTACCCGTAGTTGCCGTTGTTGCAGGCTTACGGCTCGCACAACCTGTCATGACAAGCGCTACACTAAGTAGAGGAAGGGCCAAATATTTGATTGATTTCATCATCATCTCCATCAATGGAATAAAAAGTTATTTAGGTGCCCAGGCTGGTTCACGTACTTCACCTTGTTCACTCGGTAAATTCATACGGAAACGACCATCAGTGGACATGATAGACAGTAAACCACGGTTCCCTTCACGAGTTGCATAAACCACCATTTGCCCATTTGGTGAGAAACTTGGTGATTCATCTAAACTCGTTGGGGTAAGAATATTGACAATGCCTGTATTAATATCTTGGATAGCAACCTTATAGTTACTGCCACTTGGTCGATGCACCAGTGCAATTTTTTTACCATCTGCACTTAAAGTGCCACGAGCATTAAACGACCCTTTAAATGTTAAGCGTTTTACTGAGCCATCACCAAAATCATAGCGATAAATTTGAGGAGAGCCTCCACGGTCAGATGTAAAAATAAAAGCTTTCCCATCTGGTGTGTAACGTGCTTCTGTATCAATGCCAGAATCATTCGTCATACGTTTGACTTGGCGAGTTGATAAATCCATTTGATAAATTTCAGGGTTACCATTCATTGATGCTGTAAATAGCATTGACTTGCCATCTGGTGAAAAGCTTGGCGCACCATTTAAGCCTTTAAAGCTGGTAAGTACTTCACGTGTTCCAGTAGATAGATCTTGTAAGTAAATTGCTGGGCGTTTAGTTTCGAAAGAAACATAAGCAATTTTTTTAGCGTCAGGAGTCCATGCTGGAGACAGAATTGGGTCGCGTGAAGAGAGAACAGTTTTTGGTTGCTCACCATCTGTATCGGCAATTTGTAAAGTGTAACGTTCAGCAGGGGTTGCCGGATTACGTAATACATAAGCGATACGACCGCTAAAATCGCCTGCAATACCAGTTAATGCTTGATAAATAGCATCACTAACCATATGTCCAGCTTGACGGATGCGTGAAGCAGGAACATTCAACAACTCATTGAGAAGATATTGCTGTTTTTGTACATCATAAAGTTGGTAATGGACTTCAAACCCATCAGCTGTTTGCTTAATTTGCCCAGTAACAACATATGGAATACCAGCTGCTTGCCAATCAGATGCTTGAATCTGATTAATGGCAGCATTTGCAGGTAAGTTTTTCGATGAACTTGTGAAACGTCCTGAACGGTTTAAGTCAGTTTCCACAATTGGATAAAGTCCATTGTCATTATTAAAGGGAACAATAGCGATTTTAGGCGCCTGATCAGGTGCTTTTGCAATTTCTAAATGTAGTTGAGCAAAGGCAGCTGTTGGTGCAAGAGGACTTAGTGCTGTAAGCAGCGTTAAGGCTAAAAGGTGTTTGCGGCTCGTTTTCATAGGTTTAAAGTCATTGAAGGCATTTTTGTGACTGTGGATTTTGTAACATAGTTACATGCCTTAAACTATTTAAAGCATGTAACAAGATACTTATTTTGCAGTAAATGTTGAACTGAATGATCTTGCTTCGCGTCGAGCATCAGGATCAGATGGCATAGGGTAAGGTGCAGCAGAACGAATCGCTGCTTCGACACTGGCTTTAACATCTGGGTTGCTAGAGCTAACAATAACTGATAATACAGCTCCACTATCACTTAACGTTACACGCGCAGTTGCTTTTTGACCTGATGTTCCTGCTGGAATATCCCAAGCATTTCTAATTTTCTGCTCAAAATCACGCTTCGCTGAAGATGCAATTTTTTTGGCTTCACCCTTTTTCTGAGCAGCTTCTTCTTGTGCTTTTTTAACAGATGCAGCTTTTGCTTCGGCCTCAGCTTCAGCTTTACGTTTGGCATCTTCAGCAGCTTTTTGCTGTTTCGCTTTTGCGTCAGCATCAGCTTTATGCTTAGCATCTTCAGCCGCTTTCTGCTTTTGGGCCTTTGCATCAGCTTCAGCTTTACGCTTGGCATCCTCAGCTGCTTTTTGGTGTTTACCTTTTGCATCAGCCTCAGCTTTACGCTTAGCATCCTCAGCCGCTTTCTGCTTTTGGGCCTTTGCATCAGCTTCAGCTTTACGCTTGGCATCCTCAGCTGCTTTTTGATGTTTAGCTTTTGCATCAGCCTCAGCTTTACGCTTAGCATCTTCAGCTGCTTTCTGCTGTTTAACTTTCGCATCCTCAGCAGCTTTACGAGCTTCATGTTTAGCTTTTGCCTCAGCTTCAGCTTTACGTTTTGCTTCTTGCTGTGCCTGAAGTTTTGCATTTTCAGCTTCACGTTTCAGTTTTGCATCAGCCTCAGCTTTACGTTTAGCAGCTTCTTCAGCTTTGCGAGCCTCACTTTGTTCATGTTTGTTTTTTGCTTCAGCTTCTGCTTTACGCTTTTGTTCAGCTTCAACTTTTGCAGCTTTTGCCTCAGCTTGACGTTTTGCCTCAGCCTGCTGTTTTTGAGCTTCCTCTAAACGTTGCTGTTCCGCAGCTTGTTTCGCTTTAGCAGCTTCTTCAGCTTTACGTTTTTCCTCAGCTAATTTTGCTTGCTGTGCCTGCTTAGCTTTTTGCTTTTGGGCAACCAGATGTTGTGCTGTTGGCGGAGGAGGTGATGGTATTGCTGGAAGATTTTGAGGAACATTTTCATCCACAATTGGGCTTAAAACTTCTTCCGCCTGATTTTCTGCAGTAGTTTGTTGCTCAACTTCTTTTGCTAAAGGTGGTGGTAAATCTTCTGGCTTAACTAAAATAGTCGTCAGCTTTTTTGGCTGTTCTGGTGGTTTACTCAAGCCTAAGAAAAGCAAGCCGACAATGGCAATTGCATGAACTCCAAGTGTGAAGCCCAATGCAATCGCATTTTGTTTAAAAGGAGGCTTTTGATTTTTGTTCATAGCTTATTTTAAAGGCTCTGTCAGAAGGCCAACTTGAGTTAAACCTGCTTCTTGTAAACTTGCCATCAATGATACGACTTCGCCGTAAGGGCGCGACTTATCACCATTCACTAAAACCGTAAGTTGTTTGTTTTCCTGCTCAGCTTGCTTTTGCGCTTCACTTAATACAGATTCGAGCTTTTCACGAGAAAGTGGCTCGTTGTCTTTATAATCTTGATATTGAAGATAAATATTGCCATCTTTACCAATTGTTACCATGGCTGGCATATCTTTGGATTCAATTGGACGATTATTTGCCTGAGGTAAATCGACTTTGATGCCGCTAGTAATCATGGGCGCAGTCACCATGAAAATAACTAAAAGTACTAGCATTACATCGATATAAGGCACGACGTTCATGTCACTTTTTAATGGTTTTTTTATGCGCTCAAAGCGCCCTGAACGTTGAATGGCCATTATGCATCTTCCTGTGATGAACCCACAGATTGACGTTGCAATAAAGCAATCATCTCTTCGGCAAATAGTGCGCGGTCAGAGTAGACGCTTTCGCTTTTAGCCGTAAAGTGGTTAAAAGCTAATACCGCAGGAATTGCAGCAAATAAACCAATTGCAGTTGCAATAAGTGCTTCAGCAATACCTGGTGCAACCGTAGCTAACGTCACTTGGTCAACGGCAGCCAAACCAATAAAAGCATTCATGATTCCCCAAACAGTACCGAATAAACCGATATATGGGGCAACAGAACCAATACTTGCTAGAGTGCCTAGACCATATTCAAGAGTACCCTGATCACGACTTAAACCTACACGTAAAATACGCTCGGTGCCTTCAATCGTTTGAGAAGTAGATGCTTGACGTTTTTTAAGTTTAAAGAACTCACTCAATCCTTGATAAAAAATATCTTCAAGGCCTGAACGTTTTGAGTTGAGTTGTGCATTGTTATAGAGGGTATTGAGTTCAGCACCAGACCAGAACATTTTTTGGAAATGTTCATCGCCTTGACGTGCTTTTTTATAACCCATATGTAACTTGGCAATGAGGTACCAACTAAAGATTGATGCTAACAATAAAATCAGCATGACCAATTGGACGACTGGACTTGCTTGTAAGATAAGGTCAGAAATATGCAGGGTTGATTCAATGTTTGTTGCCATAGTTACATATGCCGGTTGTTTTTTTAGTCTTGTTCCAATTCTTTACGAATAAGATCACGTATTTCTTCTGGAAGACGACGAGCTACCAGTTCTTTACTTAAACATGCCAACTCAACCTCGCCAGAAGCAAGCAAGATTTCACCACGATAAATATTTTGTTGCAACACAAATGACGCAGCTTTACATGAAACTACACGTGCTGTAACAGTAATTAAGTCATCCATTAAGATAGGGCGCATGTATTTTACGTCGATTTTGTGGACAACAAAGTTGTAGTCTTTTTGATGCCAGTAATGATCAACGCCAGAAGCACGGAGCCATTCTGTACGGGTACGTTCCATATAGCGAATGTGGTTAGCGTGGTAAACGATACCGCCTGCGTCCGTATCTTCGATATAAACACGAATATTGAATTCAAAATGATTCGCCATGAGAGTATTCCGTTTTAGTTCACTATAGAGCTTTATATTTAAAATATGACTGCTGGATAAAACATCAGTTCTAATCGAAGTCATACATCTGCTTTTAAATACGGGGCAGTTTAGCAGATTGCATACTAAGTCCTATGGCACAACCTTTCAATTGCGATTGCTCTATTTATAATCTAAAAAAGGTACATCTTATGGCTAGCAAGCTTTTGACTTAAGAGGGCTTCCATGAGGTTTGAACTTGTTTTGATATATTCGGATAATCTAATACGAATCTTACATGCAGCTCGGTTCCAGTTTTTAAAGCCTTGTCGTCTACAATAAAATAAGGACTATGATTTGGTGCAGCTTGAGTTAAGTCCTGATTTTCTGGTGTTGCACCTAAGAAAACAAAGAATGACGGCATTAATTTTCCATAATAGGCAAAATCTTCACTTGCACTTGCATTATGATCTAAAACATGAAGTTTTGAGTCTCCAACAACCTTGACTAAAGTTGGCTGAATAAGCTGAGTCAGTGCTTTGTCATTCATGGTCACTGGAGCATAAGGTGCAATTTCAACTTTAGCAGTCACATCATTGGCTTGAGCATTATGCTCTATCATGACTGGTAAACTTTTTAAGATATTTGCCCGTATTTGTTCGTTATTAGAGCGAATAGTCCCAACCATATTGACCTGTTCAGGAATTACATTTCCTGCTGTACCACCTTGAATATTGCCAATACTCACTACGCCCATGCCTTGGGTAAGGTCGGTTCTCCGGCTAATAAGGCTTTGTAAATTATTAATCATTTGTGCCGATGCATAAATCGGATCTCTACCTAACCAAGGGGTAGAACCATGTACCTGCTTGCCGTTGACCTGAATACGTAAATGGTCTGCACTATTTAAAATGGCACCATCTTTATAATAAAGGTGGCCACTTTGCATACCAGAGATGACATGTATCCCAAAAATGGCTTCAGGTTTATAGTCTTTAAATGCTCCATCTGCGATCATTTTTCTGGAGCCAATTTGATCACCTTGTGTGAAGTTGTCTATATCTGCTCCACCTTCTTCAGCAGGTTGAAAAACAAAGACAACTGTACCCGATATTTTATCTTTATTGGCAGCCAAAATTTTTGCCGCAACTAATAGCATTGCGGTATGGGCATCATGTCCACAAGCATGCATCACATAAGTTTCTTTACCTTGGTAAATTGCTTTTTGTTTACTCGCAAATGGAACACCACTTTTTTCCTCCATAGGTAGCGCATCCATATCTGCTCTAAGCGCAATAATAGGACCGGGTTTATTACCTTTTAAAATACCTACAACACCTGTTTTTGCATAACCTGTTTTGACTTGAATGCCATAGGACTTTAATTCTTTTTGAACTAGTGCAGATGTTTTAAATTCCATATTGCCAAGTTCAGGATACTCATGAATATGTTGTCTTAATTGAATGATCTGATTTTCATTTTGTTGTGCAGCATCTTTTACCCAATCTGCTAGGCTCAGCTGGCTCATTAAAGCGAGTGGAAAAATCAAAGCGGCTTTTTTGTACATGTCCTTATCCTAAAATATTATTGTTCATAAGATTTGATATCTAGATTTCTTATCTAGATTTCTTATAATTCAGTTTTTAAAAATATTAAAAAATCAATAAGGTATAAATAAAGACTTAAAAGGTATAGAGTGGCTAATTTATTGATAAGACAATTATTATTTTAATTGGATAGAGAGATTAAATTAAAAAAGGAAGAGAAAATTCTCTTCCTTTGATTAGTTTTTAGGCTCAGGTGGTGTCATTCCAAACTGTAAATAAGATTGGTTGGTTGCAATCCGACCTCGTGCAGTACGCATGACATAACCCTGTTGAATTAAATAAGGTTCAATCACATCTTCAAGCGTACCGCTGTCTTCAGCCATCGCTGCTGCAAGCGCTTCAACTCCAGCAGGACCGCCATCAAAACGCTCGAGTAGCATGCTCAAATAACGTCTGTCTAGGGTATCTAAGCCAGCTTTATCAACATTGAGCATATCAAGCGCACGCTGTGCCATTTCATGGGTCACTTCGCCTGTGCCTTTCACTTGGGCATAGTCACGAACACGTCGTAATAAACGGTTGGCGATACGAGGTGTTCCGCGTGATCGGCGTGCTACTTCTTCTGCGCCTTCAACTGTAATGGGTACATCCATTAAGTTTGCAGAGCGCGACACAATGTGAGTCAAGTCTTCTACAGAGTAGAACTCGAGACGTTGCACAATACCGAAGCGGTCACGTAATGGTGAGGTCAGTAAGCCCGCACGTGTGGTCGCAGCGACGAGTGTAAAAGGGGGTAAATCGAGTTTAATTGAACGAGCAGCAGGGCCTTCACCAATCATGATGTCGAGTTGGTAATCTTCCATCGCTGGATACAGAATTTCTTCAATCACCGGTGAAAGACGATGAATTTCATCAATAAATAAAACATCGCCTTCTTCAAGGTTAGTCAGCATTGCCGCTAAATCGCCTGCACGTTCCAAGACAGGCCCTGAAGTCGATTTGAGGTTGCCACCCATTTCACGTGCAATAATATTAGCTAGTGTGGTTTTACCTAAGCCGGGCGGACCAAAAATCAGTGTGTGGTCGAGAGCTTCACCACGACCACGAGCAGCGCCAATGAAAATTTCCATTTGCTCGCGTACGACTGGTTGCCCAATATAGTCGGCAAGTGAAGTTGGTCGAATAGCCCGATCAAAATGATCTTCAGGCTTTTCTGTTCCACTGATTAGACGGTCTTGCATAGGTGTGTTTACTTCATCATTGATTTAAGAGCAGCACGAATAATATCGGCTGATTCAGTGTAGTCGGCTTTAACCGCAGCTACAGCTTTTTGTGCTTCAAGTGGCTTATAACCTAAAGATTGCAGCGCAGCTTCTGCTTCTGCAACAGGAGAGTTTGCAGCAAACTGAATTTGAGGCATGGTCGCCGCAGTTGAAGTGCCTTGAGCCAAGGTTTTAAAACGATCACGAAGTTCAATCATTAAACGTTCAGCTGTTTTTTTGCCAACGCCCGGAACTTTGACCAAAGTGTTTACATCGTCGTGTTCAATTGTATGTACCAACAATTCAACACTTAATGTAGACAAGATACCCAATGCCATTTTAGGGCCTACACCATTTACTTTTAATAAAGTACGGAAAATAGTTTTCTCTTGAGCATCGCTAAAACCGTAAAGCTGCTGTGCATCTTCACGCACAACTAAATGCGTCCATAGCGTAACTTTCTGGCCTTTTTGTAATTGGCAAAATGTTGAAAGTGGCGTATCAATTTCATAACCCACACCATTTACATTGAGTAAGACAGTAGGGGCTTCTAGGGCAAACACTTCGCCAATTAAACATCCGATCATAACGTAATTTCACTTATTCATAACTGTAAATCTGGCCGTTTAACATCAATTGAAAACGACACTGGTTTTATTTCTTTCTATATTAAGCCAGCTTAAAACAGACCTATTTTATTGCCTTGTAGCTCTTGCGCCAAGCTATAAGCCTGATGATCTGAAAACTTACTAATAATATCGAGTACCTGCATGATATTGTTGTAGTGGTTGTTGCTAAAGCGTGCACCGTATAAATGGAGAATAGACATTAAACGTTGTTCTTTAAAGCTCAAAGATTTATGTGGCATGGTTAATGGTACAAATGCATCCAGAATTGTTTGCAAACTTTGATGTGCAATAATTTCTAAACCAGACTTTTGTGGGTGTTCAAAGATTTTTTCACGAGCCAGATTTTTGGCTGTTTCAATCCCTTTAGCAATATCAGGTGAACAGTATTGTAAAAGGTTACCTTGCAGCTGACCTGTAATAATTTCATACTGATGCTTAGCAAAAGCTGTTGTGACTTCATCGACCAAACGTTTCATAACACGGCCACGTAATGCCGAGATTTTTTGTTGCCATGTACTGCTCGGCTGTGACAACTCTTCAGGTTGACCATAATCTGCAATTAAGTTCAGAAAAATCGGTTCAACTTCTTGATAGTTCAGCATATTTAAAATAATGCCATCTTCTAAATCAATGAGGGCATAGCAAATATCGTCTGCAGCTTCTAATAAATAAGTAAGCGGGTGGCGGCAGTAATGATATTCACCTAATTGAATGAGACCAAGCTGTTCAGCAATTTGCTTTAAAATTTCTTTTTCAGACTGATAACAACCAAATTTGGCTCGTTGGTGTGATGGACGATCACCTTGCGAAGCTATTGTTTTTGAAAGCCAAGGATATTTTAAATATGCGCCTAGGGTCGCGTAAGTTAAACGCATGCCTCCATCATCTGGATGATAGTCAATACGGGTTAAGAGGCGTAAACCTTGAGCATTACCTTCAAACTGACGTACATCAGCCTCTTCTTCGGGCGTCAATTTTTTTAGAAAATCATTATGTGATGCATCGTCAAACCATTCACGAATTGCATATTCACCAGCATGACCGAAGGGTGGGTTACCAATATCATGTGCAAGGCAGGCTGCTTGAATGATTGCGCCAACATCGGCAGGAGAAATCCAAACGGGCAATTCATCTTTTATTTTTTCGGCTGCAAGCATACCCATGGAACGGCCAATACAGGAAACCTCAAGGGAGTGAGTTAAACGGGTATGGATACCGTCATGCTGTGCTAGAGGGTGAACTTGAGTTTTACGGTTTAACTGACGAAAACTTTGCGAGAATATAATGCGGTCATAATCTTTATGGAATGGGCTACGAGCCAACTCTGTACTGCTTTTTTTACTGCCTAAACGAACCGCAGAAAGCAGTTCTAACCAACGCATTTGTTCCATTTATCATTATTCAAAACTATAAAGCCTGATCATGCCAAAAAAAACTTAAAAGCACTAGCGTGGTGCGACATAGTTTGTCTTAGTTCAGGTTTTATTATGTTATTGAATAAACATGAAACAATTTATTTTTACCTATAATGCTTAAAAAAATGATTTTGAACAAAAAACACATCACTTCTTGCAGAATTAGGTTACAGAATACTGATTCTACATCTAGCTGATTTTAGCAAGACACAGTAGAATATGCGCTCTCTCTAAAGTCACATTGCGGTAAGGTTCACAAGACCTGCCCGTGGAGCCAAAATCAACATGTTTATCGTGGCCGGTGCAGCAGCACATTCTTCTTTTAAGAAAGCTCAACTATTAACACGTTTATCGTCAATTAGTTCTGTTCAATCTTTTGACAGCCAATGGGTCTATTTGTTTGATCAAGCGCTCAACGAGCAGCAACATCAATCTGCTTTGCAATTGTTAAATGACGGTGAGTCTTTTGAACTTCGTCAACCTGCAAGTGATGAGATTCAGATTTTAGTAACACCACGTGTGGGTACTATTTCACCTTGGTCTTCTAAAGCAACTGATATTTTCAAGAACTGTAATACACCAGTTCACCGTTTAGAACGTGGTCTTTTATTTACCTTAAAAGGTGTTTCTGAAATTTCTAATGAAGTAAAACAAGTACTTCATGACCGTATGACAGAAACTGTTTTTGCTCAAATTGATGATGCAAAAGCGCTCTTTTCAGAAACAGCTCCAAAACCTTTAAACTCAATTGATATCTTGGGTGAAGGTAAAGATGCATTAGTAAAAGCCAATAACGAATTTGGCTTTGCTTTATCTGAACAAGAAATTGATTATTTAACCGAAGCGTTTACTCGTCTTGGCCGTAATCCAAATGACATCGAGTTAATGATGTTTGCACAAGCAAACTCTGAACACTGTCGTCATAAAATCTTCGGTTCTGAATGGACAATTGATGGTGAAAAACAACCATTATCATTGTTCCAAATGATTAAAAATACTTATAAAGAATCACCAACTGATGTGTTATCAGCATATAAAGATAACGCTTCTGTAATTGTTGGTTATGACACTATGCGTTTTTATCCTAAAGCAGATGAAAACGGTCACTTTGTTTATAAATATAAGAGCCAAGCTGCTCATATTTTAATGAAGGTTGAAACTCACAACCATCCAACAGCAATTTCTCCATTTGCTGGTGCTGCAACTGGTTCAGGCGGTGAAATCCGTGATGAAGGTGCAACTGGTCGTGGTGGTAAACCAAAAGCTGGTTTAACAGGCTTTACTGTTTCTAACTTAAATATTCCTGGTTTTGAACAACCTTGGGAAGAAAATTACGGTAAACCTTCACGTATGGCATCGCCATTACAAATTATGATTGAAGGTCCATTAGGTGGCGCGGCATTTAACAACGAATTCGGTCGTCCTGCTTTAAATGGTTATTTCCGTACTTTCGAACAAAACGTAAATGGTGAAGTGAAGGGCTTCCATAAGCCAATCATGATCGCTGGTGGTTACGGTAACATTCGTCCTGACCATGTAGAAAAAGATGCGATTCAACCAGGTGACTTGCTCATTGTATTGGGTGGCCCTGCAATGTTAATCGGCCTTGGTGGCGGTGCAGCATCTTCTGTAGACAGCGGTACAATGGGTGAAAGCCTTGATTTCGCTTCTGTACAGCGTGAAAACCCAGAAATGGAACGCCGTTGTCAAGAAGTGATCGATACATGCTGGCGCTTAGAAGACTTCAACCCAATCGTTTCTGTACACGACGTTGGTGCGGGTGGTCTATCAAATGCAATGCCTGAACTTGTAAATGACCACGAGTTAGGTGCAGTTCTTAATCTTCGTAAGATTCCTTCATTAGAGCCGGGCATGAGCCCAATGGAAATCTGGTCAAACGAAGCACAAGAACGTTATGTTCTGGCAATTCGTCCAGAGTCTTTAGAACAGTTCGAAGCAATCTGTGCACGTGAACGTTGTCCATTTGCCGTGTTAGGTGAAGCAACTGAAGCACGTCATTTAACTGTTGAAGATCCATTGTTCCAAAACAATGCAGTTGATATCCCAATGCAAGTAATGCTTGGTGGTACACCGCGTATGCAACGTTCTTATGAAACGATTGAGCGTAAAGGTAACGAATTTGACGCTTCAAAAGTTGATTTGAAAGATGCGATTTTCCGTGTATTGAAAAACCCTACAGTTGCGTCTAAGTCATTCTTGATCACCATTGGTGACCGTTCAATTACGGGTATGGTTGCACGTGACCAAATGGTTGGTCGTTGGCAGATTCCTGTTGCTGATGCAGCAGTAACGACTACAAGCCTACAAGGCTTTACTGGTGAAGCAATGGCGATGGGTGAGCGTCCACCAGTTGCATTGTTAAATCCAGCAGCGTCTGCTCGTTTGGCAGTTGCGGAAGCAATTACTAATATTGCATGTGCAAACATTGAACAAATTAGCGATATCAAACTTTCTGCAAACTGGATGGCTGCTGCTGGTCAAAAAGGTGAAGACCAAGCATTGTTTGAAGGTGTGAAAGCGATTGGTATGGAAATGTGTCCTGCTTTGGGAATTGCAATTCCTGTAGGTAAAGACTCACTTTCAATGCGTACCACTTGGAACGACAACGGCGAAGATAAAGCTGTAACATCTCCAATGACTGGTGTAATTACTGCATTTGCTCCAGTAGCTGATGTTCGTAAGACTTTAACACCTGAACTTAAGAATTTAGAAGATTCGGTACTTGTACGTATTGATTTATCTAAAGGTCAGTTCCGTTTAGGTGGTTCGATTCTTGCTCAAGTATATAAAGCAATTGGTTCAATCACTCCAGATGTTGATAGTTTTGATGATTTCAAAGCGTTCTTTGCTTTAATTCAAGACTGGAATAACCGTGGCTTGATTCAAGCTTACCATGACATCGGTGATGGTGGTTTACTCGCAACTGTAGCTGAAATGATGTTTGCTTCACGTTTAGGTGTGGCATTAGAAAACCAAACTACTGCTAGTTTATTTGCAGAAGAAATTGGTGCAGTAGTTCAAATCAAAGCAGCTGATTGGGAAGCTTTACAAGCAGAAGTTGCTGCTTCTAGCTTGAAAGATGCAATTGCTGTAGTTGGTCGCGTAAATAACACCGATCAATTATCTGTAAATGGCTTAACACTAGAGCGTGCAGAGTTACAACAAGCTTGGTCTGAGGTATCTCATCAGATCCAACGTTTACGTGATAACGTTGAAACTGCTGATCAAGAGTTTGCTTTAATTACTGATAAATCACATCAAGGTTTAATTGCAAAACCTACATTTGATTTAAATGAACCTATTGAAGCGCCGTTTATTAATAGCCGTCGTCCTAATATGGCAATCTTGCGTGAGCAGGGTGTAAATGGTCATATTGAAATGGCTGCAGCTTTTGACAAAGTTGGCTTTAATACGATTGACGTACACATGAGCGACTTACTCGCTGGTCGTGTAAGCTTAAGTGATTTCGAAGGTTTAGTGACTTGTGGTGGTTTCTCTTACGGTGACGTAATGGGTGCAGGCGGTGGCTGGGCTAAATCAGTTCTGTTCAATGCGAAGTTACGTGATCAGTTTGAACAATTCTTCCACCGTGAAGGTACGTTTAGCTTAGGTATCTGTAATGGTTGCCAAATGTTGTCACAATTAGCACCGCTTATTCCGGGTGCTGAACACTGGCCACGTTTCCACCGCAATATGTCAGAAGTTTTTGAAGCGCGTAGCGTAAACGTTCGTGTTGAAAAATCTGTTTCTGTATTACTTGATGGTATGGAAGGTTCGATTTTACCAATTGCTGTTGCACATGGTGAAGGTCGTGCAGTTGCGAGTGAAACTGATATTGCAAACTTAAATGCAGCGAACCAAGTTGCTTTGCGTTATGTTGATAGTCACGGTAACCCGACTCAACATTATCCATTGAACCCGAACGGTTCGCCGGAAGCAATTACTGGTGTAACGTCTAAAGATGGTCGGGCAACGATTATGATGCCGCACCCAGAGCGTACTTTCCGTGCAATTCAACACTCTTGGAGTCCAGAAGAGTGGACTGAAGACGGTGCATGGTTACGTATGTTCCGTAACGCTCGTAAGTTTATTGGTTAATATAAAAAGTGAAATAAGCCACCGAAAGGTGGCTTATTTGTATGTAGTACAATGTGAGTAGAATAAATAGTAGAGAAGAAAAATGAAATCAAAAATCCATTTCCGTGAGTTTGCACTTCTGATGGCATTACTCATGTCGATTGTTTCTTTTTCAATAGATGCTGTCTTGCCGGCTTTAGGCGAGATTGGACGAGTTTTTGACTTAAAGAATAATAATCAGACACAGTGGGTCATTATTGGCATTTTTTCCGGTATGACGATAGGGCAACTCATTGCGGGACCACTATCTGATGCGATTGGACGAAAACGTATTTTATTTACCGGTATTATCATTTACTTTTTGGGAAGTTTATTGTGCTTTACCACACAAAGTTTTGAATGGTTTTTAGTAGGGCGCTTTATTCAAGGTATTGGCGTTTCAGGGCCTTACGTCGCATCTATTTCGATTGTACGAGATAAATACAGCGGCGCTCAAATGGCCCGTATTATGTCCTTAATCATGATGGTATTTATGGTCGCTCCAGCGATTGCACCAAGTCTGGGACAGCTTATTATCCATTTCTTTGGTTGGCGTGATATTTTTGTTTTATATATGGTCTACGCCACAGTTGTTGGGGCATGGGTCGCTTTACGATTAGAAGAGACGCTACTTCCTGAAAACCGTTTACCTATGCGTTTACAAGCATTTCAAGAGGGCTTTAAAGAAGTCGTAAGTAATAAAACCACCATGAGTTATTTGCTATGTGCAGGCTTTTGCTTTGGTGGATTTATTGGTTATTTGGGAACTTCTCAACAAATTTTTATGCAGCAATTTGGTAAAACTGGGCAAGAATTCAGTGCTTATTTTGCTGTGCTTGCTGGTGTGATGGGAATTGCTTCATTTACCAACTCTAAAATTGTCATGAAGTTTGGTATGCGTCCAATTTGTATTTATGGCTTTCTAGGTTTGTGCTTAATTTCTTTGGTTTTCTTAGGAATTCAAATTTTAGGCGTGGCTGTGTCATTCTGGATGTTTATGCTTTATGCCTGCATTTTATTTTTATTATTTGGAACTTTATTTGGTAATTTAAACGCGATTGCAATGGAGCCAATGGGGCATGTTGCGGGAATGGCATCGGCTATTATTGGTGCAGCTTCGTCTGTATTGTCACTTATTCTAGCCTCTATTATTGGGCAGTTATATGACGGGACATTAATACCAATGACCTGTGGCTTCGTCATTTTGTGTGGTTTAGCATTTATGATGACCGTATATGAGAAGAGGCAGTTAAAGATTGTAGATAATGCAAATCTTTGATTAAATATGATAAAAATTTTATTTATATATTATTGTCTTTAAATAAATGAAGAAAAGATTATTAGATACTGCAACTGTATTACTAGATAAGTTTGTTAATCGGTATCATGATTGTGAGGGGTTTTGGGCAATCGGTGTTTTGTATACACATTGTTTGTCAATAGGTGAATTTTCCTTAACATTTGATCTATTAAATCATAACTCTTTCATAAATGATGAATTTTTAAAGCAAGTAAATAATAAATTCTCGAGCTATCTAGATGATTATTTAGCAATTCATAAGAAAAAAAGAGAGGATTTGATTGAGGCTGTCATAAAAATTGCATTTGATAAAGATCATAAAATATCAGCAGGTACTTTATATGGTGATTATTTCCAAGTTAGAGTAATTCTTG
This sequence comes from Acinetobacter sp. ABJ_C4_1, assembly GCF_044538495.1. Classification (NCBI taxonomy): domain Bacteria; kingdom Pseudomonadati; phylum Pseudomonadota; class Gammaproteobacteria; order Moraxellales; family Moraxellaceae; genus Acinetobacter; species Acinetobacter sp. ABJ_C4_1. The sequence goes on along the minus strand of NZ_JBIUCQ010000012.1, from coordinate 34,493 downwards.
TTGATTCATATACAAGAACTTTTTCTAGATACAATGATGGATATTGTGTGCCTCATACTCATTGGATAAAGCAAAGAAATTATATAGATTCATTACCAATAGAAGATCGTCCACTCATAGGGAATTATAATTTCTCATTAAATTTATCTCCAAAATCTTTAGAGATTACAGATGTATTATTTAATATTCCTAAAGTTCTATAATCCATCAGCTCGTGGTGACAGCCAATCTTTATACTTATTTATTAACTCTTTCCTCTTGGCGTCATTAAAGATAATAAAATCAATGCCACCATCATATGGAGCAATAATTATATTTTGCTCAAAAGAAATCATAAAGGCTCGAACCTCATCGTCGGCGATCTTTTTTAATAAATCATTGTGTTCATTTTTTTTCCAAATTTCATTGATGGAGTATGGTCTATACAAAACATCTTCTTCGTCATCATCATAATCTTCGGGATTAGTTTGGGTTAGATTTATTTCTTTTTCTGGATGAAATTCGTATTTGAGCCTTAAAGTTGGATCATATATTTTATTATTATCGCTTTGACTGAAATAATGACCGGTAACAATAAAAATAGAAGCATTAGAATCGAAACAGTCATCAATAATTTGATTATGACGATTTAATAATAATTCATATTCTGCAGGTGTATCTGCATATCTTTTTGATTCTGGAAGACTATGAATTCGGAACCAAAATTGTGAAAAATATTGTCGAAAACAATGTGAAATTGGAAGTTTATTAGGATAAAAAAACTTCCATTGATTTATGAATGAATTAGTCATTTTTCTTTTGGCCTAAATATTTATTAACATGTTATTTGATAAGTTACACAAAAAACAATTTAATAAGAAAAATATTTCGATGGGTAAGGTAAATTTATATTAAATTATACTTTAAGGAAGTTGGTTCAATTTTTGCTTTCTCTGTAACAACGATAAAAATCGGAGATCAAAATGATGAAAAACAAAAATCATATGGGAACGATGTCTACAAAGGACAGAGGCTGGCGCTTATTCGGCTTGGCGCTTGCTATTCAAATTCTTTTTATTGGAGCAAATTATTTGGCACTGATGAGCTGACTTTGATTTAGAAGCTTTTTTAACGGTATGATTTAAAGCAAGTCCAATAGTTTTGAGTCATTCCACTCATGTTAAAGTTGATTTATTACGTACCTGAGTCACATCTTGAGTCGACTAAACAGTCCATATTTGCGGCCGGAGCAGGTGGTATAGGTAACTATGAACACTGCGCATGGCAAGTCAAAGGGATAGGGCAGTTTAAACCAGTCAAAGGCGCTGATCCTTATATTGGAGAGTTGGATGAACTCGAACAAGTTGAAGAATGGCGTGTTGAAACAATTGTACTTGAAGAAAAGGCAAGTGAGGTTGCGAAAGCATTAAAGGCAAGCCATCCTTACGAAGAGCCTGCCTTTGAATTTATCCAAATTTTGGATATTAGTTAAATTGTGAGAAATCTGGTTTACGTTTTTGCATAAATGCTTGTACAGCTTCTAGCATTTCAAGTGATTGAACGCGTTGCATAAAGATTTCAGCTTCATGATCAATACATGCAATGATCTTATCCAGATCATGCTTCATCAATGCTTTTGTCTGTTTTAGTGAAGCAAGTGGTAATGCTGTTAAGTGTTGAGCAGTTGCCTGAGCAGATGTGTAAGAATCTTCAACAACTTCATTCACTAGGCCTGCTTGTAGAGCAGTTTCTGCATTGAATTTTTTTGCAGTAAACAGTAATTCAGCTGCTTTGTGATAACCTGCTTGCTTAACCAATAATTGACTTGCGCCACCTTCCGGAGAAAGGCCAAGGCTTACAAATGGAATTTGGAATAGGGCAGTGTTGTCAGCAAAAACCAAGTCTGCATGTAATAAAATCGTAACACCAATACCAATAGCTACACCTTTTACTGCAATAATAAGCGGCTTTGATAATCTAGCAGCAGATTTAAGGAGTACAAATGGAGGAACTTGACCTGCTGGACCTGCATTAGGATTTTGTAAAAAACCCATAAAGTCTTTCATGTCATTACCAGCGGTAAAATCTTGCTCTACACCGCGTAAAACGACTACTCGGACATCTTTATTTTGGTCGGCTTCATCAAGCGCTTGAGCAATCCATAAATAAAGTTCGCCATATAATGCATTTTTTGCTTCTGGGCGATTTATGGCTAAGGTGAGTACGCCACCTTCTAAATTTGCTTGTAAATGTTGATGAGGTTGTTGAATACAGCTAAGTGTCATCGTACTATCCTTGCTTTAAACCACGTTGTTGATTTTTAGGTTCTCATTATGGCGCATATTTTTTGTAATAAGCGTAACTGGTGAGTTCATAAAAAGTGAAAAACTCATTATGTATACATTTGACTATCTCGTTTTTATAGGGCGTTTTCAACCATTTCATTTGGCTCATATGCAGACAATTGAAATTGCTTTGCAGCAAAGCCGTTATGTCGTTTTAGCATTAGGCTCTGCTCAAATGGAGCGCAATATTAAGAATCCGTTCTTAGCAGTAGAGCGCGAGCAAATGATCTTGTCGAATTTTTCACCAGATGAGCAAAAACGTATTCGATTTGTACATGTCGTCGATGTTTACAATGATGAGAAGTGGGTAAAACAAGTCAAATCACTGGTAAATGGTGTAATAGAACCGAACTCAAAAGTTGGTTTGATTGGGCATTTTAAGGATGAGTCTTCATATTATTTGAGACTATTTCCAGAGTGGATCATGGTTGAACTGGATAGCTTAAAAGACTCTATTTCAGCAACGCCAATGCGTGAAGCTTATTATCGTGGTGAAATCCAAACGGAATTTTTTCCTGTAGGAACGATTAAATTTTTAGATGAATTTAAAGAAACTGAAATTTATGCTGAATTACAACGCAAATATCTCATAGATGATAAAAGTAATTTAAATTAAATCAGTTTGTGGCTTTAATTCTTGAATCAAGAAATTGATAAAAACACGAATATGAAAAGATTCGTGTTTTTTATGTGGGTAGAGGAGAGAAAAAGGACGTGAAGTTCCTGAAAATTTTGTAAGAACCTCAAGCAATTCTCCATTTTTAAGCTCTTTTTCTACTATAAAACGGTAGGTTTGTAATAATCCTGCACTATGTTTTGCTAAGGTGACAGTACCTAAAATATCATCTAAACAACGAATCTTACCTATGCTTTGATATTCAATAGTTTGATGATTTGAATTGAATAACCAAGGTACATTTTTTCCTGTACTAGGTAACACAAATTGAATGCATTGATGATGCTGTAAATCGTCAAGGGTCTGCGGTGTGCCGAAATTTTTTAAGTATTCTGGTGAAGCCACCACAATTAGCTCAGCTTGTTCAAGCTGACGTGCAATCAAATTCGAATCAGCAAATTGTCGTCCACGAATTGCTAAGTCATATCCTTCTGCAATAAAGTCCACATTTTTATTGGTGAGTTGAACATCAACTTCGATGGTGGGATATTGTCGTGAGAATTTTGCTAATAATGGCAATATTCGGTAATGTCCATAAGGTGTTGGTACGCTGATTCGAATCAAACCTGAGGGTTGTTGCTTTTGGTTTTTAAGTTGTTGTTCAGCTTCTAAAATTTGATTTAATGCTTGTTTACATTCCTCAAAATACATTTTTCCTTGTGACGTCAAACGTACTTGTCGAGTCGTTCTCATAAAAAGTGGTGTTGCTAAATGTTTTTCTAATCGGGCAATTGAACGGCTTACCGCTGCTGGACTAACACCTGCATGAAGTGCTGCTTTGGAAAAGCTTTCATTTTCTGCGACTAAGCAAAATAGCTCTACGCTACTAAACATCATTCTTTTTAGCTGTTGAGCCATTTATTACACCATGTAAAAAATGATTTAAGTTCTGGGCTATTTAAGCACATATAAGTAAACAATAAGATGATTTTCATACCTTGTATGGAGTTATTTTATGAAACTATTTTATTCACCAAATGCCTGTTCTTTAGCGCCACATATTGTTTTAAGAGAGCTGGGATTTGCATTTGAATTAATCAAGGTTGATTTACACCAGCATTTAACAGAAAAGGGTGAAGACTTTTATCAACTTAATAAAAAAGGACAAGTACCTTTATTACAGCTTGATAATGGTTCATTATTAACGGAAGGCGCTGTAATTAGCCAATTTCTTGTTGACCAATCGTCACGAAAAGATTTATTAGCTGAAATAAATACCGCCGAGCGTTACGAGGTTCTCTCATGGATGAATTTTATTGCTTCTGAAATTCATAAAGCATATTCGCCATTTTTCAATGAATCTTACCGTGAAAAAAGTAAAAACATATATAGCAGAACCCTCAATAAGCACTATGCATGGGTCGATCAACAATTAAATGGGCAAAATTACTTAACAGGAACCAACTTTACGATTGCTGATATTTATCTTTTTGTTGTCACACGCTGGGCTGATTTTATTGGCCTTGATTTAGCACACTTTAGCCATTTAGCCAGTTTTATGAACAGAATTTCTGAGCGCCAAACAGTTCAAGATGCAATTGCAGCCGAAGCAGCCTAATTCTTTTGTTATTAAATAAAATTATAAAAGGAGGTCTATATGCCTTATATTTTAATTCAAATTACCAAAGAAAATGTCTCAATACAGCAAAAACAACAATTAATTCAAGAAGCAACAGAGCTTGTGGTTCGTGTACTTGATAAAGATCCTGCAACTACATTTGTAGTCATTGATGAAGTTGAAACTGATAACTGGGGTGTTGCAGGTGAAACTGTTTCTGCGATACGAAAAAGACAAAGTTTGAGTACTTAAAATGCAAAATAATCCGATTACTGAGATTCAGAAACAACTAGAACAATATTTTGATGGTTTGTATTTTTGTGATGTGCAACTTCTAAATAATGTTTTTCATCCTGATGCCATATATATCAATGTAACCGAGCAACCTGTACTACGACTTAGCATGGCTGAATATTTTCCGATTGTTGCGAGTCGGATTTCTCCAGCTTCAAAGCAACAAAAACGACAGGATAAAATCAGTTCAATCAATTTGATTCATGAACGGTTGGCGCTAGTCCATGTTGAATGCGTTATCCACCCTAAATATTTTTATGATGCACTTACATTTGTGTTTGAAGATGATCAATGGAGAATTATATCGAAAGTATTCCGTTATCAAATTTTAGCGGACTGAATGATTAAGCATCTGCCCAAAAGATAATTCGGTTGGAAAAAGGATCGGTGATGCTGAGTTCAAGTGTTTCCCAATCTGTTTTTTCAACCTGAGGCTTAGAAAATTTATAATCTTTTTTGCTTAGTTCGCTGTGCAGCTCATAAATATGTTCCCAATAAATACGGATTGCACTATGTGGACTTGCATCACCAAAATGCTCGGATAAATGAATAACGCAATCATCTTTGGAAATTTGTAAATATAAAGGAAAGTTATCTTCAAATTGATGTTGCCAATCAAGCTGAAAACCTAAGAACTCAAGATAAAATGATTGAGCTAAATCAACATCAAAAATTCTTAAAATTGGAGTGATTGAACCAGATTGCATCATTTTTCCTTTTAGCGTGTACCAAATTGTTGAGTCCAATAACTCTTTTGCTTTACAGACTGAGCAGAAGCACACGCGATTGCGTAAGTGGTGAATTTTGGATTCATTAGATTACTACAATGCAAGGGACTTGTTAGCCATTTAGACATAACTTGCCCTAAAGTTTTTTGGCCACTAGCGACATTCTCACCGTTGGCTTTACCAAGTGTATTGTAAAGTTTTAAACGTGATTTTAAGTCTAGACCCGTTGAGCCAACATGTCCAAGAAAGTTATGTGTTGCCATATCTTGACTATGAGAGAGTGCACCTTGGTATAAATTATTATTCCAACTCAGCGGTGTAGTTGCAGAAAAATACTGCTGACCACATTGACGTGATTGTTGTCGGATCTGATTAATTGTGTTCAGTACAGCTTGTTGGTAGGCTGGATTTTGTAAATCTTGGCAGCTTATTTCATTGGAATTGTTTTGAATTTGAGCAATTGATGTGGTGCTATCAGTGGGTATTGCTAATGTATTTGCACTACATGCACCGATAAAAAGAGTAATAGGCAGCAAAGAGCAGGTTTTGAGTAGACTCATATCATTGCCTTAAAATAATTATTCTAATGTTTTTATGATACGCCAAAGTCAAAGTATTGGGTAATGCTTTGCAAACAAAAAGCGAGTGTGAAACTCGCTTTTTGTTAGTTAATTTTATTAAGCTGTTTGAAGGGCTTTTAAGTCTTCTAGAACTTGTTCTGCATGCCCAGCAGCTTTTACTTTACGGTAGCTTTTAACTAAAGTTTTGTTATGGAAAATGAAAGTAGAGCGCTCAATACCCATTACTTTTTTTCCATACATGTTCTTTTCTTTAATCACATCAAAGTGTTTGCAAAGTACTTCTTCTTTATCACTAATGAGATCAATGGTCAGTGCCTGCTTTTCTGTAAAGTTTTGATGGGCTTTTACAGAGTCGCGCGAAACACCGTAAATACGAGCACCTAATGTATCAAACTGGTCTTTTAAACAAGAAAAACCGACAGCTTGTGTAGTACAGCCTGGAGTTGAATCTTTAGGGTAGAAGTAAATAATCAGCCATTCATTATCGACTTCAGCTAAATTAACTTCGCCGTGTGTAGTTGGGAAAACCTGATTTGGCAGTTGAATATTTTCAGACATTTCTTATCCTTTAAAAGTTAAATTTGATCTAATTCAAGTGGTAGAAAAGCATATTCTTCATGATAAACAATATCGAGTTTTCTTACAGGAATAGCTTTGTTAAAAATTGGACCATCAATGACAGTGGTATGAAATTCACCGCCTTCACCGCATGGATCAATGCCACGGTTCTCAAGCTCTTGGATATATTCTAAAGATAAAACTTGACCTAAATCTTCTACTTTCATTCCTAGTTTAAGATTAACAGTGACTATTACACTTTTAAATCCAAGTTGAATAAACTCTTCAACCACTTCACGATGCGGACGCAGCCAGAGTGGCATGCCTAATTTAAGCCCCACTGTTTGAGTGACACGGTCATGCCAACAACCATGTTCAGGCATATCTAAATCACCTGTAACCAGCACCTCTGCACCTTTTTGTTTCGCTTCATTCAGTAAGCTAATGAATTTAGTTTCATAGTCATTCCAACTAGACGAAGCCATAAATACAGGTAAGCCAATTGCTTGTGCTTGCGCCTGAATAATATCAAGTGGCATAGCATGTGAACGAGAGCGCTGACCTTGTTCTTCAAGCATGACAATGAGCCCACTCACCGTGCCAGTTTTCATTGCATGGTAGAGAGCAAGAGAACTGTCTTTGCCTCCACTAAATGAGACAATAGATCGTTTATCTGTTGCGTTGGTTTTCCATTGTTCTTGCATGGTTTATTTCGAATGACGAGATCAGTTTCATTTTAGCAGAGCTATAAAAAAAGCCTGCATAAATGCAGGCTTAATTTGGAGCAACAAAAGCTTATTTTTTAGGAGCTTGTTGTTGAGCTGCTTTCATCGCTTCTTCAGTTAATTTTTCAAGCTTAGTTGTTAACTGAGGACCGAAACATGCTTTAAGATCACGGTTTTGTTGTTGTACAAAAGCTAAAGAGCTTGGGCTTTTCTTCGCATTGATTGCGCTTTGGATTTCCCATTTTTGTGCTTCAGTCACTTTACCTTGAGCATCAACTTGGCAGCTACAGAATTTGCTAACTTCAGCTGAACTTAATTTACCGCCTTTTGCAGTTTGGTCTTTACAAACGTTGATTAATGCACCTTTAACGTTAGTGCTTTTATATGCTGCTTGAACTGGGTTTTCAGCTGCTTGAGCTGAACCAGCCATAAGTGCAGCTGCTGAGAATAAAGATGAAAGAATAAGATTTGATTTTAACAACTTCATAAATTTTACCTACTTATTGCGGTATATAGCGTGTTGGATCGGTAACGCCGGCATCGATAAAGCCTTCTTTACGCAAACGGCAACTGTCACACTTGCCACACGCACGTCCTTGAGCATCTGCTTGGTAGCAAGATACCGTTTGGCTATAGTCTACGCCATGTTCAATCCCTAAACGTATAATATTCGCTTTGGATAAATGTAACAGGGGTGTTTCAAATTTAAGTGGTTTTCCTTCAACACCAGCTTTGGTTGCTAAACGAGCCATATTGGCAAAAGCATCAATAAATTCTGGGCGACAATCAGGATATCCTGAATAATCAACAGCATTGATACCAATCACAATCGCTTCAGCATTGAATACTTCAGCCGCAGCTAAGGCATATGAAAGGAAAATTGTGTTACGTGCCGGTACATAAGTTACAGGAATGCCTTCTTGTAATTGTTCTGGTACAGCAATGTTATGGTCTGTAAGTGCAGATCCACCTAAATTGGCTAAATCGATATTGATTACACGATGTTCAACACCTGCACGCTGAGCTAATGCTTTGGCTGCATCAAGTTCAGTGGTTGAGCGTTGACCATACATAAAACTAATAGCGATACATTCATAGCGCGCTTGTGCCCAAGCTAGGCAAGTGGTTGAGTCTAAGCCGCCTGAAAGTAAAACAATGGCACGAGGGCGCATATTTTTCTCCATATTCGGAATGATTTATTTTATTGAGCGATTAACGACCTGATTCATCATTCCAGAGCAGTTTATGTAACTGTAGCTGGAAACGTACAGGCAGTTTATCGTCCAGTATCCACTGTGCCAGATCACGTGCTAAACGTGGCAGGCCAACAGCACCTTTTTCAACTGCAAAGGCAGGGGAGAACCAAACGGTACTGACTTTGGTCTGCAGTTGATATTGTTCAACTTGTTGTTTTGACCATTCATAGTCTTCACGGTTACAAATCACAAATTTGATTTGGTCATGTGAAGTTAAGTAGTCAAGATTACTGATGAGATTACGATGTTCTTCACCAGAAGTTGGGGTCTTTAAATCGAGAACTTTAGAAACACGCGGGTCCACTTTTGATACATCAAGCGCGCCACTGGTTTCTAAAGAAACGTCAAAGCCAGCATCACATAAACGTTGTAATAAAATTAAGCAATTTGGCTGTGCTAAAGGCTCACCACCAGTCACACAAATATAAGGCGTTTGATATTTTGCAGCCGTTTCAATAATGTGCTCGAGTGATAAACGCTCGCCACCTTCAAAAGAATAGGTGGTATCACAATACGTACAACGTAAAGGACAGCCTGTGAGACGAATAAATACAGTCGGTAAACCAGAGGCATTTGCTTCACCCTGCAACGAGTAAAAAATCTCGGTAATGCGTAAACCAGACGCAGGGTCAGAGACAGGAATTGCAGAGGAACGTAAGGAAGCCATTCTAGAAATACCACACTATATAAAAAATAAAATCTCTACGATCAGTGTTGACCGTAGAGATGCTTGATCAAACTGAAATTAGTCAGCGCGTAACAAATCGTTCAAACTTGTTTTTGCACGTGTTTGCGCATCAACTTTTTTCACGATAATTGCAGCGTATAAGCTGTATTTACCGTCAGCAGATGGGATGTTACCTGGTACAACAACTGAACCAGCAGGAACACGACCATAATGGATTTCGCCAGTTTCACGGTCATAAATTTTGGTTGATTGACCAATGAAGACACCCATTGAAATGACTGAACCTTCTTCAACAATAACGCCTTCAACGATTTCAGAACGCGCACCGATAAAGCAGTTGTCTTCAATAATGGTTGGGTTAGCTTGTAATGGCTCTAAAACACCACCGATACCAACACCACCAGACAAGTGAACGTTTTTACCGATTTGAGCGCATGAACCTACAGTTGCCCATGTATCAACCATTGTGCCTTCATCTACATAAGCACCAATGTTGACATAAGATGGCATTAACACCACATTTTTAGCTTGGAAACTACCACGACGAGCCACAGCAGGAGGAACAACACGAACACCTGCAGCTTTAAATTGCTCTTCAGTCCAACCAGAGAATTTAGTTTCAACTTTGTCGTAGAAACGAAGATCACATGACTCGATTGGTTTATTGTCATTTAGTTTAAATGATAATAAAACAGCTTTTTTTAACCATTGATGAACAACCCATTCACCATTGATTTTTTCTGCAACACGAAGTGTACCGTTATCTAATCCAGCAATTGCTTCTTCAACAGCTTGGCGAATTTCGCTTGAGCAATCTGCTGCAGTAAAGTTTGCGCGGTCTTCAAATGCTTGCTCAATGATCGTAGAAAGCTGAGACATGATCTTCCTTCCATAAAAAATTTTAAAGATTTTACACTAATTTGTGACAAGAATCTTTGAAAAAACGTGTTACGTTTAAAGCGAGAGTTAAAGTGGAAAAGCTTATTAGATAATCAAGTGTTTTTTACACAAAAATGATTTGAAAATAAAAATTTAACTCAATTTGTATCAAAAAATAACAGAAATCTAGCAGTTTTTGTATAAAAAAGAATCTATGCTCTTGAATATAATTTTTGTCACAAGCTGAATAAATTAAAAACAGAGCCTTTTCTTGAGGAGAAAACGATGAAAGTATTACGTGTTTTAGTGACAACTACAGCTTTACTTGCTGCTGGTGCTGCAATGGCAGATGAAGCTGTTGTTCATGACAGTTATGCATTCGATAAAAACCAATTAATTCCAGTAGGTGTTCGTGCTGAGGCTGGTACTACAGGTTACGGTGGTGCTTTATTATGGCAAGCAAACCCATATGTTGGTTTAGCATTGGGTTATAACGGTGGTGATGTTTCTTGGCGTGATGATGTGTCAGTAAATGGCACTAAGTACGACTTAGATATGGACAATAACAACGTTTATTTAAATGCTGAAATTCGTCCATGGGGTGCAAGTACTAACCGTTGGGCTCAAGGCGTATATGTAGCTGCGGGTGCTGCTTACTTAGACAATGATTATGACTTAACTAAACGTTCACAGGACGGTACTATTAAAGTAAATGGTAATAATTATAACTTTAATGGTTCAGTGGATGGTAAATTAAGTTATAAAAATGATATCGCTCCTTATGTAGGTGTAGGTTTCTCACCTAAAATCAATAAAAACTGGGGCGTATTCGGTGAAGTAGGTGCTTACTATACTGGTAACCCAACAGTAAATCTTAAATCAAATGGTACTTTTGTGAATGTTAACGGTGCTGATTTTGATAAAGATTTACGTGCCGAAGAAAACAAAATCCGTAACGATGACAAATACAAATGGTTACCAGTGGGTAAAGTTGGTGTGAACTTCTTCTGGTAAGATCCTAAAGAAAAAACGAGCTTCGGCTCGTTTTTTTGTACTTAATAAAACAAAAGAAAAGAGCTAAAAAGCTCTTTTCTTTTGTTTTTTAATTTTTATTCATCTGGATAAGCAATTTTTTTCAATGCTTTAATGTCGGCGTCAGGTGAGCATAAAGAAATAAACTCATAACCGTAACCACGTAAGAGATGACCTTTACGAACAGCAATCCATGTGGTGTTAACACCAAAGATATCAGTTTTAATTTGCTTTAAACGATAGTCACGTTCTGCATCGTAAGCAACATCGTTGACAATTCCGACGCCCATACCAAGTTCTACATACGTTTTAATAACATCGGCATCAAGAGCGGACATTACGATATCAGCATCGATTTGAGCATCTTCAAATGCTTTATCAATTTTAGAACGACCTGTAAAACCACCATGATAAGTAATCAGTGGATATTCAGATAAAGCATCAAGATCAATCTTATCGAGTTTGGCAAGTGGGTGCTCTTGCGGTGTAATAATACTGTGCTGCCATTGATAGTAGGGAATGCTTGCTAAGTTTTCTTCAGTTGTTAAAGATTCTGTCGCAATACCAATATCGGCTTCACCTTGTAAAAGCATCTCTGCAATTTCGACAGGACTGGCTTGTTGCAAAATCAAATGTACTTTAGGGAACAGCTTTTTAAATTGATTGACGATTGGTGGTAGTACATAACGTGCTTGAGTATGCGTTGTCGCAATTGTTAACGTACCTTCATCCACTTTATTAAAGTCATCAGCAAGACGTTTAATATTTTCCGCATCTACAAGCATACGCTCTACAATGCTAAGTAGTGATTGGCCCGGTTCAGTTAAACCAAGTAAACGTTTACCTTTACGAACGAAAAGTTGTACACCTAATTCATCTTCTAAATCTTTAATATGTTTACTTACACCTGATTGAGAGGTGTATAGCGCGGCAGATGCTTCCGTTAAATTAAAGTTTTGGCGTACTGTTTCTCGGATAATTCTTAATTGTTGAAAGTTCATTTACACTTTTCCTCGAAAGAGGTGAGGACCGGCTTTAAATTCCGCGAGATGGCTCCTCACCAAATAATTCCTTAAGCAACTTGATCTGCAAATAGGTGAAGTTGAGATGCACTCACCCAAACAGTTTGATTTGGTTTAAATGCATGTTGTTTTGCAGCTTCACTGCTCAGAGCAATCTCAATTAAACGTCCATTACGATCTTGTAATTCCGCCACTACTTTTCCAGCAATCCAGACTTCACGTACAAAAGTTGCTTCAATTGTATTTGCCTGTGGTTGCGAATGAATATGTAACTCATCCGGACGGGCAAAAGCAATCACTTTTCCTTGCGGTGCCTGAACTGTAGTCGGTAATTCGATACGATCATTGCCAATACGGATAATACCGCCGGCATGTTCACCTTCAAAACGATTTGCTTGACCCAAGAAATCAAATACAAATGGCGTTGCAGGTTTTTCGTAGACTTCACGTGGTGAACCAATTTGTTCAACGTTACCTTTATTCATCACAATAATCTGGTCAGCCACTTCAAGAGCTTCTTCTTGGTCATGGGTTACGAAAATTGAAGTGATATGCAATTCGTCATGCAAGTTGCGTAACCAGCGACGTAATTCTTTACGGACTTTGGCATCAAGTGCACCAAATGGTTCATCGAGCAATAGCACACGAGGCTCTACAGCGAGTGCTCGAGCTAAAGCAATACGTTGACGTTGACCACCAGAAAGCTGAGCAGGGTAGCGGTCTGCTAAAAAGCCCAGTTGAACTAGGTCAAGCAAACGAGTAACACGTTTTTTAATCTCAGCTTCAGAGGGGCGTGTAGCACGAGGACGAACACGTAAACCAAAGGCAATATTGTCAAATACAGTCATATGACGGAATAAAGCATAGTGCTGAAATACAAAGCCGACTTGACGTTCGCGAACATGTACATTGGTTGCATCTTCGCCTTCAAGTAACACTTGACCGCCATCGGCTGACTCTAAGCCAGCAATAATACGAAGTAGTGTCGTTTTACCGCAGCCAGATGGTCCGAGTAGCGCAACCAGTTCACCCTCTGGAAAATCTAGGGAAATATTTTTAAGCGCATGGAATGCACCAAAGTGTTTTTCAATATTCTTAACTTGAATACTCATGATTTCATTCCTTACGAATCAGTTGAATGCGGTTCTGGTTTGTCTTGATGTAGTTCTAACCAAGTTTTCAATACCAGTGTTAATAAGGCTAAGAAAGCAAGTAATGAGGACACGGCAAAGGCTGCACTAAAGGTGTACTCGTTATATAAAATTTCAACATGAAGTGGCAGGGTATTGGTTTCACCACGGATGTGGCCAGAAACTACCGATACTGCACCGAACTCACCCATTGCACGCGCGTTACATAAAATCACGCCGTAAATTAAACCCCACTTAATGTTAGGCAGAGTGACTTTCCAAAAGGTTTGCCAGCCTGAGGCACCAAGTACAATCGCAGCTTCTTCTTCTTCTGTTCCTTGAGCTTCCATAAGAGGAATTAACTCACGTGCAACAAAGGGAACGGTAATAAAGATGGTCGCTAAAACAATTCCGGGCACGGCATATAAAATCTTAATGTCATGGTCCATTAACCAGCCGCCTAACCAACCTTGAGCACCAAAAATCAGTACAATCATTAAACCTGCAATAACAGGTGAAACTGAAAAAGGCATATCAATAATAGTGGTTAAAATTGCTTTGCCTTTAAACTGGAACTTGGAAACAGCCCATGCAGCGGCAACACCAAATATCACGTTAATCGGTACGGCAATCGCTGCGGTGAGTAATGTTAATTTCACCGCTGACAACGTATCTGGATCAATTAAAGCCTGAACATAGACTTCAAGGCCTTGTTTAAACGCTTCAACAAAAACCAGAATAAGAGGCAGCATTAAGCAACTAAGAAAGAAAATCAGTGCAACTGTAATCAGCGTATAACGAACCCAAGTCGGTTCACGAGTTGCATCACGAGACTGGAGTTTCAAAGCAAGTGCATTGCTGTCGGTATGTAGGTTCATGTGATATTTCTCCCTGTACGACGGTTTGCCCATGCTTGAAGTAAGTTAATGACAAATAAAATAATGAAAGAGAGAACTAACATAACCGCAGCAATAGTCGTCGCACCTGCATAGTCATATTCTTCAAGGCGAGAAATGATCATGAGCGGGGCAATTTCTGTTTTAAACGGCTGGTTACCTGCGATGAAAATTACAGAACCATATTCACCCACGCCACGGGCAAATGCTAAAGCAAAACCTGTAAATAGAGCAGGTAGTAATATTGGTAAAATAATTTTAGTAATGGTCTGCCAGCGATTTGCGCCAAGTGCAGAAGCAGCCTCTTCAAGTTCGGTTTCGATATCGCTTAGTACGGGTTGAACAGTTCGAACAATAAAAGGAATACCAATAAATACTAAAGCTAGCGTAATCCCGATAGGTGTATAAGCAACATGAATACCGAGTGGTTCTAAATATTGACCAATCCAGCCTGTAGGGGCATAAAGCGAAGTGAGAGCAATACCTGCAACTGCTGTTGGAAGTGCAAAAGGTAAGTCTACTAAAGCATCAACCAGACGTTTTCCGGGAAAGTTATAACGGACAAGGCACCAAGCTAAAAGTAGTCCGAAAACAACATTAATAAACGCTGCAATTAAAGCTGAACTAAAGCTGAGTTGAAGCGATTTTAAAATACGTTCAGAGGTTAAAATTTCCCATAGTCCGTCCCATCCGATTCCAAATGATTTGATAAAGACTGCGGCTAATGGAATAAGCACAATAAAAGAAACGTAGGCGAGGGTGAAGCCCAATGATAGACCAAACCCAGGCAGCACTCGGGATCGCTGCGACATGATATTTCCTCAAAGAGAAAAGCCTGCTGAAACCAGTAAGCGAATAAATAAAGATAAACGGTGCGGTATAAAGCTGGGTATTAAGCAAATTTCAAAGAGAAATGTGTCTTTACCGGATCAATAGATGAGTGGCTACACATCGAGTCTTCAGGAAGTAGATAGTTCAGTAAATCAGGGAATGGGCCAAAACCAGAAGCAACATTAATATGACCGACTTGGCCAAGATTAATTGGGTTTAATTGCCACGCTTTAGCAAGTTGTAAAGCATCAAAAAAATCTAACCAAGGATCATTTTCACTAATCAGTAGCGTTGTAGGCACATTAATTTTTAACTGATGAAAATAATCTTTGTAGTCAGTCAAGCTATGGCGGGCAAAACCAGCTTCACCAAAACGTGCCGGATTTGCAGGAGCAACCAAAATTAGTTTTTTAACTTGCGCTTGTAACTCAGGATGCTCAGCCAAAGCAGCAACACTTGTTAAGCAACCGAAACTATGCGCAACAATTTGCACAGGTGCTTGTACTGCTTGAACAGTTTTAACAAATTGCTCAATCCATTCACTTAATACGGGTCTATCCCAGTTTTTTTGCTCAACACGAGAACTAGACACGAGTTGACGCTGCAACCAAGATTGCCAATGTTGATGTTCACTTCCACCTACACCTGGAACAATTACAGAGTGAGTCATGTCTGTTCTCCTTATCGTTAGTACAAAGAATTACTTCTCTGCACTATTGATTTTCACGATTTGATCGAAAACACCACCATTATCAAAGTGTTGTTTTTGCACTTTTGTCCAACCGCCAAACTCTTTATCAATTGTTACGAGTTTCAATGGCTTAAATACATTGCTGTATTTTTTGAGTACAGCTGCATTACGAGGGCGGTAGAAGTTACGTGCTGCAATTTCTTGGCCAGCAGGTGAGTACAAGTAGTTAAGGTAACCTTTAGCGATGGTGAGATTGCCTTTTTTGGCAGCGTTTTTCTCAACAACAGCAACTGGTGGTTCAGCTAAAATCGAAAGAGACGGGGTAATAATTTCAAATTTGCCCGGTTGCTCGCGAACAGCTAAGTGAGCTTCATTTTCCCAAGCGAGTAATACGTCACCAATGCCACGTTCAGCAAAAGTCGTGGTTGCACCGCGTGCACCCGAATCTAGAACTTTAGTGTGCTTATAAATTTGGCGGACATACTCTTGTGCTTTAGCATCGTTACCACCTGGTTGATGTTTTGCCCAAGCCCAAGCTGCAAGGTAGTTCCAGCGAGCACCGCCAGAAGTTTTCGGATTTGGTGTAATAATTTCTACACCTGGTTTGATTAAGTCACCCCAGTCTTTAATTTGTTTAGGGTTACCCTTACGTACCAAAAACACGATTGTTGATGTGTATGGTGTGGAGTTTTGTGGCAACTTCTTCTGCCAATCAGTTGGAAGCAATTTTGCTTTTTCTGCAATTTCATCGATATCAGCTGCAAGAGCTAATGTCACAACGTCAGCATTTAAGCCATCAATCACTGCACGAGCCTGTTTACCAGAACCGCCGTGTGATTGTTTAAACTGAATATCTTGTCCAGTACGCTGTTTCCAGTAAGTACCAAACTGTTTATTAAAGTCTGTATATAACTCGCGAGTTGGATCATAAGAAACGTTTAAGAATTCTTGAGCTGCAAATGATGAAACAGAAAGAAGAGCAGCAATAACCCCGACTTTTAATTGAGAAAAACGCATGAGATAACCCCTCAAAAATACGAAATGTTCAAAACATGAACGCAGAATAGCGCTAGTCTTTATTCTAAAAAAATAATAAAAAACGAATTTAATATGAAAAATATAGAAATATAAAAAATGGATAAGCTATTCTTAAATCTTGATATATAACAAGTTTCAAAAGAGCTGATTAAATCGGTATAATTTTTTAAAATCAGTCATTTATTAATTAAATGAAAGGTGTTGTATTGTTGGGCGGTTTTTAAGAAAGGACGGATTAAGCATGTGGTGTTTTAAAAATGGGCAACCTGTTGAAACCATTCCGTTACTAGACCGAGCATTTCATTATGGAGATGGATGCTTTACCACAATTCGTGTTTTTCAAAATAAGATTGAGCTTAAAGCACGGCACTTGGAACGTCTAAAACTTGCCTGCCAAAAACTAGCATTAACTGCAAACTTTGAATTAATTGAACAGAGTTTGCAGCAGCTATATAAACAAAACCTTGTGCTCAATGGTACTTTAAAAATTGTGATTAGCCGCGGTGAAGGTGACCGTGGTTATAGTTTGCCAAAGCATGAAGCAGATATTTATGTCTGGTTTTATCCAAAAGCATTGGAGCAGTTCCGACCAGATTTTATTGAGTGTGGGGTTTTAAATCAGGCCTTGGGTTTAACCATGCCGAGTTTAGTTGGACTTAAATCTTTAAACCGTCTTGAACAGGTACTGCTAAAAAAAGAAGCAGATCAACAAGGCTGGGCAGAAGCATTAGTAACTGATGTACAAGGTTATATTGTTGAAGGGGTAAGCAGTAATTGTTTTATTCGTTTAAATGATAGATGGATTACACCGGAACTTCGCTATAATGGCGTCCACGGTGTGATGCGTGCAGAAATTTTGGCACGTATGCAGCACCATGGAATTGCCTGCGAAGTCAGAATAATTGAGCTAGATGAAGTACCACAAATACAGAGTCTATTCTTTTGTAATGCTTTACATCCAATGCGAGTAGTTACTCAAATCGGTGAACAAACTCTAGATTCACAGGCGTGCCTAAATTTATTTCATACTCTTAACTTGAATCAGATTCATTAATATGCCGAAGCCACCTGTGAACGCGAAAGCAAAAAATGCTAAAAAAAAGGGCAAGAAAACAGCATCTCATTTTCCTAAAAAGTTGGTGCTCACTGGCTGTTTTATCGTTTTAATTTCTATTTTTGCTATTTTATGGTCAAGTTTATTTAAAGCTTATCCTGTTGAAGGGAAAAAGCAGATGCTATCGATCACTTCAGGTGAGACCTACTCTGGTTTTATCGATCACTTAGCAAAAGAAAACAAAATCCATTTCCCTATTGTACTTAAGCTTTATCAAAGATTTATGATTCATGACAGCATGAAAGCTGGTGTATATGAAGTTGAGCAGGGAATGAGCGTAAGACAAGTATTAGAGATGTTATCTAATGCTGATAATGCTCAGATGAACCGTATTTTGGTGATTGAAGGTACGACTTTTAAACAGCTAATTACTGCACTCAAAAATGATAAAAATGTAAAAAATACAATACTCGACTTACCTGATGATCAGCTCATGAAGGCGCTAGGAGTTCCTTATCATCATCCGGAAGGTTTATTTGCGCCTAACACTTATTTCTTTGCAAAAGGTGAAACTGATAAAAAAATCCTGACAGATTTATATCATCACCAAATGAAAGCCTTAGATACAGCTTGGGCGAATCGTGCACCAAACTTACCTTATAAAGATAAGTATGAAGCTTTAATTATGGCTTCAATTGTTGAAAAAGAAACAAGTTTAGATAGTGAGCTTGAGCAGGTATCTGGCGTATTTGTACGCCGTCTGAAAATTGGTATGCGTCTACAAACTGACCCAACCGTAATTTATGGCATGGGTGCAAACTATAAGGGTAACATTACTCGCGAAGACTTACGTACACCAACGCCATATAATACTTATACAATTAATGGCTTACCGCCAACACCAATTGCCTTACCAAGTCAAAAAGCAATTGAAGCTGCATTACATCCAGATGACTCAAATAATATTTATTTTGTGGCAACTGGTAATGGTGGTCATAAATTTACTGCAGATTTGCAGGCTCATAATCAAGCAGTGCAGCAGTATTTATCCGTGTTGAGATCGAAGAAATAAGGAAAAGAGATGTTTATTAGCTTTGAAGGCACGGAAGGGGTAGGTAAAACTACACTCATTCGAAAAATTCATCAGCATTTTGAAGAGCAAGGTAAACAAGTTGTCTTAACCCGTGAACCGGGTGGTACGCCGTTAGCAGAACAAATACGTTCTATGCTTTTGGCAGTGAATCATGATGAAAATATGAGCCATGATACTGAATTACTCTTAATTTATGCGGCACGTGCTCAACATTTACAACAAGTGATTTTACCGGCTCTAGAGTCTAATAAAATTGTTTTAAGTGATCGCTTTACCGATGCAAGCTTTGCTTATCAATGTTCTGGTCGTGGTTTAAGCCAAGATAAATTACAGCTTTTAAATCAGAACTTTGTTTCACGTATGCCAAACGTGACTTTCTGGTTAGATGCACCAATTGAACTTGGTATGAACCGTGCACGTGAGCGTGGAGCTTTAGACCGTTTTGAACAAGAAAAGTTAAGTTTCTTCGCAAAAGTTCGCGAAGGGTATGAGACCTTATGGAAAGCCGAACCTGAACGTATTAAACGTTTAGATGCTACCCAAAGCCCAGATCAGGTGTTTGAGCAAGCTTTGCAATATTTAGGATAAGTAATAATAAAAGCCGCTCTCATATTTTGTGGGAGTGGTTAAAAATAATAATAAATCTGGTTTAAAAGGTCATAGAAAATATGAGTCAGTATTCTATGCTATTTTGAATACTGTTCTGAAATCGAAGAAAAACAAGGATGAAAAGTTCAAAAGAAGAAATTGTAGCGTTTCTTGAAAAGGAATTTCCGCCAAGTCTTGAACATTGCACGATTGAATCAGTCACGCCTAAAGCTGCTGTCGTTTATTATCACGTCGATCAAAGACATCAACGGCCGGGTGGTACCATATCTGGACCAACTATGATGACTTTGGCAGATTTTGCTTTGTATATTGCAATACTTGGTGAAATCGGAATTGTTGGTTTAGCAGTAACCACTAATTTTAATATTAATTTTTTAAGAAAACCCGCAGGTGATAAGGACTTACGCAGCGAATGTAAGCTCATGAAAGTAGGAAAGAGCTTAGTCGTGGGGGAGGTCTGGATTTATTCAGTAGGACAAGAGGAACCGGTGGCACATGTGACCGCGACTTATTCAATTCCTCCTCGATCATAAATATTAACCTAAATAAAAAGCACAGCCAGAGCTGTGCTTTTTTGTAGAAAAACAGTTTAAATTTCGGTATTAACCAATGGTTGTTCTACTGCAAAAGTTGGAGGAGTTAAAACAGTTTTACGAATTTCACTCGAAGTTTCTGGATAATCGAGTGTGTAATGTAGACCACGTGATTCTTTGCGGTGCATGGCACAGCGCACAATCATCTCAGAAACGAGTACAAGATTACGTAGTTCAATCAGGTTTTTGCTGACACGGTAGTCTTGATAATATTCAGTGATTTCACGCTTCAACATTTCGATACGGTGTAAAGCGCGTTCTAAACGTTTTGTGGTTCTGACAATACCAACGTAGTTCCACATGGTCGAACGTAACTCATCCCAGTTTTGTAAAATCACCACATCTTCATCTGGGTTGGTTACTTGAGAGTCATCCCAAGTCGGTACTTTCGGTAGTTTGAAATTCTCATCAAACTTATTTTCGATATCTTTTGCTGCGCTCATACCGTAAACAAAGCACTCAAGTAATGAGTTACTCGCCATACGGTTAGCACCATGTAAACCTGTATAAGAGGTTTCACCAATTGCATAGAGACCTTCAATATCGGTCTGGCTATTTGAATCAACCACAACACCACCACATGTATAGTGTGCAGCCGGTACTACTGGAATCATGTCTTTAGTAATGTCGATACCTAACTCAAGCAAACGTGCATAAAGTGTAGGGAAGTGCTCTTTAATAAACTCAGGTGATTTGTGTGTAATGTCTAACCACACATGGCGAATACCGAGACGTTTAATTTCATGGTCAATGGTACGTGCCACAATATCGCGAGGAGCCAATTCGGCACGATCATCAAAACGAAGCATGAAACGTTCGCCATCTGGCAAGCGTAAATAAGCACCTTCGCCACGCATCGCTTCAGTAATTAAGAACGAACGCGCTTGTGGATGGTACAGGCAAGTTGGATGGAACTGATTAAATTCCATATTGGCAACACGGCAACCTGCGCGGTAAGCCATAGCAATACCATCGCCTGTAGCAATATCAGGGTTAGACGTATAAAGGTAAGCTTTCATCGCACCGCCGCAAGCAAGTGCGGTAAATGGTGCAAGGAAGGTATGAACTTTTTCAGTGTTTTCATCTAAGGCATACAAACCAACAGCGCGATTCGCTTGATCTGTATGACCCAATTTATGCGACGTGATTAAATCAATCGCAATGTAGTTTTCAAAAATAGTAATATTCTTGCGTTCTTTCGCACGTTCAACCAGTGTAGTTGAAATGGCTTTGCCTGTAGCATCAGCAGAATGGATAATGCGGCGCTGTGAGTGACCGCCTTCGCGAGTTAAGTGAAGTTGCTCATCTTCATCTAAGGTGAACTGAACACCTTGCTTTAAAAGAAAGTCAACAGAAGGGCGACCACCTTCGACAGTGTGCTGTACTGCATCCATTTCACATAAATGAGCACCTGCAATCATAGTGTCATTAATATGTTGTTGAATAGAGTCTGTTTCATCAAGAACAGCAGCAACACCGCCTTGTGCATAGAAGGTACTTGCTTCAGTTAAAGCAGCTTTGGCTAAAACTGCAATATTAAAATGACTTGGTAACGATAAAGCCAGACTTAAACCAGCACCGCCACTGCCCACAATAATCACGTCAAAGTGGTGAATTGTCTGTTGATTAGGCATGTCCATTCGCATCAATTTAAAACGTCCGCTAATGACACCCCTTTTTACCTAAAAAGGCAAGAGCTTAAGCGCTCTAAGTCACAGAAAAATTGCAATTACCTTAAAAAATTGCAATGCGTAAAATAAACGTGATGATGATGTCTTACAAATAAACATATTGTTACGCACAATTCCAAAGCATTGTGATACAAAAGTTTTATTCTTATTCTCGTAGACCAATTGTGGGTGAGCACCGAATGAAATCTCGCTATTTACAACAAGGAATGTATGCAGCGGTATTTACAGTTGCCGCTGTTCAAGCAAATGCTGCTGTTGATTTTTCAAACCTCGTTGAACAAGTTAGTCCGGCTGTGGTGAGCGTAAACGTCGTAAAAAAAATGACTCAGGATGAACTGTTACAACAGCAAGTTCCTGAAATTTTAAAACGTTTCTTTGGTAATCAGGTCATCATTCCACAGCAACAAGGTCCTCAAGAAAAAACCGCATACGGTAGTGCATTCTTTATTAGTAAAGATGGTTACTTACTCACAAACCATCATGTGATTGAAAATGCTTCTCGCATTAGTATTACTTTAAATGACCGTCGTGAAATTGATGCAACTGTTGTTGGTAGTGATGAACGTACCGATGTTGCATTATTAAAAGTCAATGGAAGTAATTATCCTGCTTTAAAAGTTGGTAATGTTGACCGTTTACGTGTAGGTGAGCCAGTATTAGCAATTGGTTCTCCATTTGGTTTTGACTACTCCGCCTCAGCAGGTATTGTCAGTGCCAAGTCACGAAACATGAGTGGTGAAACTTCTGTACCATTTATTCAAACCGATGTGGCATTGAATCCTGGTAACTCAGGTGGTCCATTGTTTAACCAAAATGGTGAAGTCGTCGGGGTAAACTCACGTATCTTTAGTGGTACTGGCGGCTATATGGGCTTGTCTTTCTCTATTCCAATCGATGTTGCGATGGATGTAGCTGAACAGCTTAAAACCAAAGGCAAAGTTACTCGTTCATACCTAGGCGTTATGATGCAAGATATTGACCGTAACCTTGCCGATGCTTACAAACTGCCTAAACCAGAAGGTGCCCTCATCACACAAGTAACGCCAAATTCACCTGCTCAAAAAGCAGGGCTTAGAGCAGGTGATGTGATTTTAAAACTTAATGGTGCTTCTGTGCTGCGTACAAGTGATTTGCTCTACGCACTAAATAAAGTACAGCCAAATCAAACCGTCCAGTTTGAAGTGTTACGTGATGATAAAACTCGTAATATCACTGCAACTTTAGCAACTGCACCAGATGAAACACCAGCCACAGGTACTCAGACTTCAGCTTCTAAAGGTCCAGTGTTAGGCATGAGTATTCGTGATTTAGCTGAACCAGAGAAAAATACTTTGGGTGTAAAAGGTGGTATTTATGTTCAAGATGTTCGCCGTGGTGGGCTAGCATCATTGTCAAATATTATTCCTGGTGATGTAATTGTTCAGGTTAATAATACTCAAATTTTAAATAGCCAAGATTTTGCGAAAGTTGTTTCTAACTTACAAAAAAATACGGTTGCACGTGTTGGAATCATTCGTCAAGGACAACGTGCAATGCTTGGTTTACGCATTCAGTAAAATGATATAAAACTAAACCACCCTGAGAATGGGTGGTTTTTTATTATTTGTATTCGGCATAATGTTCGATCTAGCTAATTTAATTGTAGCTTTAGATTTAATAATTAAAGTGGGTGTTTTGTGAGTAGTATTTTCGATTTACATATTCAGGTTCAGCCACAGCATATTGATGCTTTGGGTCATGTTAACAATGTAATGTATGTCCAATGGATGCAAGATGTTGCTGCTGCTCATGTTGAAACATTAGGGGTAGGCGTAACCAAATACCTTGAGCTCAAGCATGCAATGGTTGCTGTTGAACATCATGTGCAATACCGTAAGGCTGCGTTTGAAGGCGAAGAAATTATATTGCGGACATGGCTAGACGATATCAATGCGCTTTATTCATTTCGCCAGTATGTGTTTTTCCGTCCCTCTGATCAGGTAGTCTTATTTGTTGGGAATACCAAGTGGGCATGTATTGAAATTGCATCGGGTCGACCAAAACGAATGTCGCCAACTTTTACACAAGCTTATAAGCCCCTTGATACAAGCATAAATCCTTTAGATTTTACTATTTCATATGCTCGATAGTCGGAAGTATTACATGTGCTTTGAATTGTCATTTTTTAGAACATAAGTACAAAGCTCATGATTATTTTGGATACTTTAAAATATCCATCTGCTATAATCTCTCGCAATTTGTTAAACCGCTTTGGCTATG
Source organism: Acinetobacter sp. ABJ_C4_1 (assembly GCF_044538495.1). Taxonomy (NCBI): domain Bacteria; kingdom Pseudomonadati; phylum Pseudomonadota; class Gammaproteobacteria; order Moraxellales; family Moraxellaceae; genus Acinetobacter; species Acinetobacter sp. ABJ_C4_1. The sequence goes on along the minus strand of NZ_JBIUCQ010000012.1, from coordinate 10,287 downwards.
TATTAAAACAAGCTACATAGCACTTTATATTTTCTCAAGGTAGCCCATGGCGCAAGCTAAAAAATCAGTTGATATCAAAAATATCCGAAATTTCTCGATTATCGCTCATATCGATCATGGTAAGTCTACTTTGGCTGACCGTTTTATTCAGATGTGTGGTGGCTTACAAGATCGTGAGATGCAAGCTCAGGTCTTAGACTCAATGGAGCTTGAGCGCGAACGTGGGATTACCATTAAAGCAGCCTCAGTAACATTGTATTACACCCATCCAAATGGACAAGAATATCAGCTTAACTTTATTGATACTCCGGGGCACGTTGACTTCTCGTATGAAGTATCTCGCTCATTAGCTGCATGTGAAGGTGCATTGTTGGTTGTTGATGCTGCGCAAGGCGTAGAAGCACAATCAGTTGCAAACTGTTACACCGCGATTGAACAAGGTCTCGAAGTTCTTCCTATTTTAAATAAAATTGATTTACCGCAGGCTGAACCTGAACGTGTAATTCATGAAATTGAAGAAATTATCGGGATTGAAGCGACAGATGCACCGACTTGTTCAGCAAAAACAGGTTTAGGTGTTGAAGGTGTATTAGAGCGTTTAGTTGACGTTATTCCGGCGCCAGAAGGTGATCGTGAAGCTCCATTACAAGCTTTAATTATCGATTCATGGTTTGATAACTACTTAGGTGTAGTGTCTCTTGTTCGTATTAAACAAGGTCGTATCCGTAAGGGCGACAAAATGTTGGTTAAATCGACAGGACAAACTCATCCGGTAACTTCTGTAGGTGTATTTAATCCTAAGCATACTGAAACAGATATTCTTGAAGCTGGTGAAGTAGGTTTTGTTATTGCGGGTATTAAAGACATTTTTGGTGCGCCAGTAGGTGATACCATTACACTTGCAACAACACCAGACGTTGCAACTTTACCTGGTTTTAAAAAGGTTAAACCGCAGGTTTATGCGGGTCTTTTCCCAATCGATTCAAGCGACTTTGAACCATTCCGCGAAGCATTACAGAAATTACAAATTAACGATTCTGCCTTGTTCTTTGAACCTGAAAGTTCGGATGCACTTGGTTTCGGTTTCCGCTGTGGTTTCTTGGGCATGTTGCATATGGAAATCGTACAAGAGCGTTTAGAACGTGAGTACGATCTCGATTTAATTAGTTCGGCACCAACAGTAGTTTATGAAGCTGTTACCAAAAAAGGTGAGACGATCTATATCGACAGTCCGTCTAAAATGCCAGATGGTTCAGTTGTTGAAGATTTACGTGAGCCAATTGCTGAATGTCATATTCTTGTGCCGCAAGAATACTTAGGTAATGTCATGACCTTATGTATTGAGCGTCGTGGTGTCCAAAAAGACATGAAGTTCTTGGGTAATCAAGTTTCGATTACTTTTGAAATTCCAATGGCTGAAGTCGTAATGGATTTCTTTGACAAGCTTAAATCATGTTCACGTGGTTTTGCATCGCTAGACTATAACTTCGTACGTTTCGAAAGTTCATCTTTAGTTAAGGTTGATGTATTAATTAATAGTGAAAAGGTTGATGCCTTGGCTATGATTTGTCACCGTAATGATGCTCGCCATCGTGGTATTGCTTTAGTTGAAAAAATGAAAGACTTGATTCCACGTCAAATGTTTGATGTTGCAATTCAGGCTGCCATTGGTGCTCAAATTATTGCTCGTTCGACCGTTAAGGCGATGCGTAAAAACGTTCTAGCAAAATGTTATGGCGGTGACGTGTCTCGTAAGAAAAAATTACTTTCTAAACAAAAAGAAGGTAAGAAACGTATGAAACAAGTGGGTAGTGTAGAAATTCCACAAGAAGCGTTCTTAGCTGTTTTGAAAGTAGAAAGATAAAAGAAAGGGCTGGGATGAACTTATATCTCCCAGCCATAAAGCAAGCAGCTAGGCTGCGAGTGAGGTCATGTGGATTTTGATTTTAATTTAATTCTTGTTCCAGTTACGCTGATTTTATTTGCAGTGTGGTTGCTAGATAAACTTGTTTTTAAACAGCGTGCGAATAAAGGCCGAGAGAACGAAAATTTTGTTATTACATGGGCCTATGACTTTTGGCCAGTTTTAGCTGTTGTACTTGTACTTCGCTCATTTCTTTATGAACCATTTAACATTCCATCAGACTCTATGGTTCCAACTTTAGAGACTGGCGATTTTATTTTAGTTAATAAATTTGACTATGGTGTGCGTTTACCTATCGTAAATAAAAAAGTGATTGATGTAGGTGAACCAAAACGTGGTGATGTCATCGTATTCCGTTACCCACCTCAACCAACCATTAGCTATATTAAGCGTGTAATTGGTTTGCCGGGTGACCATATTGTTTATGATCATGGACAATTGATTATTAATGGTCAAAAAGTTCCTAAAGTAGCAACACAGTTTAGTCGTGAAAAAGATGCTTTAGATACACCAACGTCTATTTATCATAAAGAAACGATTGGTGATCATACCTTTACGATGCGTGAGCTTGAAGGCGTAAACGTTGCGCGTCAGGCGCCATTTATCAATTATGTTGATAATGGCAAATATTCAAACCAAGACGGTTTATATTGGGAAGTAACCGTTCCGAAAGGACATTACTTTGCAATGGGGGACAACCGCGATCAAAGTGCTGATAGTCGTTTCTGGGGCTTCGTTCCTGAAGAAAACTTAACAGGCCGAGCTTTCTATGTCTGGATGCATAAAGAACCTGGTTTCCACCTGCCAAGCTTTAACCGAAATGGGAAAATAGATTAAAAACAACCATTAGGAAAACAAAAATGCGTAAGGCACAACAGGGTACTTCGTATTTAGCAATTTTATTTGGGGTGGTCATATTTGCAATTGCAGTGAAAGCTGTACTTGCAGTTTGGCCAGCGTATTGGGATGATCGTGTGATTAATAATCAGATTACCGAGCTTATGCAACAAAGCTCAGCTGATACGACACCCCAAAAATTTATGGCACAGATGGATCAAAGACTGGAAATGAATAATATTCGTGATCTCCATTTTAAAGAGATTGCCGAAGTGTTTAACCAGTCTGGTCTAACGGTCAAAAAGAAATATGAGGTAAGAAAGCCTTTCTTACTGAATATTGATTTAGTTTTAACATTTGAGAAGAGTTTTGACAAAACATCAGTTCAAACTAAGTGATCCTCGCTTACTCAGCCGAATCGGTTATCAATTTAAACAGCCTGAATTGCTACAGTTAGCTTTGACTCACCGTTCGGTGAGTCATAAGTATAACTATGAGCGTCTAGAGTTTTTAGGCGATTCGCTGTTGGGGATGATCATTGCCAATTATTTATACCATGCTTACCCACATGAAAATGAGGGGCGCTTAACGCGTATGCGTGCAACTTTGGTTCGCCAAGAAGCATTAGGTAAAATTGCAACCGATTTGCAACTTAGTCGGTGTTTAATATTAAGCACGGGTGAGTTGAAATCTGGCGGTCATCATCGTGAGTCAATATTAGCAGATACGGTAGAAGCGATTATTGGTGCAATTTATCTTGATAGTAGTGATCTGAACCTACTCAAAGATATTGTGTTAAAATGGTACGTACCTTATTTAGATCATATTGAGCCAACAGATCAACTCAAAGATCCAAAATCACGTTTACAAGAGTATCTACAAGCACGTAAAAAACCTCTCCCTGTTTACGAGGTTGTAGATATTCAGGGTGATGCACCTCATCAACACTTTAAAGTCGAATGTTTGGTAGATGGTTTACCAAAGATTTATGGTGAGGGGTCAAGTCGTCGTTTTGCCGAGCAGGCAGCAGCGGCGGAAATTTTAAAGTTATTGGAGCAATAACCTGCATGTCGATGCATTCTGATCAAATCAATCCAGATTCAAATGAAAACCAAGATCCAAACAATCTGATTGATCAATTTTTTAGTTCCAAAGGCGTTACAATTCCTTCGGATTTTAAGAGCGGATTTGTGGCGATTGTGGGACGTCCAAATGTGGGTAAATCTACCCTCATGAACCATTTATTGGGTCAAAAACTCTCAATTACTTCACGTAAACCTCAAACGACACGCCATAAAATTATTGGTATTGATTCACGTGAAAAAATGCAAGCGGTTTATGTAGATACACCGGGAATGCATAAGAAAGAAGTACGCGCGATCAATAAAATGATGAACCGTGCTGCACATTCTGCATTACGTGACGTTAACTTAGTTTTATTTGTTATCGATGCTTATAAGTGGACTCAAAATGACGACTTAGTGCTTGAGAAACTCAAGAACGCTGAAATGCCAGTTATTTTGGTAATTAACAAAGCTGATACTTTTGAAGATAAAAGAGAGATTCTTCCTTTGATTCAAGAGCGTACCAAGCTTATGAATTTTGCTGAGATTGTTCCTGTCTCTGCTCTCCGTGGAGCAAACTTGGAGCATTTAAGTGAAACGATTGAAAAATATCTTCCTTATCAGCCACCACTGTATTCATTCGATCAAATTACGGATCGTTCTGAGCGCTTCTTGGCAAGTGAAATCATCCGTGAAAAAATCATGCGTCAGTTGGGTGAAGAGTTACCATACGATTTAACAGTACAAATTGAATCTTTTAAAACGGAAGAGGCAACTGTTAATGAAAAAACTGGTCGATTAAAGCCAGCTTGTACCTATATTGATGCAACTATTTTTGTAGATCGTCCTGGCCAAAAAGCAATTGTGATTGGTGAAAAAGGTGCCAAGCTTAAAACGATTGGTATGGATGCTCGTAAAGACATGGAAAAAATGTTCGAACAAAAGATCATGCTTACCTTATGGGTTAAGGTTAAAGGTGGTTGGTCTGATGATGAACGTGCTTTAAAAAGTTTAGGATATAGTGATATCTAATAAGCAGGGAATACTGGTATGAAAGCAATTACATCAATATTGGTTATTGTTGGGTGTACATTGATGTTACAAGGTTGTGTATATAAGCTTGTAACCGTACCAGTAGGTATTGCCTATAAAACAACGAAAGGTGTAGTGAAGGGTACAGCTGCTGTTGTAGGAGCTGTAATTCCTGATGGTGATGATGACGATAAGAAAGAAAAAGAATCTAAGGAATAGTTTCTTTTTATGATGCGCAATGAAGTCCTACATGGATATATGATTCACCATCGTAAATATCGTGAAAAAAGCCATATTGTGCATCTCTTCACTCAGGAATACGGGCGGGTTGATGGCATTTTAAGACAGACTCCGCCTCCTCAATATCAACCAATTCGGTTGCAAGCCACAGGTAAAAGTGAACTTAAAAATTTTACGAAGCTGGAAATATTAAATCAGCCAGTTTTCTTTTTTGGTGATGCTTTTTTTGCTGGCTTTTATTTAAATGAAATTGTTTTACGACTTTGCCCATTAGAAGAGGCAATGCCACAAACTTTTGAACAATATCAGTTAACTTTGCTCCAGTTACAACAATTATCTTCTCACGAAAATCCAGATCTCTTTCTCAGGCAGATATTAAGGCAGTTTGAACATGTCTTACTTCCAGAGCTAGGCTATGCGATTGATTTCTCAGTTGATAGCGCACAAAAAGAAATTTTGCCCCATCAGTTTTATCAGTTTCAAGTGACTGAAGGTTTTGCTCCAGTGATTCAGGCAGGCCGTTCATCTTTGTCGGGAAAAGCGATTTTATCTATGCTGGACTATGAGCAAGGGCAGGATTTTTCTCACGAACAATTGCAATTATTAGGTAAACTATACCGTCAAATGATTACATCGCTTTTAGGTGACCGTCCCCTAAAAAGTCGACAATTGTGGATTCAAAATACTCAAACTCAATCGTAATTAGGATTTATTTATGGCTGCATTGCTTGGTGTAAACATAGACCATGTTGCTACTTTAAGACAGGCGCGCGGTACTACTTACCCAGACCCTGTAGAAGCTGCGCTTATTTGTGAACAAGCTGGTGCAGAAGGTATTACTTTGCATTTGCGTGAAGACCGTCGCCATATTCAAGATGATGACGTACGTCGCATGCGTCCATTGTTAAAAACACGTATGAATTTAGAGTTGGCTGTTACTGATGAAATGGTCGAGTTTGCAAAAGAAATTAAGCCACAACATGTATGCTTCGTTCCTGAAAAACGCCAAGAAGTAACAACTGAAGGTGGCTTAGATGTAGTCACTAACTTTGAAAAAGTTAAGGCTGCAACTCAGGCCTTAGCTGCTCTTGGGTGTGACGTATCATTATTTATTGATGCGGATTTTGCTCAAATTGATGCGGCAGTGGCATGTGGTGCACCTACAATTGAGTTGCACACAGGGGCATATGCCGATGCAGCAACAGAGCAAGAACAACAAGAAGAACTTACTCGCATTGTAAAAGGTGTTGAGTATGCAGCTTCAAAAGGTTTAGTTGTAAATGCAGGTCATGGACTTAACCTAAAAAATATTGCACCAATCGCAGCAATTCCACAAATTCATGAATTAAACATTGGTCATTCAATTATTGCAGATAGTGTTTTTGTAGGTCTGGCACAAGCTGTTAAAGATATGAAAACAGCGATTCAGGCAGCAGGATAATTAGTAATGTCGAGTATCAATTACGATGAATTAATGCAGCCAGTATTAGCATTTTTGGGGTGTCAAACTCCAAATGAATGGTTAGATGAGGCCGTTAATAATTTAGATATCTTGATGCAAGATCATGCCAATTGCGAGAAAAAAGCAGCTGGTACGGCAATGAACTTAATGTTCCGCTATAGTTTTTTTACAGATCTACAAGTTAAACTTGCTCAACTTGTACGTGAAGAAATGCTTCACTATGAACAAGTCCTCGAATTTATGACGAAACGTGGGCAAGAGTGGAAAGGTTTAAGTGCAGGTCGCTATGCGGGTGGTTTACGAAAAGAGATACGTACATATGAGCCAGAAGCTTTAATTGACGTACTGGTTATCGGAGCTTTTGTAGAAGCACGTTCATGCGAACGTTTTTATGCACTTGCTCCGCGTGTAGATGACGAACTGGGACGCTATTATCGTTACCTGCTTAAGTCTGAATCTCGTCATTTTGAAGACTATTTAGCACTAGCGTTTGATGTCGCAGAAACTGCCAAAATGAAAAATCCTGAAGAGGATATTCAGCAACGTATTGAACATATCCGTGAGGTTGAAAAGAATCTGATTTTGACTCCGGATGATACTTTCCGGTTTCATAGTGGTATTCCTGCGTAGTCTTAAATGCCTCAGTTAAAAAAGTTTACCTTTCACGGTAAACTTTTTTATTAGATGAGCTTTATCTCTTTGGCTATACATATGTTCTGCTTTTAGTTTTTTAATGCATATAATCATTTAATAAATATATTTTTTATAGATTTCAATTTCTCTTAAAATTTTTAAAAAAACTTTTATTTTTTTAGGCTAATAATCAATATTGTGTAAATATAAAGGCTGATATGTTCATCATGAGTTCAACTGAAATAGTTGATCATTTCTAAGGATATAAGAATGTTAGCATTAGTTACAGGCGCATCGGCAGGTTTTGGTTATAGCATTTCAAAAAAGCTGATTGAGTTAGGCTATAAAGTTATTGGTTGCGGAAGACGGGCAGAAAAACTAGAAGAACTAAAACAAGAACTTGGTGAAAAATTCTACCCATTAGTATTTGATATGACGGATACAGCAGAAAATATAAATAAAATATTCAAAGAATTACCAAATGAATTTCAAATCGATCAAATTGATTTGCTCGTAAATAATGCAGGTTTGGCATTAGGTTTAGAATCGGCAGACAAGGCAGAATTAGATGATTGGTACACGATGATTGATACCAATGTTAAGGGGCTTGTGACGGTTACCCGACTAATTTTACCAAGTATGGTAAAGAAGAAATCAGGCTTAATCATTAATATGGGGTCAATTGCAGGTACATACCCATATCCAGGTGGCAATGTATATGGGGCAACAAAAGCTTTTGTAGAGCAGTTTAGTTTAAATCTACGTGCAGATTTGGCTGGTACTGGTGTGCGCGTAACTAACGTTGAACCAGGGCTGTGTGGGGGAACTGAGTTTTCTCTTGTACGTTTTAAAGGGGATCAGGAGAAAGTGAGTAGTCTCTATGATAAGAAAAATCCAATTTTGCCTGAAGATATTGCAAATACGGTAGCGTGGATTGCATCGCAACCAGCTCATATTAATATTAACCGTATAGAAATGATGCCAACAACGCAGTCTTTTAACCCATTAAAAGTTGTAGAAGCGGAATAATAGAATTTTAAAAATGATCTAAAGATGGGGATATATTCTTTAAATTTAGATCTGATGATTAAATCTAGTAAATATCAATTCATGAAAAGCAAATCCTCTACAGGTAGGTAGGGGATTTTTTATAGGTATTCAAAATAAATGGCAATAAAAAAGCCCGCTTTAATGCTGCGGGCTTTTTAGTATTTGGCTCTCCCACCTGGGCTCGAACCAGGGACCTGCGGATTAACAGTCCGTCGCTCTACCGACTGAGCTATGGGAGAATCTGCATGCGATTATAAGGAGATTTTGACAAGGGTCAAGTGAAAATCGTCATGTTTCCTTCATTTTTGTGTTGTATGCTTCTTATTTGATCAAGTTGAGTAGCGAGGATATAAATTACTTGCACTTTAAAAACTCAATTGCTAGATTCAAAAAAGAACAAGCGTTTGGAGTAATCCAAACAGTGTGGATTTAAACCAACTTGCCAGCACTAAAATGGCTAAATCGGAGATAAGTATGAAAACACTTACTGTTGCTTCTATTTTTTCTAATTTTGATTTTTATCAACGCAATTATCTCAATATTTTAAATCAACCAGAATCTTATTACACACTTGTAGAAGATGCATGGATCAATGCTTTTCCATTTAAAAAGCAGGACTTGTACTTAGGTGACTTATTACAACTCTGGTTTAGTGCAAAATGGGATGTGCATACTTCACTGAAAGTTTTAAAGTCTTCCAACATATTAGATCAATCTAAACCCCTCTATATTTTCCAGCTCGAAGGCGAATTATTACTAGGTAAAAATAAAGTTTTAGCTTGGTCTACTCAGTGTCATAAAGTGATAGAGCTTCAACTTAAGAATATTTGGGCACCTTATGTGGTTGCACAAACTTGTGACCGTCCAGATCTTCCTGACTTAATAAAAAAGGCGGCCATTTAAAGCTGCCTTAGTTTTTATGGTCGAATGATCATGCAGGTTGCTGTTGCATACGCATAAAGTTTACCTTCTTCATCAATAATTTTACCTTCGGAAATACCTAAATTTTTACTTAAATTAATGACTTTGCCTGTCGCAATTAAAGGATGGTTCTTTGGAATGGGGCGGCACATTTTCACGTTAAGGTCGATTGTGCCATAGCCTACACCCGCAGGTAACATCGTATGTACTGCACAGCCAGTTACCGAATCTAGAACTGTGGCAGCAAAGCCACCATGTACACCACCTAATGGGTTTAAATGATTGTGATCTGCTTGTGCTTTGAAAGTCACAGATCCTTCAGAAATCTCAGTAGGTTGCATTGGAATAGTTTTGCTTATACTGGCAGGTGGAATGTGACCTTCAATCATGGCTTGTAAAAATTCGAGGCCTGTCATTTCCATAGGGTTTTTCATTTTTTGAGTCCTTCAGTAATTAAAGTTCTAAAATGGAACTTGATGTTAAATTAGGCGTTAAAATGCATATTGTCAAGTTAGCAAGTATAAGAAATATGGCTATTTTATAGTTTATAAACTTGTAAAATGTGGTTCAGTAGAATATTTTATAACCCTAAAAATATAAACTTCTTGTGGAAAATAATAATGAACGGTCAGTGTTTATGCGGTAAAACAACTTTTGAAGTTGAATTAAAAAATCATGATGTACATGCTTGCCATTGTTCGATGTGTCGTAGACAAACTAGTGGTGTCAATATGACAGTTGATGTGGTCAAAGGCAGTTTAAAGTTTATTCAGCAAAAGCATCTTAGTGTATTTAACTCTTCTGACTGGGGAGAACGAGGCTTTTGTAATGCTTGTGGAACAACAATTTTTTGGAGAACGAAAGATCAAAGTTACTGCAATATCAATGCATTTTCTTTAAATGAGTCAGTAGAAGGCTTGAATTTGGATATGGAAATTTTTATTGACTCAAAACCCGATTTTTACACTTTTCAAAATCAAACAAAAAAACTAACTGAAGCTGAGGTGTTCGCATTGTTTAACCCAGAATAATTTTAATTATAAAAAAGGCCTCAATTTTGAGGCCTTTTTTAATTTTATAAATTATTTTATGAAGAAATATTAAATTAGAATTATATATAGACC